>JAWLFL010000018.1:0-37137 GCA_041685605.1 Cyclobacterium sp. | reverse complement strand
GACCCTGGCAAAATGTTTTTTATCTTTTTTTAGCAACTTCCAACTCCTCATCCCTTTCTCGCGTCGCTTCCCCCGTTTGGGATCACAAAGATGACCCGTTTTTTTGAGCTGGCAATGGATTTGGTGAATTTTTTTAGATAAATTTTTAAACTATTCCCCATACTTATCAGGGAAGACTGTGACCTCGCCAGGATTCAAACCTGGAACCTCTTGAGCCGTAATCAAGTGCTCTATTCAATTGAGCTACGAGGCCATTTCCTTTTAACGGAAGGCAAAGGTAAGCAATAACACGAATATTACAAAGAGACATTAGCAGGAAAGAATCAAGACCACTGAATTTTTAATTTAAGAATTATTAAGATGAATAACATTCCAAATCAAGCAAGATTTCCTAATTTAGCCGATCAATTGAAAAAATAATCATTGTTTTCATGAAAAGACTTACCCTAATTTCCATCGTATTCCTATTCACTTTTCAACTTCAGGCCCAACAAGGAGAGCGAACCCCTATAGGCGGTAGGCCGAACATTAAAGGAGACTTGTTTTTGGATTTTGGATTTAATTTACTTAACAACCGGCCAGAAGATCTGAATACCCGATTTATAGCATCGCGTGTCGTTAATATCTATTACCAAACCCAGATTCCTTTAGGCGCTAATTCCGGATTTACTTTTAACCCCGGGTTGGGGTTTGGATTGGAAAAACTGGCGTTTCAGGATAACCAAACCCTGATACCCGACCCAGCCAAGGGACCCAATTCCAGTCAACTGGTGTCGATCTCAGATATTTATGGAGAAAACATACGGGTATCCACCAATACCATGGCTATTAACTATTTTGATATACCCATTGAATTCCGGTATCATGCCAACAAAGAAGATTACAACAGCGGCTTTCGTGCCGCCGTCGGCGGGAAATTTGGACTGCTTTACAATGCCCACTCAAAAATAGGTGTAACCAATAGTGATGGATTGGAACAAAAAGTCAAAAACAGTCAGGAATATGGACTGAGTCCGATCCGTTATGGCGTATACACGCGTTTAGGGTTTCCAGGATTCAATCTATGGGGCTACTATGGACTAAACGGTCTCTTCGAAGAGGAACAAGGACCCTTTGGAACTGAGGCCACCCAATTTAATTTCGGAGTATCAGTGGCTTTATTCTAAATAAAGGTATCTTCAAAAAAAGTATTAAAGCAGGTTTAGCTACTAAACCTGCTTTTTTTATGCCATTAATAAAGAATAGAAAACAAAAAAATTAATCCCGAAACCCAAGGCAAAACCGGCATACACTTCATTTGGCTTATGAGCATTGAGGTATAATCTCGCCGTCCCTACCAACCCGCTAATGGAAATAATTAACAGCAGGTAATAGAACATAGGGGTAGAATAAAACCTAACGGAAAGCACCGCCACCAGTGCAACCCAACCTCCCAGTGCCGTCTGATGGGCACTTATCTTCCAAAAATAAGTGACAATCGTCAATACCATCAGGCTGATGCTGACCATGGCCAGTGTGGTGATCAAGAGTTGGTCTACATTCAGCTTCCAGTAAAAGAATCCGGAGGTCATTGCATAGAATACCGTAACCAGTGTAAAAGGTAGCAGCCTGTCTTTCCTGTCGGGTAAATGATAGCTTTGGATCAAGGTGGATATTCGCATGCCCGCCAATCCCAGGACGGGGATTAGAAAAGTCGTAAAGCCAATCAGCAAGGAGATGGACCATTTGGCTTCTCCAGGGACCATCGTCGCTTCCGGGACAATGTAAAATAAGGTAAGTACCATTAATGAGGGAATCACCAGCGGTTGGAAAACCACTGAAATCCCCATTGCCAGTTTTCTACACACGTTATAACTCCTTTCTTAACCTTGCCACGGGTATCTGCAATTGCTCCCTATATTTGGCTACAGTCCGTCGGGCAATATTATAGCCTTTCTGATTCAACAATTTAACAAGCTTATCGTCTGATAGGGGGCGTTTCTTATCCTCCCCTTCTACCAGTTTGTTGAGAACACTCTTTACTTCGCGATTGCTGACATCCTCTCCCCCATCGGTGGTAGCGATTCCCTCTGAGAAGAAATATTTCAGGGGGAAAACACCAAACTCAGTCTGTATGGACTTACTATTGGCTACTCTGGAAACCGTGGAAATATCCATGTCGATTTTCTCAGCGATATCTTTTAGAATCATGGGACGTAGTTTTGTCTCGTCTCCGTCCACAAAAAACTCTTTCTGATAATCCATTATCGCCTGCATGGTTTTCATTAAGGTATGCTGCCGCTGCTTGATCGCATCAATAAACCACTTGGCTGAATCCAGTTTTTGCTTGACAAAGGTTACCGTCTCCTTGAGCTTTTTATCTTTCTTATCACTCTTATCGTAGGCACTGAACATTTCCGAATAGGACCTGCTCACTTTGAGTTCCGGCGCATTTTTGGAGTTCAAAACGATTTCAAATTTGCCGTTACTATTATTCAAAATAAAGTCGGGGATCACATAATGGTTTCGAACCATCCCATCCGAGACCCCTCCCGGTTTGGGATTCAGCCGGGTGATCAAATGGATTACTTCTTTTAGTTCATCCTCTTCGATCCCTGCCTTCTTCAATATCTTATCATAGTGCTTTTTGGTGAATTCCTCAAAACAATTCTGAACCACGAAAATGGCCTTCTGAACCAAGGGCTCATTTGGGTCCTCCCTTCTTTCTAATTGGATGATAAGGCATTCCTGAAGATTTCTGGCCGCGATTCCCGGAGGATCAAACCCTTGGATCTTAATCAGAATTTCTTCCACTTCATCCAAATCGGTTTCCACATTTTGGCTAAATGCCAGATCGTTAATAATGGCATCCAGACTTCTTCGAATATAGCCATCGTTCTCAATGCTACCAATGAGCTGTTTCCCAATAATACGTTGCGTCTCATCCAGCTTTAGAAAATTTAGCTGTGACAGTAGTTGCTCATGGAGGGTTGAATAACTGGACAAGGGCATTTCACGTTCCTCCTCATCCCCTGAATAGTTACCATCGCCCTGCATTTTATACCCGCCATATTCCTCATTCAAATATTCTTCAATATTTACATCCTTGTCTTCCTTCACTTCCGTATTATCAGATCCTTCGGCAAAATCCTCTGCCTGAGGGTCAGCATCCTCCTCCTTACCCTCTTCCAGGGCAGGGTTGACCTCCAATTCCTCCTCGATCCTGGCTTCCAATTCGGCCGTAGGCACCTGAAGGAGCTTGATAAACTGTATCTGCTGAGGTGATAACTTCTGAGATAATATCTGATTTAAATTCAGTTTTTGCATAAATTCTTCTACCGGATAATGGTTAGGCACTTGTAACTCAATGAATACTTACCAAAGCATCCTTTCATTTTTCAAATTTAGGAAATAAGATCAAAATTTTGATAAAAAGCGTATTATATCGTTTTTTGCATTCAATTAAAAGTTTTTGACAATAGGCAGGCATATACCTCAACAGAAAATAAACTCATGGCATTTAACAACAGGATCAAAATCAAGCATTTACTGGAAAAGGATTCAGTAGGTGAGCGCGTAACGGTAATGGGATGGGTTAGAACCCGGCGCAGCAATAAGCACGTTACCTTTATCGCATTAAACGATGGCTCCTGCATTCAAAACTACCAAATTGTGGCGGATCCTGCAAAAATCGATGAGGACACCCTAAAAAAGGCAAATACCGGCGCTTGCGTAAAAGTCACCGGTGAGGTCGTGGCCTCTCAGGGAGCCGGTCAATCCAGTGAAATACAGGCCGAAAAAGTAGAAATACTAGGAGAAGCTGACCCGGAAAAATTCCCTATTCAGCCCAAAAAACACTCGCTCGAATTTTTGAGGGAAAATGCCCACTTGAGAATCCGGACCAATACCTTCGGTGCCATTTTTCGAATTAGACACCACCTGGCCTTTGCGGTACACCAGTATTTTCATGAAAAAGGTTTTTTTTACCTCCATTCACCCATCATCACGGCCTCGGATGCCGAAGGAGCAGGGGAAACCTTTCAGGTTACCGCCCTGGATCTAAAAAATCCGCCAAAAGATGAAAACAATAACATCGATTTCGGCCAGGACTTCTTTGAACGGGCGACAAACCTTACGGTGTCCGGGCAACTGGAAGGAGAGCTTGCCGCCCTCGCGCTTTCTGAAATATATACCTTTGGCCCCACTTTCCGGGCCGAAAATTCTAACACCACCCGTCACCTGGCGGAGTTTTGGATGATCGAACCCGAAATGGCCTTTTATGATGCCGAAGACAATCAAAACCTGGCGGAAGATTTTCTGCAATACATCATCGGTTTCGCCCTTGAAAACTGCCGGGAAGATCTGGCTTTCCTTGACAACAGGGCTGCTGAGGAAGAGAAAAATAAAAAAGCCGAACAGCGCAGTGATTTGGGCCTTTTAGAACGGCTCCAATTGGTTACCAATAATACCTTCGAACGCATTACCTATTCGGATGCATTGGAAATTCTCAAAAACTCCAAACCGAATAAAAAGAAAAAATTTACCTACCCCATCGAAGATTGGGGAACCGATTTGCAATCCGAACACGAAAGGTACCTGGTAGAAAAACACTTTAAAAAACCAGTGATCATTACCGATTACCCGAAATCTATTAAATCGTTTTACATGAAGCAAAATGAGGATGGTAAAACGGTGGCGGCCATGGATATTCTGTTTCCGGGTATTGGAGAAATCATCGGCGGTTCTCAAAGGGAAGAAAGATTGGATAAGCTGACCGAGCGAATGCAGGAACTGGATATCAGCCAGGAGGAAATGTGGTGGTACCTGGACACCAGGAGGTTTGGCACCACTCCGCATTCCGGCTTTGGGTTGGGATTTGAACGGTTGGTTCAGTTTGTTACCGGAATGGGCAATATACGGGATGTAATTCCCTTCCCCAGAACGCCGGGCAATGCTGAATTTTGATGGAAATGTACATGCCGGACCGATCGCCTGCGCAAATAACACGAGCAACCCTCCGGATTGATTGGGACTAATAACCTTCAATCCGCTACATAATCTTATATTCAACGGATAAAGCCAGGGTAAAAACTGACAGGTTTGCGGATTTTAGGAATGAATAAAAAAGGCATATTTTTAGAGGCACTAATAATAAATTTAATGTAGCCATGAAAAGACTCCCTCAAATTAAAATCGCTGCTGTGGTTTTATTCTTGTTTTTTTCTGGAGAATGCCTCCCCCAGGGAAATCGTACGCGGACCAATATAGAAGGGGATAAGTGGTATATCAATGGAGCCATTACCAACCCCGGTTCTCCTGCTGAGGGCCTGCTAATGAATGTAAGGATGGTCAATGCTGTTTTTGAAGACCGTGGGGAGGGCTGGAAAAAACAAGTGGATGCCTTTGATCCGGAGGAAAACACCCAAGCCTTTATCAACCATATTCCCGAATATGTGGATCTAGGGGTGAATGCGTTTGTCATATCGCTCCAAGGAGGATTGCCCGGCTATGAAGGGGCCATCAATACCGCTTTTGAACCGGATGGAGCGTTGAGAAAAACTTACCTGAAACGGGTGGAGAACGTAATCAGCGCAGCAGATAAACAGGGAGTGGTCATTATCCTGTCCTGTTTTTATCAGCGGCAGCGTGACCATGATTTTGCTTTGGAAAACAAACAGGCCATTATTTCAGCTGTTCGGAACACCGCCAACTGGATTGCCGATGAGGGATTTACCAATGTGATTTTGGAAATTGCCAACGAATACCCACATGGCGGTTACAGGGGATGGCCGGACAGCGATTGGTTGGTAAGCGAGGCGGGACAGGTGGAGTTGATGGAAGCCGCCAAAACGGTTCATTCTGATCTACTGGTAAGTACCAGTGGGCTGGGAAATGGAGAATTTCCGGAGGCCTTGGCTACAGCGGCGGATTTTTTACTGATTCATTTTAACAATACCGCCTTGGAAGATTATGAAGAAAAGATTACCTCCCTGAAAAAATACGGCAAACCGATTGTTTGTAATGAGGATGATAAAATTGGCAAAGAGGGGGCCGCAGCTTTGGCCTATTCCGTACTCAATGGTGCCGCCTGGGGGTTTATGGAAAGCGGGGTAAATCAGGACATCCCTTTTATATTCGAGGGACAAAAGGACGACCCGGAGGTTTATAAGATGTTTAAAAGCATGACCACGCCGGGTTTTCAGTTGGACAGGGAACTTTTGGAGCAACCTTCCATCACCATCACCTATCCCAATGATGGCAGCGTTTTGATGGAAGGAAATTCCGTGACGGTACAATTTTCCCACTTATTTCAGGATACTTCTGCTGCTTCCAGGCTGGTGCTTAGGGTCAACGATAAAGAAATACCGGTAGATAATAACCAAAAAAAGGTGGTGTGGGAGCCGGAGGCAGCAGGTCCCTATTATTTAAGGATGCTGGTATACGACGAAGAAGGGCAACGCTTGTACCAATCTGCTCCGGTGGATATAGAGATTAGTCCTTTGGTAGAATAAAGGAATCATTTAATGATTGGGATTTAGGATTCATACCCGGCCCTAATAGCTCTTCTTTAAACCCATTCGAATTAATAAACGCTCTTTATGTGATCGTGGGGTTTAATTCTTGTGGTTTATTTCTTATATTAGAAAGTGGAAACGTTTTTAAAATACTTGAAAATTGAGGGGATAGGTGGCCATGTCATCCGCATTTCCCTAGCCTGTTTACTATTGTTTGGTGGATTTACCAAATTGAAACTAATAGGAGCGCTGGAGTACAGCCTCTTTTGGGCCATATTATTAGCCGGGATTGAAACCTTTGCCGCTTTTGGGCTGCTCATTCATTATAAAAAGCCTTTGATTGGGTTAATCGGAGGGATCCTGGCAATTCTATCCATTTTTATCAGAGTCGTATTTTCCATTGGCTGGGTCAGGGATCATTTGCTTCACACCGATTCATTCCTAACTGCCCTTAACTCCATTTTTGGAATCTATAACAATGGCCTTTTTCACATTGCTCTTCTCTTTGGAGCTGCCATTTTTTGTCTTGGGAATTCCTACAAGGCATACATTCAGGAGCGCATAACCCGCCCCTGGCCACATTAAATCTGGCTTCCTGATTTACTCTTTACTCTTCCTGAAAACTCATTTCAGGACTGTAGAGCAGTTCCTGATTCTCAAAATCATACAATGTAAGTTTTCTTAGCTCATAATAAGCTGTCCAGTAATCCCTCAAAGATTCTATATACTGCCTTCTGTTAATATCTTTATCTTCTTGGGCAATACCCAGGTCTGTAATGGATACATTCCCACTCTGATACCTGCGGAAAGAAATCTCATACCGTTTTTCAGCTACTTCATCGGAGGTTTTGGTAATTTCCAGACGGTCTTTTAACATGATAAAATTCCGAACGCGTGTAAATATTTCCTGTTCAAAATTGATGATCTCCTGATCGATTTCATATTCGGTCAATTTCTGATTGGACCTTGCGATACTCATTCGGGCTTTGTTTCTCCCCCAGTCTAAAATAGGCACCTGTATACTCAGGTTGACCAATGCCTGGGTATTGGGGTTATTGTATATTTCCCCCCACATCAAGGCCGCCTTATTATAACCGTAGCTGGCATTCAGGTTCATTTGAAAGCGATCTCCCCTTGCCCGGGCAACCTCTGCCTGGGCCTCCATTCGTTGCCTCTCAAAACTGATGGCATCGGAACGGTTTTGGAAAGCATATTCAATGGCCTCTTCTACGTTCACCTCAAAGTCCGGGATTTGATCGGGAAGGGTCAGGTTTAGATCAACTGCATCATTCAAACCTATATAGGATTTTAGTCTCAATGAAAGGGCCTCCATATCCAGTCTGGCCTGTGCCACGCCCTGTTTGGCTTTTAATACCTGTAATTCCACTTGCAAAAGTTTGTCCTCATAGGTTGTCCCAATATTGTACCTGCCTCTTTCAATTTGAAGAATGGCCTCAGAGTTTTCTAAATTTTTGGTGGCGATGTCCAGGTTGACCTGAGCTACCAAAAAGTCAAAAAACATTTCAGCCACAAACTGGCTGATGTCCTCCATTTCCTCCACAAACTCCCTTTTGCTCTCTTCAAACCGGATCGGTTCTATCTTCCGGTCCCATTTGTATGGATTAAAGGCAAATATGGGCTGGTTCAAATTCACATTAACAGGTACTCCACTCCAACGGGTTTGGTTGGTACCATCTGCAGACAGGAAATTATCAAATCTATTGGTAGAACTATTCACAGAAATGGTCCCACCAGTGGGGCTTATTACCTGCCTTAGGCCCAACTCCAGATCCACCAGATTTTGTCTTACCTCCCGGAACTCAATCGTGCCATCAGGTTGGGTGACATTGTTAAATGCCTGCGAATACTGAGGAAGGGTACCCTCCAATCGGAGCTGTGGATTAAAATTGGCTCGATAAAGCCGATAATACCAATACCGGTTCTCCCTTCGGGTATCTGCCCGCAGAGCGGCAGGGGATTGGCTCTTGGCCCGGGAGATTATGTCCTCCAAAGTATAACTTACGGTCTCCTGACCTTGCGCAGAAAAAATGGCCATAAAAAATATCATGGCCAGAAATAGAGTAGACGTTTTATTCATAGCGTAAAGAGGTTATCGGATCCTGACTGGCTGCCCGTTTGGCCGGAGTAATTCCAAATACCAGGCCCACCGTGGCAGCTACTCCAAAAGAAAGCAAAATGGAACTCAAGGTAATGACGGTCGGAAACTCGGCGAAGGTAGACACCAAATGCGCCAAAACGATTCCCAAAATAACACCAATCAGTCCACCAGAAACACTTATCATAATAGATTCAAATAGAAACTGATTCACAATATCGTTCTTTTTTGCTCCCAACGAAAGCCTTAGGCCAATTTCTTTTATTCTTTCCATCACAGATGCCAACATGATGTTCATGATTCCGATTCCTCCCACCAACAGCGAAATGCCTGCAATCGCCCCTAATACGATGTTAAATATATTTTGAGTGCGTTGTTGTTGTTTAAGAAGTAGCTCGGGAATTGTGATTTCGAAATCCACTACATTGAAATGCCTTCTTTCCAGCATTTTGGCCAACACTTCAGCTGTCGGGTTGAGTCGCTCGCTATCGGATACCTGAATGACCATTTTATCTATCTGATGGTAATTACTTGAGCCACCTCCGTCATCATCATTCAACTGTGACTCTGTAACCAAATCCCTGTTTTTATACCGAATGAGCATGGTTTGGATGGGAATGTAGACATCCATGTTAAAATCCCTTATTCCCAATTTAGAAATACTGGATTCTGAAACGAGCCTTTCCTCTAAAATACCGATTACTTCCAGCCACTGATTACCACTTTTGATTTTATTCCCAATAGGGCTTTGATTGGGGAAAAACCGGGCAGCTACATTTCTTCCGATAATACATACCGGATCACCATTGATCAGGTTTTTCTCGCTAAACATCCTCCCCTCTCTCAGTTGAAAATCCAGCACTTCAAAATAGGCGGGCTTCACGCCCACCAGTTTGGCAGACCTCCTGATTCCACTTTTCACGATGTAGGTATCCATGACAATTTCCGGACTGATTTTGTTTATGCCAGGTATAATATTCCGTATCGCCTCCGCATCATCCAGTTTCAATCCGGGAGAAAATTGATTTCGTTCTTTCTCCAGGCTACTATTTTCATCCAATTGCTCCTCTACCTGCTCCACTACCGGCTCCACCACGATGTTATTCACCCCAACCAATTTGATTTGCTCCATGATTTCTTGCTGGGCACCCGTTCCTATTGCCAACATGGCGATGACCGCTGCGACACCAAAGATGATCCCCAAGGCAGTGAGTAAGGAGCGTACCTTATTGGCTAATACCGCCTCGAAAGCGATATAAAAATTGGCTAAAAGCCTTTCGTTAAACATAAATTAACTTGTAATAGGGAAAAGGTATCTATTTTCAAAAACGTCTTAAGGGGAGGTATTATTCATACTTTGGCTTAGGGAAGAAACTTCAGCAACCGGTTCCTCCTCCTGATCGTCCAGGTTCCTTTTACCATTCAATTCCTCCAATAAATTCACAGCCAGATTTTCTCCCCAGTTTGGAGTATTTAAATAAACGTAGTCCCCTTGGTTCAATCCCTTTTCGATGACCACATCATTGGCATTCGTCATTCCCAGCAAGACTTCCTGCTTGACACCATTGCGAAGGTACACGTAATTAATACTGTCATTCTCAACATTTACCGCCTCTAACGGAACATACATCACTTCATTCAACTGATCGGCAATGATGGAATTACTAGATGTCATGGATGGCCTCAGCACGGGATCACTTTCATTCACCTCTATAACCACTTCAAACACTTTAGCATCCGAGTTGGGCCTTTGCTGACCTACGTTAGCGACTTTGGTAACCTCTCCCGTATAGTTTTTATCCGGGAAAGCATCCATCCCCAATTCCACCTTTTGGCCTACCTTCACCCTTCGAATATCCACTTCATTTACGTAGGTTATACTTTGCATGGTAGTTAAATCAGGCAAGGTCGCCACCACAGGATTCCATGTGCTTATCTGCGACCCCTCTTTTACTTTATTTCCTCTGTAGTCTACATAGATTACCATACCGTCCTGAGGAGCCGTAACCACAAACTTATCCAAGACATCTACCATTTGTTTTACTTCCAACTCATCCTCACGAAGCTTGGCAGCGATCTCCATCATTCTGGCCTTTTCCTGCAAGGTCTTGATTCGGTACCGCTCTCTTGCCTGATCCAATTCCCTCTTGGCTTTTTCTACATTGTATTCGTTTTGCTTGATGATAGCCGGTGGCTCAAATTGCGATTGCTCCAATACCAATTCCTGTTCTTGCACAATGTATTCCTGATTTAGAATATTGTCGCGCTCCACTCGTAAATTCAATGAGGTATCCAGTTGGATTTGTTCGTACTGCGCCCGGGTCTGCTCCAGATCCAGACGCCTATCTTCTAAGCGGCCAAACAGCTCTGTCTTATCAATGGAACAAATAAAATCTCCCTTCTCGACCACTGTACCCTCATCTACCATTTTATCAATGGTGAAATTTCCAATCCTGAATCGACGGGCCTCTGCTGGTCCAAACACTTGTACGGATCGGAGTGCTTCCAGTTCTCCGGAAGTAGTTATTTCAACTCTAAACTCCCCTTTATTGACAGTAGCCAATATATCGTTCTCCACCCCCGCACTACTTGAGGCAAAAAAGAAGTACAAACCGCCGATGACGATGATACTTCCGATAGCTACGTAAATTAAATTCTTTTTCATTTTTTCTCTATTTACATATCAAAGGTAACTATTTCACCTTCCAAGTCCTTCCCAATGAGCCTATTATTTGGCCATTGACATAAAATGTAAGTACATTCCTGTTTATTTCGTTTATAAAAAATTAGTGCCATGCGCTTTCCAAATTCCACTAAGTTTAATCCAACAGCAGGGCTCTTTTTTGTTCCCAATTTCTATCTTTGCCCGATGAAATCATTGATAAGTTGGACGATCCGGTACATACCCCGAAAATACCTGCAGCTGTTCAGCCATGTTTTTTTGCGAATAGGGGCTGTCTTTTATACAGGAAATAGGGTTCGATGCCCGATATGCAGCAGTAGCTTCCGTAAGTTTTTACCTTACGGCAGAGTAGCCAGGGAGAATGCACTTTGTCCAAAATGCCTGGGTCTGGAAAGACACCGGCTGATGTGGCTATTCCTCCAGCAGAAAACGGATTTTTTCACCCACCAGCTGAAAGTCCTCCACGTGGCACCGGAACTTTGCTTCCTAAAACGGTTTGAAGCTTTGGAAAACCTGGACTACATTACCGGGGATTTAGAGTCTCCCCTTGCTAAAGTTAAAATGGACATTCACCAAATCCCCTTTCCGGAGGATACCTTTGATGTGGTTTTTTGCAACCATGTACTCGAACATGTGAAAAGCGACGTGGATGCCTGTAAAGAAATCAATCGGGTACTTAAACCTGGCGGCTGGGGCATTTTGCAATCCCCCGTATACGACCTGGATAAAACCCTGGAAGACCCCAGCATCACAGATCCCGTCGAAAGGGAGCGGGTTTTTGGCCAACGCGACCATGTTCGGAAGTACGGAAGAGATTATGCCGAAAGACTAAGCACATCGGGATTAAACGTAACAGAAATCCCCTTCGTTAGGGAAATAGATCCCTATTTGATCCATCAACACGCCCTTCCCGAAACGGAATTGATTTATTTCTGTAGCAAAGGCTAAACCTCCGGTTTCCTATTTTCCTAACTCTAAGCTGCTTTCTTTATCCCAGTTTTTCCAACAGCACCTTGACAATTCTTCCGGCCGTTTTACCATCCCATAAATGGGGCACCTGTCCGGTTTTCCAGCTTCCGGAAAATAGTTTCTCCATGGCGGGCGGAATGGCTTTGGGATCCGTACCCAACAATTCGTTTGTTCCCTGGGTGATGGTCTCGGGTCTTTCGGTATTGTCCCTCAGGGTCATACAGGGTATGCCCATGACGGTGGTTTCCTCAGTGATCCCTCCGGAATCGGTTACTACTGCTTTGGCTTTTTCTACCAAAAAATTGAACTGCAGGTACCCCAATGGATCGACCATGTGCAGCCGATCATGACTTATTCCTATATTTTGAAGCATTTTCTTCGTCCTGGGATGGACTGGAAATACCAGGGGTAAATCCAGGGTATGGTCCACAATTTTTTGAATCAGTTCTTTTAACTTTTCCTCCTGATCTACGTTTGCCGGCCGGTGCAGGGTCATCACCAAAAATTTGCCTTTTTCCAGGTTGAGCCTGTCCCATACCTCGGGTTTTTGAAATCGTGACCGGTGTTTTAGCAAGGTATCTATCATGGTGTTACCCACATAAAATATACGGTCCTCCCCCACTCCGGCATTTTTTAAATTCGTGTTCGCTACCTCAGAAGTAGTGAAAAAATAGTTTGTAATGCTATCCGTAACCATGCGGTTGATCTCTTCCGGCATGGTCCAGTCGCCGGAGCGAATGCCAGCTTCCACATGGGCCACTTTTACATGGAGTTTCTGCGCCGTGATGGCACAAGCCATGGTAGATGTCACGTCTCCCACCACCAAACAAAGATCCGGCTTGTTGGTTTCCAGCAATAATTTTTCATAGCCAATCATAATGGCTGCTGTTTGTTCGGCCTGGCTGCCGCCACCGGCACCCAGATTTACGTCAGGTTCCGGAATACCGAGCTGCTCAAAAAAACTACCCGACATGTTTTTATCGTAATGCTGACCGGTATGAATCAACCGAAAAGTAATGTCCTTCCCATCCGATGAGGCCGCCTTGATGGCATCGATTATGGGAGAAATCTTCATAAAATTGGGCCGAGCCCCTGCAATTAAATCTATCTGTATCATGGATTAAAAATTTTATTTCTCAAGTTTACCAAATTTATTTGAAAATAAGTGAAAAAAACACATGAATTATTCCGGGAAATTCAAGGGAAATGGCAGCTATTTCCTAAATGCTGGCGGCTTTCGGATCTTCGTCCCCTGTTCATATCCATAAGCTATTTCGAGTAATACCGCTTCGGACCAGGCCGTACCAAAAATGGAAATCCCCACTGGCAGTCCATCAATAAAGCCCATGGGGAGGGTTACATTCGGATATCCTGCATGGGCTGCCGGAGAGGAACTTCCCAGATGAAAAGCATCTCCATTGATCCGGTCTGTCTTCCAGGCCGGACCTCCCGTGGGTGCTATGATCGCATCCAAATCATGCTCTTTCAACACCTTATCCATTCCCTCTTCCCGGCTCATCCGCAGCAAGGATGCCAGCGCCTCCCGGTATGCATCCTCCTCCAGACTCCCTTTTTCCTGCGCCTGTTCCAAGTACAGTTGATTGTAATGCCGCAATTCAATGCTATCATTTTTATTGAAGGCGATTAATTCTTCCAGGTTTTTTATGGGGGCATCTGGTCCCAACGCGGCAAAATACCGGTTCAACCCCTCTTTGTATTCATAGAGCATCACCTGCAGGGAATGAGTACCGGTGCCCGGAGGCTCAATGCGCTCAATGGGAATAATTTCCGCCCCTTCCCTTTTCATGTGGGCAACGGCTTCTTCCATTAATTTATCTACCTTAAAATGCCTCCCTGAAGGTCCTTTAAACCAGCCAATTCGCTTTCCTTTCAACCCATCCTTATTTAAGAACTGCAGGTAATCCAGCGAATAATTGCCAGCACTTGCCAGCGTTTTTTCATCCGTAGGATCCACCCCCACCAAGCTACCAAGGGCCATTGCGGCATCTTTCACGGTTCTTGCCATGGGCCCGGGAGTATCCTGGGTATCCGAAATAGGAATTACCCCGGACCGACTTACCAATCCAACCGTAGGTTTGATACCCACAATCCCATTTGCATGCGAGGGGCAAACGATCGATCCATTGGTCTCCGTTCCGATGGCCAAAACAGTCAAATTAGCCGACACCGCTACGGCGGAGCCCGAACTGGAGCCGCAAGGGTTTCTATCCAGAAAATAGGGGTTCTTGGTTTGGCCTCCCAAACCACTCCATCCGCTGCTGGACAATTCTCCCCGAAAATTGGCCCACTCACTCAAATTGGCCTTTCCCAGAATAACGGCACCCGATTGTCTTAGCTTTTTTGCGACAAAGCTATCTTTCAGCGGTTGTGAACCGGCTAGTGCCCGGGAACCGGCCGTGGTAGCCATCGCATCCCGGGTATCCAGATTATCCTTTAATAGTACCGGAATTCCGAATAAGGCACCAGTGGCCTTCCCCGAGGCTTGAAGCCGATCCAGGGAATCGGCAATTTTCAAGGCATCCGGATTGATTTGTAAGACAGCCTTTAACTCAGGACCGGATTGGTCAATCGACTCAATTCTTTCCAGGTAGGCGGTTACCACTTCTCTCACGGTGAGCGTGCCATTTGCATATTCCTCCTGAAAATCATCGATTTGCCATTCCTCATAAGCAAATTTCCCGGCAGAAGGTTCCGTTTTATCCGAACCCTGACAGGCGAAAACGAGCAGCGGAATCAGCCACTGAAAAAGCATTTTAATTTTAGAACTTTTAGCCATGCGCATATTTTTTTCATTTATCTCTATCCACTTTTGTGCCCACGGCACGTATTAATGCCGATTCTCCTACATGAAAAGTACCTTCATTGAGGAAATCGGTCACTTCTTCTAACAATTCCCATTGAAATTCGGGGAAATCCTCACGAATAATCTCCAGGGAGAATAGCATCCCCTCGTCCCGGGGACCGCCTGCTTTTGGATTGGCCCGGCTCAGCGCAATATGAGCTTTTGCGAATCCTTCTACTATCAATTTTCCCCCGGGCTTGACAAAAGCCGAAAGTTTCTGATGGTAGCCATGCCTTACCTTTTCAGGGAAATGAGCGAAAAATAAACCTAAAAGATCAAATGATCCTTTTTTATATTCAACATGCTCAAGGTCACTGACAAGGTATTCAATCGTCACTTTTTCCTTTTCTGCCAGCCTTTCGGCTTTTTTTCGACCTTCTTCACTCCAGTCAAAGGCCGAAACATCCCATCCCAATTTGGCAGCAAATACCGCATTCCTCCCCTCTCCTTCAGCGGGTAGCAGTAGTTTTCCAGGGGCCAGTAGGTTTATTTTTGAAGCAAAAAAAGCATTTGGTGCTTCTCCATATATGAACGCTTCGGATCGATACCTTTTATCCCAAAATGTTTTCATCTTTTTTGTTTTTATGATGGCAGCAAGTTCGTAGTTTTCGGCTACGGAAACTATCCTTACGATACTTAGTCAGTTGGAAAAGCAAAATTTACCAATAAAAATGAAAAAGTCGGTGATTTATCTCATTTTCCTCCTGTTTCTGGGGATCTCGCCCTCCATGAGCCAGGAAGACCCTTTTCTAAGAGATTTTTTGATACGATGGGAACAATCCAGGAAATATTTTATTGAAGTTGCCAATGCAATGCCTGAAGAAAACTATTTCCGCACCCCTTATCCGGAAGGGATGACCTTTGCCGAACAGATGATGCATGTGGGGGTAATCATCGACTGGCATGCTTTTAGTAAATTTGGAGGTCGAAACACCGAAATCCGATGGGATGATTTCAATGTAAAAGGGAAAAGTAAGGAACAATTGATCCATCTAGTCAATCGTGAATTTGAACGTGCGGCAATTTTGATTCGTGATTTTAGCCCCGAAAAATTAGACGAAACCGCTTCCTACGCTGATTTTACCCGTACCAAAAGGCAATTCCTGCTGCTTTTAGCGGATCATGTCAGCCATCATCGGGCGCAAATGATCGTCCTGCTACGGCTGCAGCAAATCGAACCTCCTAATTATATCCATTTCCAATAACGGTAAGGGACCCTTTCTCGGATTTTTCTACGCCAAGATCTTCACTTCGGTACTTTACGATTACTGAATACGTTCCATCCATCGCCTCTTTACCATTAAGTAAGCCGTCCCAGGAACACGCCGGACTTGCCTGGCCACCTCTTAATTCCTCACAATAAAAAATCAACGCCCCGTTTCGATTGTAAATAAAAACTTCCAACCAATCGATTTCAGGCGCGGCATAAACGGTAAACTCCCTCTGTGGGTCGCCAGGCACGAGTGCATTCGGATACCGGACCAAGATGACGCAATTCTCTTCCACAGAAAAAGCCTGTTCCTGAGGGCATCCAAGAGTATCCACCACTTCGAGGCGGTAATTTCCAGATGAGCCGGGCATGAAACTGGCGGATTCACTTAGCAAACTATCTTCCAGATACCAGGCATAGGTGTCAAAATCACCCGGGTCGAGCGTGGGCCTTCGGTTTTCGGCACTGCATAAGGTATAGGTAGCTGCCAAATCGATAGGGGCAGGAATTATTTCTTCCACCTCGTATACGGCTCCATAAAGCCTGCAATTAATTTCATTTCTCAAAACCAGTTCATAAACGCCAGGCTCATCCACCTCGATTTCCAACTGGTCGTCAAATTCAAAGAGCCAGGTATTATCCCCATTTTCATCTACTTTATACCACTCCACCTTGTCTACGGTTTCTCCTGTCACCTGGGCTTTTAACAATGACAATCCCCCTTCTCCGCAAAGGGGAGTGCCCTCTATAGATGCATCGGCATTATTCTCAGATATGGTTACTTCGAAAGCTATTGGAGAAACAGGGCAGGCACTACTCCCACGGGGCTGTACTTCCAATAAAAAATTACCCGTGGAAGGAGGGAAAAATTCCAAGTCCCTTGCCAGAATGGTTCTATCTTCTGACATCCAACGAATAATAACCTCGTTCGGATTTTTTCCAAAAAGCTCTACTCCAAAAAGTTGATTTCCAAAGCAGTTAATGATTCGTTGATTCACATCGTATTCTAAGGGTTCATTGACGGTCGCTTCAATTAACCTGGTCCTGGAACAAAGGGCGGAAGCAGCATCTTCTGGTCTGCCAGTCAGTCGGTAGGTCCCTGTCTGGTCAATGGGAAACCCTCCGTCCTCCACGGCTACCTCGCTACCATCAGGAGCGAGCATTTGGAAGGAAAGTGCTTGACGGGTATCCGGGACAAGAGAATAGCGCTGACAAACGTTTAATGCAGCAGGAACCGAAAAACTGACCTGTCCTGCTCCTGTCATGGTATAGGTTTGCGATTTGGTACTGCTACAGGCATTTTCATCACTCACACTTACGGTGTAGCTTCCGTTTGGCACCTCAATTTCCACCCGGGTTTCATTTTGGAAATCCCCCTGAAAGATCCTGCCATTTTCGCCTGCTATCCGGTAGGTACCGGAAACCGACAATCCCATAAAATCCAGAAACAGAAAGCCCCTTTCCAATCCCGAATCCGAACAAGTGGAAGGAACAGAGGTGACTTCAAAGTCAATGCCCTCTGCCGGGTTTTCATTTTCAATACTGATCGATTGCGTCACCTCACAAGTACCTGCACTGGCCGTGATCGAATAGATTTTCGGGTCAAGACCGGTAATGGTTCGCTTTTCTCCGGCGGCAATCTGGTTGATAACAACTTCCTCTCCTCCGCCAATTCGAACCGAATTGAGCGGCGTATTGGCCTGAATCTCAAAAATCCCGGAAGGTGATTGACAACTTTCCGCGTCACTTACCTTTGTGACCGTAAAATCCGGAGCGTTTTTTACTTCCAAATCAAATGAATACTCTACGTCGCACCCGGGCCTATCGGGGTCCTCTATGCTAAAAAACACGGTATATGCCCCGACTCCGTCCAGCTCATCGGTGTCGAGGGCAAGTTCGTAGGCATCTTCGATAAATGTTTTTTCCGGTGAGCCGTTTTTTTGGTAAAACCAGGAAGCAAGGTAGGGAGCGTCCGGACGATAATTAACCGTACTACCTAAACAAGCCTCAGAAGTGGACGGTACCACATTCACGGAAATGGAGGGGCCTACAAAAGTGGTGGCTACGGCTTCGCAGGCCACTGAACTGACCTTTGCATAGTACCGCCCAGGTTCTGTGGCAAGGTATGTATTTCCAGTTCCAATCACCGTGTTGGATGGATTGAGCCATTCAATGGTATAGTTGCCACTGTTTGCATCCACCGGGTCCAGGGCTTGCAGCGTCACCGGTTCGCTGCCACAATAAACCACATCCGGAGGTAAAACAAAGGAAGGCCCCTGTTCCACGACAACGGTTTGCGACGCTTGGTAATAATTCTGGTCACCGCCTCTAAGTACCCGCAAACTGACTGTAAACAGACCCGTAGACGTAAACGGAAATGAGATCTCACTGGACGCTTCACCACCCGACTCGTAAAAAACCTCAAAACCGTTTGCATCGGTAATGCTCCAAATGTATCGGTCTGTAACCGGATCACCACCTGCTGAAAAATCTGCATAGGCAAAACCGCCATTCAGACAGACTCCCTCCGGGCCTTCCAAAAGCGGTTCGATAAGACTCGTTTTGGAGAACCCCTCATTAACCTCATAGGCGGCAAGGAACATTACCGGAAAGGAAAAAAACAATAATAGAAATCGAACTGGCACCTGATCGTTTTAGTAACAATTTACTTGTAACATGATAAATATAACCATAACCTGTAAGCAGATACAATTCCAAAAGGCCTTTCAGGCTGAAAATAGTAGAATTACCTTTCAGAAAAGAATCAACGAATAAAGACCCATTCATCCGGGCTGCTTTTATTTTCAGCGTATTCGTAACCGTCCCTTTGGAAGGTTTTTAAATGCTCAGGGTCAGTCAGTTTATTTTTAATGATAAAGTCCGTCATCATGCCCCTGGCCTGTTTTGAGAATATTCCGATATTTTTGTAAGTGCCGTTTTTGAACTCTTTAAACACCGGATGGATAACGCGTGGTGCTAAGGCTTTTTTATTCACAGCTTTAAAATACTCTTTTGATGCCAGGTTTACAATGGGTTGCCCATCGGAAATGGTATTAATGGAATCGGCGATCTTTTTTCCCCAATAATCATACAGATTGCTCCCCTTTTTGGTCTTGAGACGGGTTCCCATCTCTAACCGGTACGGCTGAATCAGATCCATGGGTCGGAGCAAACCGTACAAGCCCGACAAAATTCGCAGGTGCTCCTGTGCAAAATCAAAATCTTCTTCAGAGAATGATTCCACGTCGATGTGGGTGTACACGTCTCCCTTGAATGCCAATAAAGCTTGTTTGGCATTTTCCCGGGTATATTCATCCACAAAATGTTTATACCGTTCTTCATTAAGGGCAGCCAGGTTCTCACTAACTCCCATAAGCTTCTGAATGGATTTAGCGGATTTTTTCTTCATAATACCTGCCAGTTCTTTGGCCTCTTTCTGGAATAGAGGCTGGGTGCTAAAGGATACTTCGCTACTGCTATAATCCAATGTCTTTGCGGGTGAAATCAATACTATCATAAATTATTCGATAACTACAATGGCGTCTCTTATTGTTTTCTGAATCATTTGTTCTTCGTTGGTAAACTTCACAACTACCGGATATGTTCCAATAGGAACTTTACTACCATTTACGATCCCATCCCAACTGCAAACGGACACATTTTCGGTTACATTTTCTTCTTCACAGAAATAAACTAATTCTCCCCATCTGTTGTAAATATAAACCACCAATGTGTCTACCTGGCCTTGTGTATACAGTACGAAATTCCTGTTGGGATCATCCGGCCGGATGGCATTGGGAAACCTGACATCAATTTCGCAAATTTCTTCTACCGTAAAATCCAAAACAAAATCGCAGCCAGCCTCATCCACTACCCTCAGCTCGTACAATCCCGGTAGTTCGGGAATAAACAAGGCTTCCTCGCTGATAAGCTCCTCATCCCTATACCACTCATAAGATGCCCATTCGCCCACGTCCAGGGTAACCAAATCCCCTGTGGAAGCACAAATTTCATAATTATCCATCAATACAGGAGGCATGGCATCGGAAAAAATAATTTCTATGGATTCCGACCCGAGCAGGCATCCCGAGGGGCTTAGGAGACGAATTTCATAAGTACCCGGATTATCTACCACCAACACGGAATCCGTCTCCCCTTCCATTAAGTTGCTGCCTGTACCAACCAGATAGTACCACTCAATCTGTTCCACCTGAGAAAAATCTGCCTCGGCAATAATTTCGGTGCTTAAAACTCCCCCGCATAAGCCCGGACTATTCAAAGACACCTCTGCTTCATTTCCTGATCCAATCTCATATACTTCCGGATCAGGGATCGCACAGCCTCCCAGGTCGGTAACCTCTACCAGGTATTCGCCCGCTGGTAAGTCCACGCGAATGCTATCCTCTCCGGTGAAGGTGGCAGTAATCTCTTCTCCTGTTTCCAGATTCTGAATGCGGTAATTGCCCGAAGCGGAGCCACTATTAAAGGAAATGAACACAGCACCATCCTGCAACCCCTCTGCGGTACAGGATTCAGGCGCAACCTCCACATCAAATACCGTATCTGCAGGTGGATTGGCATTTTCGATGACCGCAACCTGAGAAGTGGGACAGCCACCGGAGTATGCCGTGAAAGCATAGGTCCCGGGAGCGAGATCCGTAAATTCTATCTCTGCACCGGATTCCAGGTCCAGGAAAATTTCATCCGTATCCTCTGAAAGCAAACTATCCAGGGGAGTACCTGCTTCCAGAAGGACACTTCCGTCTCCAATCTCGCAACTTTGTGCCGGGCTGATGGCTGCAAGCGTAAATTCCGGAATGGGATTCACCAACAGACTTGCTGTTCTCTCCACCGTACAGGTACTGTCCAGTGGATCCTGCGCCTGAAACAGGAGGTCAAAGGAACCCGGTCCCTCCAGATCTCCCGTATTGAATTCCAGCACCTGTGTGTCGCCTAATAGTTCATAATCGGCTCCACCTGCCGGTCTTATAGACCATAAGCCGGAAACAGGTGTATCCGGGTTGAAGGTAACCTCCTCCCCATAACAAACCTCCTCGGCCGACTGCTCCAGTTCAAATTCGAAAGGAGGCCCGACGAAAACAGATTGGGACACCGGACAGGACTCAAAAAGCTCGGCATCTTCCCCATCCGGCAAGGCATACGACACGGTGACGGTATAAATGCTTTCTTCAGTCACTTCCACTTCATTGGTAGTAGCGATGATTTCCCCGGCAGCATTCTCCCATACAAATTCATATTCGGCCAGGCGTGGATCTTCCGGGTCCACGGCAACCAGATTTTTTACATCACCACAAAGCGACACCTCATCAGGAAGTATTATTTCCGGAGAGGCCACTACCTCTACCTCCATGGAAAAAACTTCCTCCCAGGGAGTACCGCATCGATCTACTTCCAGTTGGACGGTAAATACACCGACGGTATCGAACGAATATTCCAAATCCTGGAAATCTTCTCCCCCGTTAAGAAATTCATCTACCATTTCGCCCTCTTCGTTAAAAATGGTCCAATTATAAAGATCAATATCCGGTTCACCTCCTCCTTCAAACAAACCCACCGCTCCTTCCTCATCGGAAAGGCAAAGCCGGTCCGGGCCGTTCAGACTCGGGTCGGGAATGTTGCTACCAGAATTTTGCACGTATGCCGGAAGCCCTAAATTGGCCGTTCCAGGCATGGCATCTACGGCATTTTGATTGAAAATGGAAGGGGTACAACCCGATCCAATCTGAATCTGGCCAATTAGATTGGAGCCAACTACGGCTACATAAACCTGGCCGTCCGGACCGATCTGAAGGGCTCCCAAATCCAGGCCTCCGGTTCCCGAAACAGTCGCCCGGCTATTCAGAATACAGCTTTCTATGGCCGCCTGATCGTTGGCCGTCTCAAAGCATTCGGGGCAGGTACTGGTCACCGGATTATCAGGGTCGGTCTCATCGGTTTCTTCGGCACTTTGTACAAAAAACTCCTCCACTCCCGGCCCACCGTTTCGGTAGGACACAAACAAACGGGCAGCATCTGAAGAAAATTCCAATCCATACACGTCTCCATCTGCTCCCAAATCCAACGTGGCGTAAGGAGTCATCTCTCCGGTACTCTGGTCAAAATCAAATATTTCCACCCAATTGGTGCCTCCTTCGGTATAACTTACCGCTAATTTACTGCCATCTCCTGAAAATTTAAGGGTACCGATACCGTCCCCGTAATCGTGGTCGCCTCCTATTGAATTAAAAACCGGTTGCCCAATTCCCTCTGAGGAAACGGGGTACATCCGGAAAGCATCGGTGCCCTTTTCATGAAAAGCAACCCAGGTGGTGTCGCCGGAGTTGAACGCAGCAGAATGTTCGGTTGCCGGACTAAACAGGAAATTGTCCTTGGTAACCACATTCCCGATTCCCTGAGGATTATCTCCCTTGATGTCCACCAGGGAATAGTTTACTTCATTTTCGCCGCCAGCACCCTGCTGGGTGGTGAACAGATAATACAAAGTTTCATCTGAGGCCACTGGAATCGCCAGTACACTTCCGGTAGACAGGTTGTCTCCTCCGATGTTTTCGCCATTCTGCATGGCGTTTCCATTTAGATCCCAGACCGTTTCTCCATCGGTGTAGAACAATACCTGGCCTGCCTGATCGGAAACCGTCGTCACACCCGCTGGTATGTTCTGAGGATGAGGGGAGGCTATTGGGCGAGGGGTGGGGGCATCCGGGTCATCGGGATCCGGGTTGAAATCAAGGCCTGCCCCGTCACCAAAATACCAAATATTATTGGTTTGATCCTCCACATCCCACATTTTCACACGTATGCTCGCATAGGCATAGCAGGTGGAACCTTGTTCCCTGACCAACACCCAGTAAAATCCAGGTCGGCATATTTCGTTTGGCGCTTCCGGCCCCCAGCCTTCTTCACGTTTATTAGACCAGAAATACTCGTAGTTTTGCTGTTCTTGCCCTTGCCCACCGCCAGGTTGCTGTCCCACGCCAGGAATCCCTCCAATACCACCGCCTCCGGGTTGTCCGCCAGGCTGGCCTCCCCCTTGACCTCCTTCTTCCCCGCTTTGGGCTTCTACCAAAGGCATCAGGTCCAGGCAGGACGGCTCACAAAGTGTCGTATCTGCAGGATTAAACTGCACCGTTAAATTATTCTCGGTAAAAGAAATATTCTTCGTCACGTTGCTGGTTTCTCCATTGGGATAGGTAACCGTGAGGTTTACCGTTACTTGCTGCTCAGAGGTGGCATCTCTGGGAAGCAGCAGGTGCTCTGCATTCAGGTCCATTTCTATTTCTTCCCCTTCCTCATCGGTAAGTGGCGGCAATATTTCCCATTCAAAACTTACCGGTTGGTAATTCATGGGGCTTATGACACTCGTCAGCTGAAGCGGATTATTCATACAGGGCATTTCGGGTTCCCAGGTAAAATCGGCCATCGGATCAACATCGATGGTCGGAGCAAACTGAGGGAAAACGGTACCGCAAAAATCCGTTCCGTTAAAGGGTAATTCCTCAATATCCAGGCCAGCCAATAGCCATTCATCCGGATTAGTTACCCTACCGATGTATTGAGGCCCACCTTCTACTTCCTCGTATATATAATAAAGCTGTCCATCGGGTCCATTTTTCACATCGTAAATGGCGTGGATTTCATTGGTAAGGGGAAGACTGACCGCCCCGGAATCGGGTATTTCGGATGGGTCTGGCTCCGGATCCAGGCCTGAAGGGTCTCCGATAAAATACCGAATCAGCTCATCTCCCTGGGAGTAATACAGAAAATCACCATCCGGGGATACGGTCAGCCCTCCAATTGGTTCTTCCCCTCCCGTATCTGCTAACGTTTCCGGCGAGCCAAAAACACCCGAAGCGGTATCAAAAGAAAGGGAGATCAGATCCGCTCCTGCCGATTCGGGAAGCAGGTACACGGTTCCGGAATCTTCGTCATAGACGAGGGCGGAAGGGGTAACATCTAGCGGTATTCGTGCTGTTTCGGTAAATTGACCCTGCATGGCTTCCACGCGTCTGGCTACCAATTCACCGTTTTCAACACTCAACAAGTAATTCGAAGAACTTCCGGATTTCACGACCATTATAGGGCCCTCAGCATCGCTAATAACTCCGCCCGGGGAAACAGAACCGGCAGGTGGCTGGTTGGCAGGAGCACCGCCCTGATCATTCATATCGACCAAACTGTATTCCAGCTCACCGGCAGGACTGGTATAAAAAATATAAAATTCCTTTGCCCCTCCCGGTTCAGGATCGAAATCAAGGGAGGCTATGGCCACGGATTGCCGGTCCGTTTCCACTCCCCCCAATTCACCAACCACTCCCTGCATGGCTTCATTGAGGTAATTATAGACCAGCGCACCGTCCGTGTAAAATAAAATTTCTCCTGTAATAGGATCTATGGCCATGGCAGAATTGGCCTTGCCCAGGGTAATGTTTCCGGGAAGCGTGGCGACGCGGGCTTCCTGGTCCTTGCCAAAGGTGAGGTAACTATTTTCTCCTCCTTCACAGTATCCGAATATCCATTCATTTTCGTTAAAACCTTGGGAATAAGCCAAAAAAGGGGCACAAAGTCCAATAAGTAAAAATATTGCTCTAAAAATAAAATCAATTATGGTGTTAAAATAGTTAGATTTCATAATTTACATGCTGCTTTGCATACACTGGAAAGCAGTAAAACGTTTATAAACTGTCTGGTATCCAATAAACGAATAAATCTTTGTTTCAGTCACAAATACGTATAGTTTTTTTAGTCCTTGCCGCTGGGTGTATCGCTGGGACGAGTTTTGCCCAGGATCCGCAATACAGCCAGTATTATGCGGCTCCGCTTTATTTGAATCCCGCCTTTGCCGGCTCGGAACTGGCTACCCGGGTGGGAGTAAATTACCGAAGCCAGTGGCCTGGATTGGAGGCAAGTTTCTCCACATTTTCTGCCTATGCGGATACATTTTTAGACGAATATAACACCGGCGTAGGCTTTTTGGTAACCAACGACACAGAGGGGGCTGCGGGACTGCGATCCACCCATGTATCCGGAATGCTTTCTTATGAATTAAAACTTGGGGAGAACCTGTACCTAAGACCGGGATTTCAAGCCAGCTATCTACGAAGAGATATTGGTTTTTATGAAAATCTGGTTTTTGCCAATCAAATAAATCCAACCGATCCCTTTGGTCCCATCCTCCCTGGCAATGATCTTCAGGGATTCGGTGAACCGGTAAACCTCCTTTCCCTATCCTTCGGAGGCTTGGTTTTTACCGATAATTTCTGGTTCGGCCTTTCCACACACCACGTAAACCAACCCAATCAAAGTTTTATTGAAGAAGGAATAAGTCGCTTACCCATTAAATATTCTATCCATACGGGTTACCGGATTTCCCTGGGCAGAGGGTCGGCCCGCAGGGATTTTACGCACACCTACCGGCAACGGTATTTTACGCCTACGATCAATTACAAGCGGCAGGGACCTTTTGAACAGTTGGATGTAGGGGCTTACTTTTACCTGGAGCCAGTGGTCTTTGGCCTTTGGTACCGGGGACTTCCCTATAAACCCGTCGAAAACCAAAGCAACCGGGATGCGCTGGTCCTCATGGCCGGTTTTAATTTACCAACCGGCTTGAATATTGGGTACAGTTTTGACTACACCGTGTCTCAATTGGGGATTCAATCGGGAGGAGCGCATGAAATCAGTATTTCCTATATATTCCCACCCAATGATCCCGGGGCTCCCAGAAAAAGAGATACCATTCTTCCTTGTCCCAAATTTTAATACTTTTGCAGCATGGACCAGGATACAATCAAATACCTCTTAATGGGGATTATCAGCCTTTCTTTTCTGTTCGAAAAAACAATCAGTTTTCTGAATGTCAGCCGAAAAACCGGTCCCGTCCCCGAAACATTGGAAGAATACCTGGATGAGAAAACGCTTAGGCGAAGCAAGGAATACCAACGGTCAAATTACTATTTCGGGTTGGTTTCCGGTCTCTTTACCTTATTATTAACCCTTGTTTTTATACAATTCGGATTTTTTGGATGGCTGGATGAGTGGCTACGGCAATTTGGTTTGTCAGACCTATTTTTGTCCATAGCTTACTTTGGTGTATTGTTTATCGGATCCGATATCCTTTCCATCCCCTTTGACTACTACCATACGTTTAGGATTGAAGCGGAATATGGATTTAACAATACTACCGTCAGCACCTTCTTTGCGGATAAAATCAAAGGGTACCTGCTGTCCGTAGCCATTGGCGGAACCCTGCTTTTTGTTTTGCTTTGGTTGGTGTTAGCAATTGGTAATGACTTCTGGTGGATTTTCTGGCTTATTTCGGCTTTATTTATTGTATTGGTTAACCAGTTTTATTCCGCCCTCATTTTACCTCTTTTTAATAAATTGACTCCCCTTAAGGAAGGAGAACTTAAAGACACAATTCTCAGTTATGCGCAAGCCGTGGGGTTTTCGCTGCAAAATGTTTTTATCATAGACGGTAGCAAACGGTCTTCAAAGGCCAATGCCTTTTTTTCAGGAATTGGAAAACGAAAAAAAGTAGTGCTCTACGACACCCTCATTGAGCAACATACACCGGATGAACTTGTGGCTGTGCTGGCGCATGAAATCGGCCATTACAAAAAAGGCCATATAAAAACCGGATTGGTAACGGGAATCCTGCAAACCGGCATTGTCCTCTATTTATTGTCATTGGTTATTTTTAATGAACAAATCAGTTTGGCCCTGGGAGGCACTGTGTCCTCCATTCATTTGAATATCGTGGGTTTTACCATGCTGGTATCTCCCCTGTCCATGATCCTGGGCGTGGGCATGCATGCGATCAGCAGGAAGCACGAATATGAAGCCGATGCTTTCGCCAAACGCACCTATGCAGGAAAGCCATTGGCTGAAGCACTCAAAACCCTTTCGGCCAAAAACCTTTCGGATATCAATCCCCATCCCCTGTACGTTTTTGTCAACTACTCTCACCCCCCACTCCTTAGCCGGTTAAAAAGACTGGAATAAAGGCATTGCTTTTCTTTGCTGAGTAAGCTATCTTTATTCGTTATCTCAAAGAGGATCGTTGAGATGGGCCGGAAAAAGAAGGCTTAAACGATTTACCAACCCCCTATTCAGGTCCTTCTAGCTGTAAAGAAAGAAGGCGTTATCCCGTTTCTTAAACAGCCTTTAAAAAAAATGATTTGGCTGGCAAAATGATGTTAAACATGCAACAACAAACACTGCAACAACTGGGCGTTCACGAAAACCTGCTTTCCAAAGCTGAAAAAGCGTTTCTTCAAACGGAAGGGTACCTTAATTTGGGGAAATTACTTTCCGATGAAACGTTGGCAGTTTTACGCGCCAAAATCCAGGAATTGCTCGAAGAGGAAGGAGATCAGGCAGGGATCGAATTGATGCAGTCTCCAAACATCCGACACCCAAAAGAAACGGGATCCGAACGATTAGGCGATCTTGTCAACAAAGGAGCGGAATTCGATCTTTTCTACACCCACCCTAAAGTATTGGCTGCCATTTCCTGGGTATTGGGAACTTCCTTCAAATTATCCTCGCTAAATTTCCGCTCAGCCCTACCCGGTGCAGGCCTTCAAAAACTTCATGTCGATTGGCCGGAAGCGGTTCAAAACAGGGACTTTCAGGTGTGCAACTCGATTTGGCTGCTGGATGACTTCCATCACGAAAATGGAGCCACCCGGGTTGTTCCCGGAACGCACCTGAAAAGTACCTTACCTCAGGAAGAAATGGATGATCCAATGGATACTCATCCGGATGAAATTGTCATCGAAGCACCGGCGGGATCCGTGATCGTCTTTAATTCCCATACCTGGCATGGTGGAACCAACAACCAAACTTCCGCACCCAGAAGGGCTATCCACAGCTATTTTTGCCAAAGAGACCAAACTCAGCAAACCGACCAAAGGCAGTATATCCGTCCTGCCACCTTGGACAGAATTAGCCAGGAGGCAGCTTACCTATTGGGACTTAACGACTGATTTACAGGAAATCAATATCCGTATAGATGGGATATTTCATCAGGGATTGCAGGGCGGTTTCCACCTTATAATCTTCAAAAAGTACCCGGTATAAATTTTCTGTGATGGGGGCTCTGCGATTCGTGGATTCCAGGTAACGTTTGATAAGTTTGACCGTATTGATACCCTCTGCTACTTCCTCCATATCAGAAGTGATGTCCGCAAGTTTTTCCCCTTGAGCCAATCGAAATCCCAGGGTATAATTGCGGGAGAGGGTAGAGTTGCAAGTAGTCACCAAATCTCCTATCCCGGCAAGGCCCAAAAAAGACTTTGTGCCGCCCCCCATGGCATTCCCCAGATGAATTAATTCCACCATTCCTCGGGAAACCAATAATCCCTTGGCATTGTCTCCCAGCCCCAAGCCGGATAGGGCACCCGCGGCGATGGCGATGATGTTTTTCAACACGCCAGCAAGTTCTACGCCGATAATATCAGAATTGCCATATACCTGAAAATTGTCCGATCGCAGAAGGTGCTGTCCTTCGCTAATTACTTCGTTGTATCGACTCGCCACCACGGTGGCTCCCGGCTGATGCTCCAGTAACTCCTTCGCCAGGTTTGGACCGGCCAGACAGCCAATTCGCTCTACTACGGTTTCTTTCAGGATCACCTCACTCATCGTGCAAATATGCTCCCGGTTGATGCGGGTGATGTTTTCCAGCGTCTTGCCCTCGGGCAAATTCAGGGAAAGCCCCTTGGTCCCGTGAATTAAAAAATGATACGGGTGAAGATAGGGCGCAAACTGAACCATCACCTCCCTGAAACCCGACGATGGTATCATGGGAAACATTATTTCGCAGGCTTCGCAAAGCATCTCCGGGTCATTGGTGGCTTTAATTTTCTCGGCCAGCTTTCTATTCTTGACCGTATGCGTGTCATTAATGGCTTTTACGACGGCTTCATCCCGGGCATAGACCAGCACCTCATTTTTTTCTGCCAGCAAATTCGCGATCGCAGCACCAAAGCTTCCAATACCAATTACACCTATGGGCCGGGCATTAAATGATTTTTTCCAATTCATATCCATCCAGTCGGTTATGGTAATAATACAGTAAACTAATATCTTCAGTTATCACATGCCCGTCTTCCGTACGGATCAGAGGCCTTTTAGCATGATACATGCCCACATTTTCCAAACCATGACGTATGATTTCCTCAAGGGGCTTCTCCAGATGGGGGGCAATGCCCAATTTACCTGCTTCCTTCAGACGCTTGATTTCATCCAATACCTTCCCGCAGGCAGCCTTAAAGTCATCAAAAGGCAGTTGAATATCCTCCTCCGGGAGCTGTAAAAGGCTAAACAAATCCAACTTTTCATTGCTACGCTGAATGAGTTGAAAAGCGGTAAAGGCAACCAAATGACTACTAAAAACCCGGTTAATTTTATGGAATTCTTCCGCAATGCGTTTCCCAAGTTTTTTGGTATACTCTTCTTCCCTCTGCAGGTCAACCGTCACCTGGTTATTGGTCATGAAATAATCCTTGCAGTCTATCGGCCGGCCATGCCTGTCTCTGCTATTCCCCTTTTCATCCACGTAATTACCCAGAATATCCATTGCCTTTCCGATTGAAACGGATATGTCGGATCCTTTTGTGAAAAACTTTACCAGGAATTTTGAAATTTTATACGAGGTAGAAAATTCATCTGACTCGCTGTAATATCGCTCCTGTCCGGTATAGTTCAGGTGTTCCTTTATCAGACTGGGAGCTTCCAAAACAAAATGGTAATTGATCGTGACGGGCACAATAAAAACCTTTCCAGGGTCTTCAGGCTCCGCCTGATAATTGGCTCGTTGGGCCTCAATGGCCGTACTGAGCAAACCAAGCTTTAATTTCGATTCGATCGTGCCACTTCTGGAACGCGTCCCCCCTGGAAAAAACAAACTATGACACCCGAACTGAATCGCTTCCCGGGAATAGGTTTTCAGGGTTTCCAGGTAAATTTGATTTTTCTTTCTCCGGTCCACCTTATAGGCCCCCAGCGCATTCATAAAATAGGCGAAAATCTGGATATTGAACAAGTTTAGCCCTGCTCCATAAATGAACGGCGGCAGGCCAAGGGTGCTGATGGTCCATCCAATCAGGATGCTGTCCAAATTACTAAAATGAGTCGGCACCATGACAATGGTACCTTTCGAAGCAAGCTCCCGTAATTGATCTGTTTCTCCAATAATCTGGATTTTATCCTGCAGGCTGTATTGGTTGCTAAAAATAGATTTGAATCCCTTTACCCGGGAAGTATTCAGCAGCCGGGAAAACCCGAAAGTAACGATCCGGCGGGTCATTTTGTAGTGACTGTGCTTGAAATTACTGGCAATTTCCTCTGCGTATCGCTGTGTAATGGCCGTTAATATTTCCAGGTACTTCTCTTTTTTATCCGACTCATGGAGTCTTTGATCCACCCCGATGGACAAGAGGGAAGACTTCACCCCTGACCAGAATGACGCTTCATCGTCCGGATCTACCAGCCAGGGATTTTGCTTGAGGCGCATTCTTTCCCGGTACAGGGTGACCTCCAGTTCCTCTCTTAAAGCTTGTACCTGATTTCCAGTAAGGTTTTTTATTTTTTCACTGCTGGACGCTACTACTTGTTGGATAAACTCTTTCCTGCCTTTACTCAGCCTTACCACTGGCCATTCGTCCTTTTTTGGCAATATGGGTTCGTATTCGTGCTTGATATAGTCGTCGGTCAATGGTTTGTCTTTTGGTTGGTCAAAGATAACCAAAAATAAAATTCATTAAACAGAATTATCAATAGGGCAGTTTTGTCAATGGTGGAATAGATTGTAATATTGCACCATTCCAAACACCCATGAAGCAGGATTTACAGCAGATACAAGCCCCGATTGCCACTGAGATGGCTGATTTTGAAAAAAAGTTCCGCTCCTTCATGCAGAGCAAGGTCAAATTGCTCGACCATATTACCCAATACATTGTGCGAAGAAAAGGCAAACAGATGCGTCCCATGTTTGTTTTTCTTAGCTCGGGTGTCAGCGGAAGTATCAGCGAGGCCTCCTACAGGGGGGCGGCACTAATTGAACTCCTGCACACGGCCACCCTCGTACACGATGATGTGGTCGATGATGCCAACTACCGCCGGGGTTTTTTTTCTATCAATGCCCTTTGGAAAAACAAGATCGCTGTTTTGGTTGGTGACTACCTGCTTTCCAGAGGCTTATTGTTAAGTGTTGAAAATGGCGATTTCGATTTATTGAAAATCGTCTCCAATGCCGTAAGGGAAATGAGTGAAGGAGAGCTTCTGCAAATTTCTAAAGCGCGTAAATTGGATATTACCGAAGAGGTGTATTACACCATTATCCGGCAAAAAACGGCTAGCTTGATCTCCTCCTGTTGCGCAGTAGGGGCTGCTACCGCTGGAGCAAGTGTTGAAAGTACCGAGAAAATGCGGCTTTTCGGCGAAAAAGTAGGCATGGCTTTCCAAATTAAAGATGACCTATTTGATTATGGAGAGGACGTGGTAGGTAAGCCTGTGGGGATCGATATCAAAGAAAAGAAAATGACGCTTCCCCTAATTTATGCTCTTAATCATGCCTCTTGGATAGATAAGAAGAAAATTATCTATAAAATACGCAATAGGAGCGAAAACAAACGTACCGTTAACGAGATAATTAATTTTGTTAAAGCCTCCGGAGGGCTGGAATATGCCCAAAAGGTCATGAACGATTTTTACCAGGAAGCATTAGCCATTTTGGCCGAATTCCCGGAGTCTGACTATAAAACCTCCCTGTCGGCATTAGTAACCTACACCATCGAACGGAAAAAATAAGTTTTTCCGTTTTTTTTTAATTTCTCATGGGAATTCCCCCCACTTATTTTCAGGCAGCAAGATTGTCCTGCTACTGTCCCTCGAATACATTCCTCAAAAACCCCTATCTAAACTCCAAATAATGGCGTTTTAGCGAGAATTAGTTGCTGATTCCTAGTCCGTTGCCAACTTCCATAGTTCCTATTATTTTTTGCTAAAAAATTGTGTTTGTAGTTTGTTTTGGATACTTTTATACCAATGTGGTAAAAAGTGGGGCAAAGTGGTATAAAGTGTTTGGCTATTTACTACTTTTGTATTCAATAATCAGGAAGCAGCGAAATGGCATCTTTCACCGGTGAATTTGAATGTAAACTGGATGCCAAGGGCAGGTTGGTATTACCTTCTAAAATGAAGGCATCGCTACCTGAATCCTTGGGTCAGGAAATGATGCTACGCAAAGGTCTGGAACCTTGTCTTGAACTGATCCCGATGATAGAAGTACGAAAGGACCACAACAAATTGGCCAGCCTGGACGATACGGATGAGGATGTCAGGCGCTTTAAGCGCTCCTTTTTCAGAAGGGAATCGCCTGTAGAGCTGGATACTGCGGGGAGATTTCTGATACCAAAAAACATGCTTCGGCATGGGCAATTAGAGAAAGATGCTGTACTCATTGGAATGGGTACCAAAATAGAAATCTGGAACCCGGATCTTCACGATGCCTATTCTGCCAAAGAGGAGCAGGTATACAAGGATTTGAACAAAAAGTTTTTAGGAAAAAGTGGATAACCCGGCCTACCATATCCCCGTGATGCTTGACGCCTGTCTCTCCGGACTGGCGATAGATTCTGATGGTATTTACCTAGACCTTACCTTCGGTGGAGGCGGCCATGCTATGGAAATCCTGAAGCGGCTGGAAAAAGGACATCTATATGCCTTTGATCAGGATCCGGATGCGGAAGCAAATATTCCTAAGGATGATCGGTTCACATTCATCCAGGCGAATTTTCGGGATATAAAACGCTATTTAAAACTTTACGGGGTGGCGCAAGTAGATGGGATTCTGGCCGATTTGGGGATTTCCTCTCATCAGATAGACGAACCTTCAAGAGGCTTTTCAACCCGCTTTGAGGGGAAGCTGGACATGCGAATGAGCCAGTCCGGAGACCTGACGGCAGGGGAGGTTTTAAACACTTATTCCGAAGCAGCACTTCAAAAAATGCTCGGCCTTTACGGAGAAGTGAAAAATGCAAAAACACTGGCGAAAGCGATCGTAGCTTTTCGGGCAAATACTCGTTTTGAAAGCAGTACGGAATTCAAGAAACTACTGGATAAATATGCCCCCAAAGGAAAATATGCGAAATACTCCGCTCAGGTATATCAGGCCCTGCGGATAGAAGTAAATCAGGAACTGGCGGCTCTGGAGGAAATGCTGGTCCAAAGCATTGACCTGCTAAAACCAGAGGGCCGGTTGGTAGTAATGAGCTACCATTCGTTGGAAGACCGGTTGGTAAAAAACATTATGACCAAAGGTAAATTGCATGGAGAGCTGGAGAAGGATTTCTACGGAAACCCGTTAAGACCTCTGGAACCGGTCAGTAGAAAAGCCATTGTTGCCGATCCGGAAGAAGTGGAGCGCAATAAACGCGCAAGAAGTGCCCGATTACGAATAGCAAGGAAAGGATGACCATGAGTAGAAATAGTTTTAGAAAACCCATCAAACCCACCGGGAAACAAAAAAAATCCTGGTTTAACCCCTTTGCGCTTATGGAGCAAAAGCTGGATATCAGTGGATTGGTAGGCGATAACGTACCGGTCAAGCTGGTACTTCCTTTTCTATACGCTGCATTTCTGGCCATGATTTACATCTGGAGCAACCATCAGGCGGAAAACACCATACGGAAAATTGACCGGCTCCAACAGGAAGTAGAAGATATCCGTGCGGATGTCACCACGTTAGAAGCAGAATACATGTATTCGAGCAAGCAGTCCGAAGTGGCAAAAAAAATACAGGTATTGGGAATATTCGAAATTGAAGAACCACCTCAACGAATTGTTTTAGAAAAGTGAATATAAAAAAATCCATATTGCTCCGGGTCAGGGTTTCCTTTTTGGTGGTAACCATGATAGCCGGTGCTATTTTTTATAGGATAGGCACCATTCAGTTTGCCGAAGGGGACAAATGGCGGCAATTGTCGGAGGACATCCACCTGCAATACCGACCGGTAAAGGCCACCAGAGGTAATATCTATAGCACAGATGGCAGTTTGCTTGCTACCAGTTTGCCTTTTTACCGCGTCGCCATGGACCCATCCATTGCTGCCGGTGCTGATCTAAAAGCCGGAATCGATTCTTTAGCCACCCTGCTTTCCGGGTTTTACAAGGACCGTTCCGCCGCCTCTTACAAGCGTATGATCCTGGATGCCCGAAATGAAGGCAAAAAATACCTGACGCTGAACAGGAAACAAATTGGTTACCAGGAAAAGCTTAAGATGATGAATTGGCCCCTTTTCAGGGAAGGCAGAATGGGTGGTGGAATCATTTTTGAAAAAATTGATAAAAGGTACCGCCCTTTCAAAAACCTGGCTGGGAGAACGGTAGGCTTTTTAAACGAAGACCAATATGGAGTGGGCCTGGAATATAGTTTTAACGAGTACCTGGAAGGAAGAAACGGGGAAGCCCTTTTTCAAAAAATAGCAGGTGGCAGTTGGAAGCCGCTGCACGATGCGGAGGATATCAAACCTACCGATGGATTTGATATTCACACTACCCTGGATGTGAATATTCAGGACCTGGCAGAGTCCGCATTGTTAAGGCAGTTGATGAATAAGGATGCCGCCTATGGTTCTGTGATCGTCATGGAGGTAGCTACCGGACACATCAAGGCAATCACGAATCTCCAACGTAACAAAAACGGCTATGGCTATGGAGAATATTATAATTATGCCGTAGGAGAGCAAGGCCTCACCGAGCCCGGATCCACCTTTAAATTGCTTTCCATGTTGGCCTTGCTGGAAGAGGGGAAAATCAATCTGGAAGACAGCATTGATACCGGCAACGGCAGCTATAAGTTTTACGACCGTTACATGCTAGACGCCAAACACGGGGGCTACGGAAAAATTACGGTTCGGGAGGCATTCGAAAAATCTTCGAATGTCGGCATTTCAAAAATGGTCCATGACCATTTTGGCCACCAGCCCCACCGCTTTATAGAATACATCTCCCAGGTAAAACTGGATGGGCCGCTCGGGTTTCAGATTATTGGTGAAGGTGTCCCTTATTTTAAAAATCCCGACGATAAAAACTGGTATGGAACCACCCTCCCCTGGATGTCAATTGGATACGAACTCAAAATAACTCCCTTGCAGACGCTCTCCCTATACAATGCAGTAGCCAACGGAGGAAGGCTGGTGAAACCCATGATCGTCAAACAGGTGTCCAAAGGCAATACGGTGGAGAAAAGCTACCGTACCGAAACCATACGAAAAAACATTGCCTCCAAAAAGACCTTAACCCAACTTCGAAGTCTATTGGAGGGCGTGGTAGCGCATGGTACTGCAAAAAATATTCATAATGAATCCTATTCCATAGCCGGGAAGACCGGAACGGCCCAGAAATTGGAGAACGGCAGGTATACGCAGAAATACTATACCTCCTTTGTAGGCTATTTTCCGGCAGACCGACCGAAATACAGTGCCATCGTGGTCATCGATAGCCCAAAAGGATTCAATGCCTACGGAGGGGATATTTCCGCGCCGGTTTTCCGCGAAATTGCTGATAAGATCTTTGCGCAGGACTTGCACATACAGGAGGAATCGACGAGGAGGAAGGAAATTCCGCCAATCGACAGGGAAGAGTTTCCTTTCATTCAGGCGGGCAATGTAGAAGAATTACAGATGATCTGTAACCGCATGGGCATTTCAAATCATTACAGCGGTTCCGAGACCTGGGTAAAAACAAAGGTTGCCAACCGCTCCATACAATGGGTGAGTAATGCGGTAGAAAAACCAGTTGTTCCCGACGTTTCGGGAATGACCCTCCGGGATGCGCTATACATATTGGAAAACAAGGGGTTACGCGTGCAACATTCCGGAAAAGGGAGGGTTCGTTCCCAATCTTTGGCTTCCGGAAGCCGGTTTGAAAGTGATCAGGTGATTAAACTAACGTTACGTTGAACATACAGCTAAAGGACATATTGTACAAAGTTTCTTTGGTTTCTACCAAAGGCAACATGGAAGTTTCCGTCAACCAACTGGCTTTTGACAGCCGGAAGGTCGTTGCGGGGTCCGTATTTGTGGCTATTCCCGGTACCCAGGTGGACGGGCATGCCTTTATTAAAAGTGCAGAGGAAAAAGGAGCCGTTGCCGTCGTTTGTGAATCCTTACCAAAGGAGCTACAAGAGGGAATTACGTACGTGCAGGTGGTGAATGCGGCCCAATCCTTGGGCTTGATGGCGGCCAATTTTTATGGAAACCCCTCTGAAAAACTGACCCTGGTAGCGGTCACCGGCACCAACGGCAAAACGACCACTGTCACCCTGCTCCACCAGTTGTATTCGGAAATGGGCTACTCTTGCGGGTTGATATCCACGGTCGAAAACCGGATTATGGATCAGGTGCTCTCTGCCAGCCATACCACCCCGGACGTGTTGGCCATCAACGAGTTGTTGCTGAAAATGCTGGAAGAAGGCTGTACCCACTGTTTTATGGAAGCGAGCTCTCATGCGATTGTCCAGGAAAGGACGGCAGGGTTGAAATTTGCAGGGGCCCTATTTACGAATATTTCGCACGACCACCTGGATTATCACGGAGATTTTGATAGCTATATCAAAGCCAAGAAAAAATTATTCGACGAACTCCCAAAGGACGCCTTTGCTCTGATCAATGCAGACGATAAAAGGGGCCGGGTAATGCTTCAAAACTGCAAAGCCAGGCCATTTACCTTTGGTTTAAAGTATCCCGCTGATTTTAAAGCAAAAATATTAGCTAA
>JAWLFL010000147.1:0-9749 GCA_041685605.1 Cyclobacterium sp. | reverse complement strand
ACCAGGGAAATCAATTGTTTTTCACCCTTATAGGCCATGATATTAAAGGAAGTCCCCAAGGCAGTGGTATTGACTCCTCCTGCATTTACCGTAAAGGGCCGATCTGGGTCGTGTGCCACTTCAAAAAAGGCTTCACCCTCCAAAAAGACATCCCGAACCTCTTTGAACCTGTTCTCTTCATAGGATAAATTGCTTCCCGCATTGAGCATTACCCTTGTTCCATCAGCCAGGGAAATACTAGATTTTACACCGGGAGGGTTATTGAAAACAACCTTTTTTACGGGTTGGGGAATCTCTGCCGTTGGTTCAGGTGGCGTATAGCGGCTCACAAAAAAACCTAATCCCAGTGATATCAGCAATATGGAGGCAATGCGCCAAAAATAGCCTATCTGAAAAGAATCCTGTGTACTGGTGGGCTTCTCTTTTACAATCCCTTGCCTGATAGGTACCACCTTTGCAAATTGCTTTTGTTGGTCTTCTTTAGTGGTTTTGGTCTCTATATGGTCCCAGATCTCCTTATATTCCTTATCCTGAAGCGGGTATTGGTTTGAAAACAACTCCAGAATAAGTTCCCTGGCCACTTCCGCATCCTTCACAGAGGTGGGCTTATCGGACAAATACTGCTTCCAGATCTTACTACGTTCGGGATTTGGATTTAATACCCATTTCCTAAACGCTTCATTTAGCACCAGGCCTTTGACTGTATCGTTGTAAATATCCATTTAGGCATGTTTTCATGGATAGGTGTCGGATAAATCAAAAATCTATCCTTTATTTTTAGACTTTTTTCGAAAAAAAAATTAACTGTAGCTACGTTATATGGAAAAATAAAGTGAAATAAAGAGGAGGTATAGTTTTCTTAACTTGCAAAGGGCCTTCCAGCTCAACGTATAGACGGACTGAACATTGATACCCATCAATTTGGCAACCTGTTCATTGGGAAGATTTTCGAAAAACACATAGCGGATTACTTCCATCTGTCTGGGTGGAAGTCTGGAGAGGGCCTCTGACAATCTCCGATTGATGGTTTCTTCCGGATGAATGTGGATAATCCCAGACTCCGCTTCATTTTGAAAATAAAGCGAATTTGCAGCCAGTTCCTGATCGTTGGCATTTCGCTTCTTCTCCCTGGCCAATTCCTTTTTAATTTTATTGGAAAGGGCCTTAAAAACATAAACCTTTACATTTTTGACAACTGCACCGTTTCTCCTGTACCGCCAAATCTCGATAAAAAGTTCTTGAATGCAATCCTTAATCAGCGTCCGGTTAGGGACAATGGAAAGGCCAAAAGCCATCATTTCACTGGCAAATAGCGCATAAAGACCCTCTAAACCCGTTTTATCATCCTGCTGAATACGCCTCCAGCAATCCTTGCCTTCAGCAATGGTCCTATCATCAATATGCGAATGAAGTTGGCTCAATTTGAGTTAATTTGGGTTTGCTATTCAATAATAAAAAAAAAAATCGCGCCAAACCAATATTATTGGTGTTAAAGTTGTCTACACAATGAAGTGAAGTACTTTTGATTAATTCTATGGATTATAAAGAAGATAACCCTATCGACCAAAAATGCTTAAACCCGAAAACATAGATTATAGGGGAAGGGCAGGCACAAAAAAGGTACACAGATTTTATTTTTGAATTGGGTTGGACAGAATAAATCCTCAAGCCCAGGTCATCGGCCATGATTGGTATGATGTTGGGGGGCATCTGAATGTTGACCAAACGAATCAATACTATTAAACCAAAAAATGAGGAACGTATCAATTACTACTTCCATTTATTCATCTGTTTATAATTTTTTTTTTCCAGCGGTCAGATGCCCGCCCGGATGACGCCAGTCGGACGGGTAATCTCGCACCTGCCTGCCGGAAGGCAGGTGTTTAATAATCATCCCACTGTGTGACGTTTTCGTCATGCCTGCCTGCGACAGACAGGCCTGTCTGTCACAGGCAGGCTCGATTTCATCTCTTATATATTAAGTAGTTTACCTATATTATTTTTCCTTTTCAAAAACGATCGCATCAAACAGTGCTACCCTGCTACTATCCAGACTAGCCAGTTTCTTCCATTCGTCCGAGCCATAAACTCCCGCTTTTTGATAATCAAAAGGTTCAAAACCAATTTTCCGTGCTACCGCCAGGGATTTAAACCTAAAGTCGTAATTCTCGGCGTCTATGAATAAAGGATCGGCTAACACCGAATTTTTATCTTTAAGTTTTCTCCACTCTTTAAAGGACATACCCAGAAAAAGTGGATTTTTAGTGCGCGTATCCCAGTAACAGTTGTGGTGCATTTTTACGTTGGCTTCTTTCAAATTACCCAATAGCATTTTACCGCTGTTCGTATAAATAATGTTATTCGTGAATTCAAAGGATTGATGCTTTTCTACCCTGGTAAACTGCAATTGCCCCTTCAGGTTAAAGGCAAAAATATTTTTACGGATGATGTTCTCTTTTCCATAGTGCTGATGAAATCCTGAATTTTTACAGGAATATACCAAATTGTTCTCCATGGTTACATGGGTTGCTCCTTCGTCGGTATATAATCCCCACCCTCCATAGGTGTCTGAATAGATATGATGAATTTTATTGTGGTGTACATGGGTGCCAATGGCTTCCGATACAATATAAACTCCCCCCATATCGGAAAGCTCACCCCATCCCAGATGGTGAATATGGTTGTATGCAATCACATTCCCGGTAGAAGGACTTTTAAAGTGCCCCTCTTTCCAAACAAGGTTACCAAATTTATCGGGCACTGTTGTTACTGTTTTAGATACTGCATAGCCCCACATCCATCCCACAGAAACACCGGAATATTTAAAATCGGCAATCTCATTATTTGTTATCTGATTGTCACGAGAATGAAGTATGATTACTCCCACTGCACTTGGGAACAAATGGCCTCCATCTCTTATAATGCTGTTATGAACGAGGTTATTTGCTGAAACACCTTCATCCTCCTCGTGATAAAGAACATCTCCAATCCGCACACCACCGGCTCCCAAATCGTGTATGTAACAGTTTTTAATAGTACTGTTGGAAACTTGCCTTCTAAACCAGATGCCATACAATCCGGTATGAGCCAGCTCGCAATTTTCAAATACAATGTTATCGGCAAAATCAACCATGATGCTCGCCTCTTCCCTGGCTGCAGCCTGCATTGGGTCGTTTCCCTGTTTTGGGGTTTTGTAAGCGGCCACTTTAAAATTGATGTTTACGAATTTTTTATTTTTTACCGGATTTATTTTATCTCCTTTGATGGTTATAAATTTTTCAGTAACAGGCACAATGGCTGAAACTGATTCTATTTGTTCTCCTTCTCTGGGAATGTAATAGACGTATCCATCATTTTTCAGCAGCCATTCCCCCGGGGCATCGAGCGCGGAAGGAATGTTTTCGATGTAGTATTTGCTGATCCCATCTATCCGGTTCCAGGGCTGCATGCCTTTTCCCCTGATGTAAACAGCAGATGAATCGGCATCGAAATGATCGATGTACTTTCGCGTCACATCCCATTTATGGTAAAACGTAATCATCGCATTTTTTATATTGTCAGGGCTTTCGTTCTGAAGCAATGAAACATCGGCAGGATTCAGGAAAATTTTTTGAATGGCAAATTCAGGAATGCGGCCCTTTCCTTTATGTAAAATTTGTTCCCGGGTATTTTCTACCTGGAAAAAACCTTTATTGAGTGTCCTGGCCCGAGTGGCTCTTTTGCCGTTTACATAAAACTGTTCAAAAGTTAAATTGCCTAAATAAAGACCGGAAGTGGATGCACGCCACAAGCCGTCTGAAACTTTTTCCCAATTTGTCACCGGAACTCCCCCGTAAAAGGTCACATTGGCTCCCATTCCTTCAAATAGTACCGGTGCATCATCTTGGGAAGAGAGTTCCAGGGGGGAGGTCATAAAGTAATCTCCCCGGGCAATTTTAACATGTACGGTATCATCCGTATCAAGCTTCCTGATAAAATCCCTTGCCCCTGTTAAGGACGCTAATGGTTTTTCTTTTGTTCCCGGATTGGAATCCAACCCATTTGGAGCCAGGTAGATGATGTTCTTTTCTGCTCCAGCAGACGTCCAAACAGTAATAATTAATAACAGTATCTTGATGATTTTCATTTTATTAAAGGTTTTTCTTCAACTCAAAATTTTTTACCTTCTGAATCCGTGTTTCTGCCTGATTTTTAATTTCTAAAACTGCATTGGCATCATAGCACCAATTTCGTTTGAATGTCACTGATTTATTTCGCAAAATTATTCAACCAATCTAAAACAACATCCTGCTGGTCTTTCTGAAACCGGTGGAAATCATCGGGATTTTTAAATTCCAGGCTATTCGGGTTTGCCCATGCACCTTTAGCCTTTTCAACACTAATTCTAACGTCTTCCGGATCGGCAAAACGGTCGCGCAGCGGGGCATAGATAAGCACCTCGCGCGGCGCAATCATTTGAATAACATCGTCGTAATCGTAGGGTATTTTTGCTTCCTTATTAGTATAGAGACCCAGTTTGGGCAGTACATGATGCCATTCCCATAAACGTCGAATTCCTCCTGTTGGCTTTTCATCGGTATCGGTGCGCATCGGGGTAAATCCACTAAAAGAGGCTACTCCTGCAATTCGTTCATCAAGGGCTGCTGCATACAATCCAACCATTCCTCCATAGGAAAAACCGCAGATATAAATTTTTGAACGATCGGTCTCCGGAACTTCCTCGGCGGCGATTCCTTTTCCTTCCACTAAATAATCGATTACCTGGCTTACATCCGATACCGCCCTGCCCAGCAACGACCAATGCGGCTGTTTTTCGTAAAAACCAAACGCACTGGTAATTTGGTCGCCAAAACCAAACTGATCGTACCCTACCACTACATACCCTTCCTGCGCCAAACGCCAGTAAATGGTAGTTCCTGCCACGCCATACCCTTCGTTGCTGCCATGGGAATAATTCCAGGGATGCAGCCATATAACCGTTCCTTTGTAGCTTTTAATGTTGGGGTCAAAATAAATGTTTCCATTCATGTTTCTGCTAAAAGCAAATGGTACCCGTTTTAATCCTCCGGGGTTCCAGCGGTCTCTTGACCATGCCGGAACGCCTAATTCTTCCTCTGTTTTTAAATGATATTTCCCTTCGCCGGCTACATTATCCGGTTTTTCACCCAGCATCCAGTTTATTTTTTCCTCAAGGGTTTTATTCTTTCCTAATTTTAGGTCCTTTCGCTGCTGCTTCGACTTCCATGCTTCAAAATCAAATTGGTGATGCAGTATTTCCGGAAAATCGTCTCTGGTTAATTTACCCCGGCCAAAGCTCATGTCGAAATAATCAAACATGTGTTTGGTGTGGGCTTCGGTAATGGGATTATGTTGCCCTTCCCTGTAGCTCAGATAAATATTGTTCGCTGCCCCCAAAAACGTGTACACTTTTTTTGCATTCACGTAATTCCGCTCTACCCCAAAAGTAGGATCGCTGCCATCGTTATAGGCAGTATGTATCATTAAATTGCGGGGAGCTATGGTTGCCATAAGGGCATTGCCTTCTATGGGCAGTTCATTCTCGCGTCCCAAAAAATCTTTTAAACTTGCCTTTGCCCAAACGTCCGGAAAATCATCCACCGACTCCATAAACGTTGGCCTGGAAGAAAACCGGTATGAAGTTCCTGTGGGGGAACCGGAACTGCGTGCAATTACTGTTTTAATGCGCTCGTCGAAGGCGGCAGCGTAAATTGATTGTTTTCCGTACCTGGAATGCCCTGCGATGCCCACTGCGGTGGTATCAATGTTGTATCCATCATTTTTATCCAGTAAATAATCCAGCGTCCTGCTTGCGAGCCAGGCTTCTATTCCCAAAGAAGATGCCCAATCTGCATCCGGGTATTCCTCTTTAAAAACCTTCCACTTATTCTGGTAATCGGGATAATTTTTTTCATCATGGTGGGCATCTAATCCCGGGTACAAACAAGCCACATACCCCCTTTTTACTGCCTCTTCAATCCATTGTATCTGATATTCCCTGGGCTGCGTTAAAAATAATGGCCTGGGAGTTTTGCTAGACCCCTTAGGCTCCCACACCTCTATTTCAAAGGATTTTTTGTTTGGCGTATCAAAAGTTAAGACGATTCGTTTTCGAGTGGTACCATTCTCTTTTTTTTCGGTTTTTACAAGCTCTGCTGATAATAACTCAGGCACTTCTTTGGGATAATGACCTATGAAATACTGGCTCCAGAGGTCTTTGATTTCTTTTCTCCGCTTTTCCCAACCTGCCTTTGTTTTCACCTTGCTGCCATCCAGAAATGTCATGGCATCGGGCAGGTCTGCATTTTTATAGGTTTGGGCGTTTAGGGTTAATGCCGATAAAAGGAGGAGTATTAAAAGAAAATTCACCTTATTCATTGCTTGTTTTTATTTATATAAACTGTTAGCTTATAAAGGATTCTAAAGCTACGCAATACAATTTCATCTGAGTTATTGTGAGTAAAAAACATTTGAATAAGGCGTTTTTGAGAATCTAATGCAAAGGATGATGACAAAGCCACCATATCCGTACAAAGCGTTAATTTGATAAACGCCTTTTTAAATACAAAAGCATCTTTTTGTGCATCTGTGGAAAGGTGATTTTCGTTCTACTGAGAACTCAACAGCCTTCTAACCAAAAAATGAAAAGGCACACTTCTAGTCAAAAATTGCAATTTTGGATTGTGATGGTATACTTTCTTTTCATGTGTTTATAATTAGTTTTAGGCGGTCAGATGCCCGCCCGGATGATGCCAGTCGGACGGGGAATCTCGCATGGCTTATAATCATCCCATTGTGTGACGGCTACGTCATGCTCGATTTAATCATTAGATTATTTTTTAGAAGTTCTATTGTAATCCAGACCATGGCTACTTTCCTCACAGGAAATCAGCCAATTTTCAAGATTCTGGGACAATTTCGCTATCTTTTGGGGATTATCTGAAGCGATATCGGTCGTTTCCCCGGGATCATTAAGCAAATCAAATAAAGCGAAATTTTCGCCATTGTCCGCCGAATACAGTTTGAATTGGTTATCCATAATGGTCTAATGTTTCTGATTGTAGATATTAAAAAAGGTTTCCAATACGTTGATTTAAGTCAATGTAAAAAAAAGTAGATGTTCTTTTTTTTCTGCGATTCAGTTGCATAATTGCACGGTTGAGAAGCTCCCTCTTTTCCAGGTCAAAATAGTGATCGTGAATCTTAATAAATGCGGCGTCGCTACCTTTCCGAAATTGATCCCATAGTGCTGACTCTTGATGATTTGATTCGACCTTGTCTTTTTCAGCAAGCACTCACTTAGGGAAGTTGGAACTTGAAAAGGGCACTGTCGCTTTACCTAACATGCCATGGAAGTGTTTAAGCGAATACGACCACTTTCCGGAATTTGCTTCCGGGAAGTGATCGCCTACTTTTACTATTGTTTGCCACCTGATCTATTTTTCCGGCTTATTCTGGAATTTTTTAACGGTCCAGGCAACGGAAAAAGAAACAAATAATCCCAGTTGCTTCCTCAGCTCTTTTAAAACTCCAGCACATGCCTACCACTACCCACCAGCATCCCGCTATAAGCTCCGGCGGTATCGGCCCCGCTGACCAGATCCGATGCAGCTATCGGCCTTCCATTTAGCCGCAGATCATTTGCTACCCCCTCCGGCAAGCGGATTTCGGCCGATGAATTGGCCGGCACTTCTACTTCCCAGCGAATCGTTTCCCCTTGCTTTTTCCAATGGGACCGGATCCAGCCGTAGGGGGAATGATGCCCGGCCTCTACCCATTCCAGGTCCTCGGGAAAAGATGGATTTAGTAGTATTCGCTTGAATCCCGCCGCTTCATCTGTTGGCTGAATGCCGCCAAGCCCCTTATAAAAGAAATCCCCTATTGTCCCAAACATGATGTGATTTCTGGATTGCGACCCGTCCCAATTCTGAAAAAGGGTCGTGGCTCCCAATTCGTCCACCCAGTAACCCCAGCCTGGAAAGGTGCGTTTGTTGGCCATTTCATAAAGCACATCGGAATGTCCGTAACGCATCAACACCTGTATCAGTGCCTTGGTACCTACCACACCGGCATCTATATGACCTTCCTTTTCCTGAATGGCTTCCAATAGCCTGGCCAGGACGGGGCTTTCCTGGTCCTTTTCTACCAACCCCACAAACAAAGGGACCGCCTGAGCATTTTGCCCCCCATGATCGTATGTTCCACTTTTGGGATCATAATACCGCCTATTAAAAGCCTCCCTTATTTGGGCAGCAAGCCCGGAATAGGCTTCCTGATCCTGCTCTTTCCCGACGATTGCTGCCATTTGGGAAAGCATGTTGCTGAAATAGTAAAAAAAGGCAGAGGCCAGAAACGGCCCCTGGGTCTTGTTCTCCAATTGCTTGTGGTCGTCGATTCCAAAATTAAGCAAGTACCCATTCACTACTTGTTATTTCCACATATTGAAAGCCCTGATAGGTAAAAATGGGATGCCAGGATTCTTCTCCCTCACCCTTCATGTAATACCGGTCGGTCTGGGTATCTCCCTTCCAGATAAAGCGGCTGAGTTCCTCCACATCCAGCGTGCTATCGGGATAGATGCGTTCGCCATACCGCATTTTTACACGCGACCCTGCCGGTCCTGCTACCCGGATATTGGCCCAACCGGTAAGGTTTTGGCCGAAATCCAGCATTAACGTGCTGTCGTTTACTTCCCAACTGGTTTTGGGTTCCAGCTTGCCCGTCACCCGAATGGGCGGCATCACCTGGGCGGATAATTTGCCCTGAGGCCCTTCAATGGGTATCGCCGCTTGCCAGGACTCATCCTTATAAGCTACTTCGGACCAGTTGCCCAATTCTTTTCGGGCATCATAGGTCTCTCCATTATGCACCCCGTCAAAAATGATGGGGCCGGATTGGGTAACCTTCCAGGTGGCATCGGTCTTGACCAGATGTTCCCTACCCTGCTGGTCGACGATTTCCAATTGTGCCATGACCGCTGGCGAAGCTCTCCAGGGGGCCTGATCAAAATCCCAGGCCTCACGAGTGTGTTGATTGTACCAACCGTTTCCCAGGACAATCCCGATGGCATTGTCGCCGGTATTCAGCAAATCCGTGACATCGTGTACCAGGTACTTGATGCGTTTATCGTAGCGGGTTAGGGCCGGATCCAATTCATGATCCCCTACTTTCTGACCATTGAGCTGCACCTGATGGTACCCCAACCCGGATATATAAAGCCTTGCTTGCTGAATGCCTTCGGTAATTTGAAACGTTTTACGAAAATAAGGCGCGGGTAGCAAGGGGGAACCGTATCTACCTCTGGTAGGGAGGAAATCCAGGAGGCCTTCCAGCTGGAAGGTTGGGTCAATCCCATTTCAAACCAGGTACCTTCGCTGGAAGCAGACTGGTTGTTCCGATCCCAAACGATTACCTTCCAGTATACTCTTTGCCCGTCCTCATGTAATTCTCCCGGATACTCCACTCCCTGGGACTTATTGGAGGAAACCTTGCCCGAATCCCAGATATCCGCCTTCCCGGATTCCAATTTATCCGGTTGTGAGGCTAGCAAAAGTTGGTAGGCCCGCTGTTTGAAACCGGCTTCCGCCTGGATTTGCCAACCAAAAACCGGTCTTTCTTCCAAGCCTAAGGGACGATCAATATGGCTGGTTTTGAGTGACTGGAAATAAATTTCCTACGCTTCATTCCTTACCAATTCATATCGTAGCCATGATCCATGGGATCCACGTCCC
>JAWLFL010000146.1:0-9795 GCA_041685605.1 Cyclobacterium sp. | reverse complement strand
ATGACAATTCAAATTTCGAATAAGTTTTTTTAATACAAAACAGAATGGTAACTGCGATTACAGAAGGAATAAAAGTAAGCGTGGAAGCGACCTACCAAAAGGAGTTTTCTAATCCCGGTCAGCATCATCATGTCTTCACCTATAAGGTAACCATTGAAAATCACAGCGCGTTTACCATCCAATTGTTGAAAAGGAAGTGGGAAATCTTCGATGCGGCTGCTTCTTTAAAAATAGTGGAAGGAGATGGCGTGGTTGGGCAGCAGCCGGTATTGGAACCCGGTGCGAGCCATGCTTATATGTCTGGCTGTAATCTAACATCTGGAATGGGCAAAATGAGGGGGAAATACACCATGGAAAAATTGCTAGATGGTAAATTGCTAACGGTGGTCATTCCTGAATTTCAATTAATTGCCACCATTTTCGATAATTGATCCTGCATCATGTTTTTCCAGTCATGGGAATACTTCATTTATTTTTTAAAAAAAGAGGACGAACATAGCTTGCATTCTCCTTTTTATTTTAATTGCTACCGGGAATTAAAACGCTATCTGAAAATTTACAAAGGCGGGATTAGCAGCCTGGAGAAGAAGCGGAAACTTTTTCTGGAACAAAATACCAAAATTGTAAGTGAAGACTTTGGAGCAGGGTCCCGATGGGAGTCCGGCTCTGGGAGAACCGTTTCTACGATAATGAAACGGGTGACTACCCCGCTCAAGTTTTCCCTGGTATACCAGTTTTTGTGCAAGCAAACCCCTGCAAATATAGTTCTGGATTTAGGCACTTCCCTTGGCATCAACACGGCATATCTGAGTAAAAGTGTAAAGGGGAAACTTTATTCGTTTGAAGGAGATCCTGCCCAAATGGAGTTAGCCAAAAAACACCTGGACAGCCACTTCAATGTACAGTTGGTTTCTGGAAATCTGGATGAAACGTTGAGTGAAGTAGTGCAGGGATTGCAGGGCATTGATTTTGTGCTCATGGATGCTAATCACAGGTATGCGCCAACGATCGCCTATTTTGACCTTATTTCTCCCAAATTACACGGCAGTAGCATTGTAGTGCTTGCCGATATTCATTGGTCGCTCGAAATGAAACGGGCCTGGAATCATCTGAAGCGTTCACCTCGGGTGACTTGCAGCATGGATTTCTTTGATTGTGGGGTATTATTTTTCCGCCCGAATCATACAAGATCTCACCTGGTCATGGCGATTTAACTCAGATTTTTTCATCGTGAATTTTGAGGTTTGATCTCAAGTAATATATTTGTCGGTAGGCTTTTAAGACTGAGATATTACCAAAATTAGAATGGTGATTGGTCTGATAATTGAGGGAAGTGTAAATTACCTTTCAAGGATTGATTACTAAAACGCAATTCTGATCAGGCACAGGGATGGGTTAATGACAAAAAGTAAGGTGTTGATGAAGCTAATAACTAAAGAATTTTCCATACGCTATGACAAAGGAAGAGCAGCCTGAAGAAAATACTCCCGGAACGGATAAGGGTAAAAACATTCTGATCATTGTTTTGATCATATTGGTTATCTTAAGTGGTTGGCGATTATTGAACGATCACAGGGAGAAATCTCAAAAAAATGAAGAGATCCTTATCTTAACAGAAGAGAACAGCGATTTAAATATCCGGCTGGACTCCATGACCTTCCAATTGGATCTACGGATTCAGGAAATCGAAAAGCTGGGTGGGAATGTCGATTCACTGGTAAGGATTAAGGAGCAATTAATACGGGAAAGGCAAATAGAAACCAACCGCTCGGCTTCAGAGATTGCGGCGTTAAACGAGCGAATAGACGGTTATTCAGGTTTGTTAAAAGAGAAAGACACCGATATCATCAAGCTAAGAGAGCAGAATCAACAACTTTTTTCAGAAAATATAGAATTAAAATCCAGCAAGGCAGAGGTAGAAGAAGAGGTGGTCAAGCTTAATATTAAAGCGGATGAATTGGAGGAAAAAGTAACGATCGCATCCCAGTTGAAGGCTGAAGACATTGTTGTTGCGGCGGTAAATTCCAGAGGTAGGGAAAGGATAGACGAATTTCGTAACCGGCAACTTTCAAAATTAAAGGTGTCTTTTACCATTGCCGAAAATAAAGTGGCTCCCGAAGGCCTACGGGATGTATATATTCAGGTATTAACGCCAAATGATCAGGTCATTTTTGATATTGCCAAAGGCTCCGGGACGTTTGAGTTGGATGGGAAAGAGGTTTTTTATACCTCTCGACAGGATTTTATTTTTAACAACAGTCAACAGCAGCTTACCTATTACTACGAAAAGGGAAGCGATTATCCCAGCGGTTTGTACACCGTAAGGGTTTATGCAGAGGGGACGGAAATCGGAAGCAGTACATTCGAGGTAAAATAAAGTGGGTAATTTTTGTTTTTCGGAGGTTTAGCCTTAATTTTGCAAACTGTTTTACAACAACAAACAAAAATTTAAAAGAATGTTCCAAAAAAATTATGAAACGGTATTCATACTTACTCCCGTTTTGTCTGAAGTTCAGATGAAGGATACCGTAGACAAGTACGTAGGCTTGTTAAAGGAATTGGGAGCAGATGTAATCAATGTAGAAAATTGGGGGCTAAAAAAATTAGCGTATCCGATTCAGAAAAAGACCACCGGTTTTTACGTGTTGGTTGAGTACAAGGCAGATCCTACCGCAATCAAGAAGTTTGAGCTGAATTTCAGGAGAGATGAAACTGTTTTAAGGTTTTTGAGCACTGTCATGGACAAACATGGTATTGTGTATGCAGAGAGACGGAGAAAAGGTGAATTCAACAAAAAAACAGAAGCTAAGGAGGAGCCAGCAAAATGACTTTAAAAAACGAACCGATCAATAGAGAACAGACAAGGAAAAAATATTGTAGATTCAAGAAACTTGGCATCAAGTACATTGACTACAAAGATCCTAACTTCCTGTTAAAATTCGTGAACGAGCAAGGTAAGATTCTTCCCCGAAGACTTACAGGTAACTCTGCAAAATACCAGCGAAAAGTGGCTCAGGCCATTAAAAAAGCCAGGCATTTGGCCTTGTTGCCGTACGTAGCAGACGGATTGAAATAAATCTTCTGTATCCTTCACCTACTAAAATTATTACTCGAAATGGAAGTTATCTTAAAAACGGATATAAAAGGACTTGGATATAAAAATGACCTGGTGGATGTAAAACCAGGTTATGGGCGAAATTATCTGATCCCTCAGGGTTTTGCGGTCTTGGCTACTTCATCTAACAAGAAAATCTTGGAAGAAAATATTAAGCAAGCAGCCCACAAAGCCGAAAAAATAAAGACGGAAGCCGAAGCCGTAGCCAAAAAACTGGAAGGAATCACTTTGGAAATAAAAGCCAAAATTGGAGACTCCGGTAAAATATTTGGAAAGGTTACCACCCTCCAACTATCGGATGCCCTTGCAGACAAAGGCATTGAAATTGACAGGAAGAAAATATCCATCAATCAGCCCGTGTCTACTTCTGGAGAATATGAAGCAGAAGTGGATCTTCATCGGGAAGTAAAAACCAATGTTAAATTTCTGGTAGTTGCGGAATAATTCCCTTCTTCGATCTTAAATAAAAAAAGCCAGTTTGTACTGGCTTTTTTTATTTAAATCCATTTTTTTCTTATCGGAAAGAAATCTTAGGGCAATTCGAACACATGTTTTTTTCGGTTTCGTCGAGAAGTATTGAAATCATGCTTTCGTTCTTCCCGGGCATTGGTTAATTTGCTTTGATTAAAGGAAAAACATGAAAAATTTCAGAACGGAATTTCGAATCAACCCCAGCCAGCGAAGGATTACGCATGCTGAAAAGATGCTGACCATTGGGTCTTGTTTTTCCGAAACGATAGGAAATCGCTTACACCAGTTCAAATTTCAAGTTTCGGTCAATCCCTTTGGAGTGGTTTACAATCCCATTTCCATTTTTGAGAACCTCACCAAGTCCCTTTCCGATCAGCCATTTGATCCCGATTTATGCATACAGCAGCATGCAAAATACTACCATTTTCATTCCCATTCGCGCCTGAATGCCCTTACTAAAGCGGAATTGATGGATTTGCTTGCCCAAAAACAAAGGGAAACCCTCAATCACCTGCAAACAGGCAGCCACCTGTTTATTACCTTTGGTTCCGCTTTTGCTTATCGCCACACTACATTCAATAGTATTGTGGCCAATTGTCATAAAATTCCTCAACCTGAGTTTAATAAGGAGCTGCTTGATCTTGAGCAAATGAAAGGTAGTTTTGAGGCCTTTTATAAATTCCTGGAACAAGTAAATCCCAACATTCAAATCATCCTTACGGTCAGTCCTGTTCGCCATATTAAAGATGGGGTCCCGGAAAATCAACTTAGCAAAAGTCTTCTTCGGGTTTTTTGTGATCAACTAGCCAATAGCAAGTCGAATGTCCGCTACTTTCCTGCGTATGAACTTATGATGGATGACTTACGGGACTATCGTTTTTACAAAGACGATCTCATTCATCCAAATGCCATGGCCGAAGACTATATTTGGGAAAAATTTCAGGATTCCTTTTTTGATACCGAAACCCGAAAATTGATCAAAGAAATTGATCAATTGCACAAAAGCTTAAGCCACCGACCCTTTGAACCCTTATCCATCCAACACGAAAAGTTTTTGCAAGGGTTGTTGGAAAAAGTAGATAGCTTGCCTGCAAACCTTGATTTTGCTACAGAGAGAAATAGCATCAAGGATCAACTCCATCAAATTGAGGCCTATCAACATTCATCCCTAAACCAAAAAAATGAAGACGAATAGATTACACAACAGCAAAAGCTTGTACCTTAAACAGCACGCTACCAATCCCGTAGACTGGTTTCCCTGGGGAGAGGATGCCTTGCAGAAAGCCCGGAAGGAAAACAAACCCTTGTTGGTAAGTATCGGATATGCAGCCTGCCATTGGTGTCATGTCATGGAAAAAGAGAGCTTTGAGAATCCGGAAGTAGCCGATTTAATGAATGCTCATTTTGTTTCCATCAAAATCGATAGGGAGGAGCGTCCGGATCTGGATAACCTGTACATGGATGCCATACAGGCAATGGGTTTACAGGGAGGCTGGCCTTTAAACGTTTTTTTGATGCCAGATCAGCAGCCATTTTATGGGGGGACGTACTTTCCAAAGCATCAGTGGATAAAAGTGCTTTCCGGAATAGCAAAGGCCTATACGGATCAGCACGAAGAATTGGCAAAAAGTGCCAGGGGTTTTGGCAAGAGTCTACGGCTATCCCTGGTGGAAAAGTATGGCCTAAAGGCCCAAAAATCTTCGTTTCAGGTTCAGGCTATACGGGCAATTGGAGACAAATTAATCGATGGCTTCGATTCGGTTTGGGGAGGCATGAAACGAGTACCTAAGTTCCCCATGCCTTCCATTTGGGCATTTTTACTTGACTTAGCGATTCTTGACCGGCAGGATGACCTGGGCGAAAAAGTCTGCTTTACCCTGAAAAAGATCGGAATGGGAGGGATTTACGACCACTTGGGAGGTGGTTTTTGTCGGTATAGCGTGGATGGGGAATGGTTTGCCCCTCACTTTGAGAAAATGCTTTATGATAACGGGCAACTACTCGGTCTGTATGCCAAAGCTTATCAATATACAAAAGATCCCTTTTTTAAAGAAAAAGTCGAAGAAACCATTCAATGGCTGCTTCGGGAAATGAAAAGCCCGGAGAACGGCTTCTACGCTGCCCTGGATGCGGATAGCGAGGGGAAAGAAGGGAAATATTACATCTGGAATGCTGCCGAACTCCAACAGCTTTTAGGCGAGGATTACGACTGGTTTGCCAGGCTATATACTATCAAGTCTGAAGGAAATTGGGAAGCCGGTGAAAACATCCTATTCCAGAAGGAGTCCTACGAAAAGATTGCTGACTCCTTAGAAATGTCAGCATCGGATTTTTTGGCAAGGCTCCATAAAGCAAAGCAAATTGTCATTAAACAACGAAACAAACGGATAAGACCTGGTTTGGATGATAAAATTATTAGCGGATGGAATGGATGGGTCATTCAAGGTCTATGCCAGGCCTACCATGCCCTGGGTACCGAATCCTATCGGGAGCAAGCCCTTGCTTCCGGTAATTTTATCTGGGATGAAATGGTGCAGGAAAATGAATTGTTTCGCAACTATAAAGAGAATGAAGCCTATACTTCGGGGTTTTTGGAAGATTATGCCGCCGTCATTCAAGCGTTCATTTCCCTATACACCCTTACTTTTGACCTCAAATGGCTGAAGCGGGCGGATCAATTGATGGCCAGGGTCATGGATCGGTTTCTGGATAATTCCGATGGTTTGTTCTTTTTCAATGATCCCAAACAAGAAAAACTGATTGCCGATAAAAAAGAAATTTTCGACAATGTCATTCCGGCATCCAATTCCATCATGGCCAGAAATTTACACCGTTTGGGGATCTATCTGTACCAGGACGAGTACCTTGATCAGGCAGAAAATATGGTGCAATTGGTTCAGGAATTGTTGCTGAAGGAGCCCTCTTTTTTAGCCAATTGGGCTACCTTTTATTTAGAAAAGACCCTGCCAACGGCTGAAATTGCCATTATGGGTCCGGATGCAGAAAGCAATGGGCTGGATTTTCAAAAGCGCTATTATCCCAACACGGTACTTGCGGCCGGTACAGGATTGTACAAGCTTCCATTATTGAATGACAAGCCCGCAGAAAAAAATCAGTATTTTGTATGTTTTGATAAAACCTGTAAGCAGCCGGTTAGCAGTTTGGATGAAGCAGTGCTTCAATTACCTCATTTGCCTCGCTAAGAAAACTAATTTATTTTGGAGGATCTTTTCGCGCATACTTACCCGGCAGCCACATCCAAGTCCATGTACGCCGATGTCATATTGCCTGTACCCATTCCAAAATGGTTTACCTATAAGGTAGAAGCTGAATTTCAGGAGCAAATCGGTATTGGGTACCGGGTGATGGTACCCTTCGGTAATCGCAAAATTCTAACCGGTATTGTAGCAAAGGTTCACCAAAAAGCACCAGAAGTCTACCAGGCGAAAGCCGTTTTGGATGTGTTGGATGATTTTCCCGTAGTCAACGCCCTGCAAATCAAATTCTGGAACTGGATGGCGGGCTATTATTGCTGCCATATAGGGGAGGTGATGAACGCGGCGCTGCCCAGTGGGCTGAAGTTATCTACCGAAAGCAGGGTGCACCTGCATCCTAATTTTGATCCGGAAGCGCCGGGTTTTCCCATGGACGATCGGGAACTACTGGTGTTAGAAACGCTGGCCAAACATGATGACATGCGGGTGGAGCAGTTTGAGCAAATGGTGCCCGGAAAAATAAGTCATAAGATTATTAAAAGCCTGCTTTCAAAGGGAGCCGTGCTTCTTTATGAATCGGTCAAAGAAAAATACAGTCCTAAAACGGAGCACCGAATCCGATTAGCCAATCGATTTCTTGCCGAAGAAAATCAGCTGCAGGATCTTTTTTTGGAACTTAAGGGAAAACCAAAACAGGAGCAGGTGTTGCTCCAATACCTACAGCTTATTCCGGTTTTTCAAAAGCCCGAGTTGAATGATGCCGGGCTGCTTAAAAAGGTGTTGATAGATGCAGGATGCTCGCAGAGTTCCATCGATACCTTGATTAAGAAAGAGATCCTGGAATCCTTTCGGATAACGATCAGCAGGTTTGATGAACAGGCAACTGGGAATGATTCGATCACCCTTTCCCCGCTTCAGCAGGAAGCCGTGGGGGAAATTCATAGGCAATTTGAGGACAAAAACACGCTTTTACTCCATGGAATTACCGGCTCTGGCAAAACGGAGATTTATATTGAGCTTATAAAGGAAGTATTGGACAGCGGCTCGCAGGTATTATTGTTGCTTCCGGAAATTGCCCTGACCACCCATCTGGTTTTTCGCTTGAAAAAGGTATTCGGGAACAAGATGGGTGTCTTCCACTCCAAATACTCCGACAATGAGCGGGTAGAGGTTTGGCAGGGAGTAAACCAGGGACGGTTTAATTTTGTCATTGGTGTGCGGTCCTCCCTATTTTTACCTTTTGACAGTTTGGGTCTGGTGATCATAGATGAAGAACACGAACCTTCCTACAAGCAATTTGATCCAGCTCCCCGCTTTCAGGCCCGAGACGCTGCCATCATGTTGGCCTGGATGCATCAGGCCAAAACCGTTTTGGGATCGGCTACGCCAGCTTTTGAATCGTTCTTCAATGCTCAAAACGGAAAATACGGGTACGTGAAACTAGACAAACGGTATGGAAATGCCGAGCTTCCCCACTTCCATTTGGCAGATATACTCAAGGACAAAAAGAAAAACCTGCTGAAACTTGATTTTACCCGAATTCTAAGAGAAAAAATACAAGATGCCCTGAACAGGCAGGAACAGGTGTTAATTTTTCAAAACAGGAGAGGCTATGCACCGTATATTTCTTGTGAGGATTGTGGTTGGATACCACAGTGTGAACATTGTGATGTAAGTCTCACCTACCATCAGTATCAGGAAGAACTCCGCTGTCATTATTGTGGTTTCAAGGAAAAGCTACCCAAGGCTTGCCCCGCTTGCGGAAGTAATAAATTGACCACCGTAGGTGTAGGCACGGAACGAATAGAAGAAAACCTGGCTTTATTATTTCCGGAGGCACGGATCGCTAGGATGGATTTAGATACGACTCGAAGCAAATACGGGTACCAACGGATATTAGAAGACTTCGGAGCCGGGAATGTGGATATTTTGGTGGGCACCCAAATGATTACCAAAGGACTTGATTTTGACCGGGTTTCCCTGGTGGGAGTCGTTGATGCCGACCGTATTTTATATTTCCCGGATTTCAGGTCAGGGGAAAGGGCTTTTCAGCAGATTACGCAAGTGGCTGGACGCGCCGGAAGGAGGGAGAAAACAGGCGACGTAGTGATTCAGACCCGGCGGCCTGATCAACTGATTTTCAACCAGATAATGAGCGGAAATTACATAGATTTTTACCAACAGGAGATCCGTGAGCGCAAGCAGTTTTTTTATCCTCCCTTTATCAAAAATATTAAGGTGACGACCAAACACAAAGATTATAAAACGGCGGAGATGGCAGCCCTTCACCTAAAAAATCTGGTAACAGCTATTGAAGCCAAAAAAATTGTATTGGGCCCGGAAAAATCCTTGATTGGAAAAATTAAAAACCTGTACCTATTTGAAATATGGATCAAACTGGAAAAATCAGTCTCGGTTCAGGAATATTTCAAAAAACAATTGATGGAAAAAATTATAGAGCTGCAGGCCGAAAAGAAATTCAGGTCAGCCCGCTTCCTGATAGATGTGGATCCATTTTAATCAACCACTATTCAATAGTCATTTGGTTCGTTATTCATTAGCGTTCCAAATATCATGGGTTGTCTTCCAGCTTCCATCGGGCTGTCTTTCCAGGATATTCAGGTATTTGGAGGTTGCGTAGGTCGTGTCTCCTGTTGTTTTGGAGAAGAGGGTAACCTTGGCAAAGCCCCTGCCAAAAGCCAAATCTCCGTCAACCCGAACGGCGTCATATCCGCTTTCTAAACCTGTTCTGTAGTTATCGAAAATTTCCTGATAATACGCTTCGACGGCTTCAGGACCTATTTTTGGGGGGGTATTTGGAGCCATCAGAACCGCCTCTGTGGTAAAATGAGTGGCAATAGCAGCCGCATCGCCCACATTGAAGGCATCAGCCCTGGCCTGGCTCATGGCTTTTATTTCCCGGATATCCTGTTCCTGCGAAGGATTAAGGTCTGATCTGCAGCTCATCACGCTTATTAACAGCATGGCAGAAGG
>JAWLFL010000145.1:0-9956 GCA_041685605.1 Cyclobacterium sp. | reverse complement strand
CCATATCAGCGAAAACCACCCTTCATAAAACTTTTTTACACACTGTTAAATCAACTATTAAATTTTGAAAAAAATAGTGATTTATTCAAATGAATATTAAAAATTAATGGTTAATTAATTAAAATTTTTTTTGTTGACAATTATTTAAAGTAAATAGTTAGGAAGATTATTTCTTTTGCCATTTCCGGTAAGGTCTTATTAACCTAATTTCGATCTATTTTCCGTAAAAAGACCGTTTATATCGTCAATGGTAGACGTAACTTTTTTTAAACGCAAAAATCGAGATGACGTATTTTTACCACCCCCTCTCTTGACCTCCTGAAAAAAGTAAGGGTATGTGACCTTTTAAGTATTTGCGTTACTCAATTAGTGTAAGTTCTCAAATAGAAGGGTGTAGTAGATACTAGATTCGGTGGGGACACCTCTGCCGATCTGCGATCGATCGCATGACCCAATCCCCAGAAGCGTTATTCTTGCAGGGCATGCCATTCAGGTTCAACATTTTTTTCCAAAAAAGCTCCGAATCAAGTACGAAACCGTTCAAACGAACCAAATTGTCCTATATCAAAACCGAACTCAAGCTTTAAAAACCGGAATACCTCCGGTTTCCCCTGGGCTTGGGAAGGAACGTGCTTTTGAAAAAAACTGCGGAACCGAGAATACCATTTTCCCCAACAGGTAATAGCCCCCTATCCATCGATTAGCCGGACTTCTTCAATCATGTCCGGCATTAATTCGAAAAATTTCTGATGAATATTAAACGGCTCCTCTCCTTCGCCAGGTTTCTTACTGATGTACTGACCATTTTCCTGCATGACGTAGGCATTTTCATTATCCCATAGGTTATACCGCAAGATATTCATCAGTTGTTTTTGTAGAAATTCATTTTCCACCTTAAATAGGGATTCAAGCCTCTTATCAAAGCTTCTGACCATGGCATCTGCACTACCTACATAGGTCCGGTAGTTTTCATTGTTATGAAAATGGTAAATCCGGGAATGTTCCAGAAAATCCCCCACAATGGAGATCACTTCAATATTTTCACTCAAACCCTCCCTTCCCGGTCGCAGGCAGCAAATGCCACGCACAATCAATTTAATCGGTACCCCGGCCTGAGATGCCTTATACAAAGCAAAGATAAACTCAGAATCTTCCAAGGAATTGATTTTGATAAATATACCTGAGGGCAGGCCTTTACTGGCATTTTCGGCCTCTATTCCGATAAATTCTATCAATTTGCTCCGCATGTCTCTGGGCGAGGTGATCAGATTTTGATAGTTGGTAGGAGCTGAATGACCTGTGATGACGTTGAAAAATTCGGAAACGTCATTGGCCAGTATTTCATTGGTCGTCAGCAACCCGATGTCTGTATATATCCGGCTGGTTTCTTCATTGTAGTTACCAGATCCCACGTGAACGTAACGGGTCACCCTGTTTTCTTCTTTTTTGACAATGAGCATTAATTTGGTGTGCGTCTTAAAATTACTCACCCCATATATGACGAAGCAGCCTGCTTTCTGCATTTTCTTTGCTTCCCGAATGTTATTCTCTTCGTCGAATCTGGCTTTGACTTCAAAAAGAACAGAGACATGTTTTCCATTTTCTACCGCTTTTAGCAATGCGCCCACAATACGGGAGTTTTTGGCAAGACGGTAGATGGTCATTTTTATGGCCATCACATGGGGATCGTCCGCTGCCTTATCCAACAATTCCAAGATGGGTTCCATGTCATTGTAGGGGTGGTGAAGCAGCACATCTTTGTGTTTCAATACCTGAAAAATATCCTCCGAGGCTGCTTCGGGGTAGGATAGCGGCGGAACAGGCCGGGGTGTAGCTGGTATTTTGTCTTTAAATCGTTTGTTGCCAATGATTTGCCAGAGTCCTGAAAAATCCATCAGGCTCTTTCTCTCAATTTTAAAAATACTATCGTCGTTTAGCGTCCATCGCTGTTTAAGTAAATTGACCATCCACTTACTGTAACCTTCTTCTATCTCTATACGGACGACGCGTCCGGTTTTCCGCTCGTTTAGCTTTCGTTTTACTTCTTCCAAAAAATTGCTGTCCATGTCCTCACTCTCCTCCAGCGTAAAATCACCATTTCGTGTAATCCGAAATAGATTTATCGATTCGATGGTTACATTTCTGAACAAGGAAACGATATGCTCCCGAATCATTTCTTCGATCGGAACATAAATCATCATGTCCTCCCTTTCCAGTTCGAAGAAACGAGGGATATTGGAAGGTATCTGAACGAATGAAAGCTTCTTATTGTCTTTTTTCTCCCCCGGTCCAATCGTCACCACCCCAAAAATAAGCAACTTGTTCATCAAAATGGGAAAAGTATGGTACCCGTCAAATACCATGGGGGTTAGCATGGGGTATACCGCTTTGTAAAAGTACTCTTTAATGGTTTTTTGCTCCTCCTCTTGTAAATTACGAACATTGCTCAAAATAAAACCGGCCTCCTGCGTTTTAAGCAGTAGTTCTTTTACGAAATGTCGCTGCAGTCTTTTATGAAAATGCTGGGACTCAATCATTAATTTCTTTTTGAAATCATCCTCTCTCAAGCCCGAGTAATCAATGCGTACCTTATCGTAGTCCAGGTAGTTATACAAAGACCCTACCCGGATCATAAAAAACTCATCCAGATTGGATGCAGCAATGGCCAGAAATTTAAATTTCTCGAAAATATTGCGTTTATCCTTTTTTATCTGATCAAAAACCCTTTCGTTGAACTTAAGCCAGCTCAGGTCGCGGCTGATAAGTTCACTGTTATGGATGGTTTCTTCTATTTTATCATGTTGGATAAGCTTCATAGTTAGTTGATTTTAATAAGGGAAAAAGTAAGCCAATGATACTAAATAAATCGAAGAATAAAAAAAGGGCACAACGCCCTCTTTTGTATTGACAGAACCCATTCCGAAACGGATTACGTATCAATCTTAGCGTATTTTGCATTTTTCTCTATAAAGTCTCTCCTTGGAGCCACTTCATCTCCCATCAGCATGCTAAACAAATGGTCAGCCTCTGCAGCCGAATCAATGGTTACCTGCTTCAGCGTTCGTGTCTCCGGATCCATAGTGGTCGTCCAAAGCTGCTCTGGATTCATTTCTCCTAGTCCCTTGTATCGCTGGATACCCACACTATCTATCTTGCCGTCCGGGGCTAATTCCTGAGTGACCCGTTTCCGCTCATCTTCCGTCCAGCAATACCTTTCTTCCTTTCCTCTTTTAAGCAAATACAAAGGAGGAAGGGCGATGTACACGTACCCCTTTTCTATTAAATTTCGCATGTATCTGAAAAACAAGGTAAGTATCAGGGTCCGGATATGCGAGCCATCAATATCGGCATCCGTCATAATGATGATCTTATGGTACCGCAGATGGGACAAGTCCAACTCTTTTTCATCATTGACGGTCCCAAATTTAACTCCCAGTGCTGTTAGGATATTTTTTATCTCCTCATTATCGTAAATCTTATGTTCGTGGGCTTTCTCCACGTTCAAAATCTTTCCTTTTAATGGTAAAATGGCTTGAAAGTCCCGGTCCCTACCCTGTTTGGCAGAACCACCGGCTGAGTCGCCCTCCACCAGGTAGAGCTCACAAACCGTTGGATCCGAATTAGCGCAATCCGCCAGCTTACCCGGTAACCCTCCTCCGCCTAGTACATTTTTCCGTTGGACCATTTCCCGGGCTTTTTTGGCAGCATGCCGTGCCTGGGCCGCAAGAACGACTTTTCCAACAATAATCTTGGCTTCCTTGGGATGCTCTTCCAACCAAAATTGAAGGGTTTCGGAAACAGCACCATCTACCGCCCCTGTAACATCTGAGTTTCCCAACTTCGTTTTGGTCTGCCCTTCAAACTGAGGCTCCGCCACCTTTACAGATATGACCGCCGTGAGGCCTTCCCTAAAATCATCTCCGGAAATTTCTAACTTCACCTTGTCCAGCATGCCCGATTTGTCGGCATAGCTTTTCAGGGTTCGGGTCAAGGCACGTCGGAATCCGGAAACATGGGTTCCCCCCTCGTAGGTATTGATGGTATTTACATAGGACACCACATTTTCTGAGTACGAATTATTATATCCCATCGCCACCTGTACCGGAACTCCGTTTTTTTCGGTCTCAATGTAAATCGGTGACTCGATGATTTTTTGCTTGTTTTCATCCAGGTATTCCACAAATTCAACCAGACCTCCCTCGGAAAAAAACTCGTCTGAGCGATAATTCCCCTCTTCGTCTTTTTCTCTCAGGTCGTTTAAATAAATACGGATTCCCGCATTCAAAAACGACATTTCCCTCAAGCGCGTTGCAATGGTATCGTACTTGAAATCAAGCACTTGAAAAATCTCGTGATCCGGCTTAAAATGAATGTGTGTCCCTCTGCTTTCAGTAGTTCCATTTTCACGTACCGGGAATTGGGGTACTCCCCGAATGTATTCCTGCTCAAATATTTTCCCTTCCCTATGGACGGTGGCCTTAAGTGAAGACGATAGCGCATTCACACAAGAAACCCCCACTCCATGTAGTCCTCCGGAAACTTTGTAAGTGTCTTTGTCAAATTTCCCTCCGGCATGTAGGACCGTCATTACCACTTCTAATGCTGAGCGATTTTCCTTGGTATGAACTTCGGTTGGAATTCCTCTTCCGTTATCTTTAACCGTAATCGAATTGTCCTCCTCGATGGTCACGAAAATGGAATCGCAATGGCCGGCGAGGGCTTCATCAATGGAATTATCTACTACCTCCCAAATCAAATGATGAAGGCCTTTCACCCCAATGTCTCCAATGTACATGGCAGGCCTCTTCCTGACCGCTTCCAACCCCTCTAAAACCTGAATATTTTGGGCCGAATAATCGTTCCGATTTCCTTCTTTTTTTTCGCTCATAACCTATTACAAATGCCCTTTTTTTTAAATTTAAAAGCAGTTTTTTTATTCCATAATCAACCTGCAATGTTACGAAAAAAAATCGATAGCACCCACCTTTTATCAGAAGTAAATTGAGCTCAAAACTAAAAAGAAGAACCATATTCCGTTAATCGCCATCAAAAAATTTAATTTCAAAATACCGGACAGGAAGGTAAGCAGGCCCTGTAAAACCCCATGACTAATTTCAACAGTTCATAACTATTTTTCAGCGATTTGCACTCGATTGTTTAGGTTATTTTATTAAAATTTAAACAAAATTAATTCTGCCAAAGTTGTGCAGGTTAGAATTTTGTTGGATTTATTTTATTTAAATTTCACCTTTAAAAAAAAGTTATGAACTCTGTATTAACAGCTGATCTGGTCGGTTTGGAAAAAATCATCAACAGCGACCCGGTAGCCATCACATTCTTTATTGGCTACATGGCCATGTTTGCTTCGGCGATCTTTTTTCTTGTCGAAAGAGGATCTGTGGATGGAAAGTGGAAAACATCTCTTCTGGTATCAGCACTCATCACGGGTATTGCCGCCGTCCACTATTATTACATGAGGGACTTTTACCTTGAAACAGGACAAAGTCCCACGGCATTCCGCTACGTAGATTGGACCCTAACAGTCCCATTAATGTGTGTGGAATTTTATTTACTTACCAAGCCTTTTGGAGCTAAGGGAGGTACGTTGTTTAAATTAATTGTTGCTTCCTTGGTAATGCTGGTGACCGGATTTATCGGTGAAACGTCAGGGATTGAAAACAACATCATGTGGGGCATCATTTCCACATTGGGGTATTTGTATATTGTCTATGAAGTTTTCGCAGGAGATGTAGCGAAGTTGGCTAAAACTTCACAAAGCCCTGCCTTACGTCAGGCAATGTTTCTGTTGAAAATTTTCATTACGCTAGGATGGTCTATTTATCCAATCGGATACATGGTGCTACCCGGAAACTTATTATCAGGAGCGTTTGAGGTAAGTAGCATTGATTTGTTCTATAACCTTGCTGATGCCATTAATAAAATTGGTTTCGGTTTGGTGATTTATTCCGTAGCCATCGCTGAAACGGCTAAAAACAGGAAAGCAGTAGCTGCATAAAAGTATCACAAACTGCCCTACATCTTGGGGCAGTTTGTTTTTTTATTCTAAGCTCCAAATGAGCTATCATAAGATTCGAACCCATGAGCACTCCCAATTTAACCTACGATTTTATTATTACCGGATTTGGCTGTGCAGGAATGAGTTTCGTCTACCATCTACTGGATAGTCAGTTTAAAAATAGTCGGATTCTGGTAATTGACCCTTCCAATAAAAATACCAACGACCGGACCTGGTGCTATTGGGCTGAAAAACCGCTCTCCATACACCCAAAGAACTCCCCGATTGTATCCTGGCAGAACATCAGTATCAGCATTGGAAAAAAAACATTGAAAAAACAACTCGGAACTCTCAACTATTTTCATATTAAATCTTCAGACTTTTATTCGGAAATCAAGCAACGAATCAGCTTGTTTCCCAACGTGCATTTCGTAGTGGACACGGTTTCTTTTATTAAGGACAATAATGCCAAAAGTGTTTCTGTCAAAACCCTGGAAAATGGAACCTACCTGGGTAAAAAAGTCTTTAACAGCATCCCCGATGATCCCATACTACCTGAAAAAAATAGAATACTCAGGCAGGTTTTCCTGGGTTGGCAAGTAAAAACCCAAAAACCCTGCTTCGAAACGGATACTGCTGTGATGATGAACTTTTTAGGGAACTCAACTGGTAAAACCGATTTTTTTTATTTGTTGCCCTTTTCACCTACAGAAGCTTTGATAGAGTACACCGTGTTTACGACAGAGCATTTGGACGCTCAAAAAATGGAATTTGCGTTAAAAACCTATATCTCTAAACGACTGGGTCAAGAAAATATTTCTATTTCCTTCAAGGAAGCGGGAATTATTCCCATGACCACCTATACTTTCAATAAAAACAAGCATCCTAACATTACTCATTTGGGAACGGTGGCAGGGTGCAGTAAACCGAGTACCGGCTACACCTTCCATACCATACAAAAACACTGTGCATCCATCGTGCGGATACTTGAAAAAAATAAAATAAATCCAGCAAGCCTGGAATTTAAAAGGAAAAAGAGATTCTCTTTCTACGACAATATCATCCTTAACATAGCAAAAAAATGGCCTAGTAAGCTCCCTCCGCTTTTCTTTAACCTATTTGAAAAAAATTCCGGACCCGAAATATTGCGGTTTTTAAATGAGGAAACCAGTTTTATTCATGAACTAAAACTCCTCTCCAGGTTGGATTTTTCCATTTTTATTAAATCCCTACTTCGTTTTGAGAAACATTGAAAATAGCGGTAAGATACTGGGGGTTTTTATTGCTTTGGCATACTTGATTTTCTTTCAGGGAAACGAGACTTTTGAGTGGGTTCTTATCGGCTTGGTATTGGTGACGGTGGGTATTCCGCATGGATCTTTGGATCATCTGCTTACCCATCCCAGGATAAATAGGAAAAATCTTATCAGGTTCGTTCTTAAATACCTGGCGATTATTTTCGTTTATTTATTGGTTTGGATTCTTTTACCCATACCGGCATTAATTGCTTTTGTTGTCATGTCTGCGTATCATTTTGGGCAAAGCCATTTTATACGAACTCCCTTGACGTATTATAAAAAGACTACCTACTTTTTTACCGGTTTCTTTTACTTAAGTGTGATCTTTTGGGGCAGTTTCGATGAGACCGACAAAATCCTTGCGGGGATAGTAACGATTGCGACGTTTAAATCTTTTGGCTGGTATATCATCTCAGGAAGTTTTCTGATTAGCAACTTTCTGTTTTTTCGGAACAGGTCAGGAAAATGGCTATTTTTTGCGGCAGAAATGATCGGTCTGGGGCTTTTACTTTACCAATTGCCACTTCTCGTGGCTTTTATAATCTACTTTGGGTTCTGGCACGCCCTTCCCAGTATGAGCGAAGAATTCCAATTTTTGAAAAAACATTTCGGGAAAAACAAACTTAAGAGTTTTATCGCCAGGATGATACCGTTTACCACGCTAAGCCTGGCAGGGATGGCATTGATAATCGCCTTCCTTTATCAAAGCAGTGAGGTTGAGGAAATCATCTTCTTGTTTTTTGTTTTAATCTCCCTTATCTCCGCCCCACATGTCTGGTATATGAATCGATTCCTTGAATCCGGTAAGGATTAAAACTGGCCAGTGCTCAACATTACCAAATTACAGGCATTCAATACTTCAATCCCTTTGCTTTTCGCCAGGTCATACAACTCCGGGTTTTCTGTTCCAGGGTTAAAAATGATTCGTTCTGGTTGGAGGGAAATCAGGTAGTCGTACCATTCCGGTTGATGTTGAGGGCCGATGTATAAGGTCAGTGTGTGAACACCCTCTATTTTAGGCTTTTCCCGAAGATTTAGAATTTCTTCGCCCAAAACCTCTCCTTTTTTGATACCCACCGGCACAAAAGAAACCTCGTTTTCCCTGAGCATTCTGGCCGCCGCATAGGCATACCTAGAGGTATTCGGACTGGCACCAAGGATAACTGTCTTTTTATTTTTTTTCATACCTTATATTTTACCCCAACATTCAGGCCAACCTGGTTTGATGGTATTTGGCCACTAGCATTTCAGCACATCGTTCGCCATCCATAGCTGCGGAGACGATCCCACCCGCATAACCAGCCCCCTCACCACATGGGTAAAGGCGGTGAATTTGGGGATGCTCTAGAAGCTGCTTATCCCGTGGAATCCTGACCGGAGAAGAGGTTCTGCTTTCAATTCCAATCAACTGGGCTTCATTGGTAAAATACCCTCTCATCCGCTGATCCATCAATGGCAAGGCCATTTTCAGCCTTTTGCTGATAAAACCCGGAAGAAGCGCATGCATATCCGTACTTTCGAGACCCGGTTGGTAGGAGCTGGGTAAGAGTTGCTTACTTTCCTTTCCACTTACAAAATCCTCCATTCGCTGAGCTGGGGCCGTCTGCGTCTTCCCAGCAGCGACCCATGCAGCCTGCTCCACTTCTTGCTGAAAAACCATTGCCGCCAGGGGTCCGTGCTGATGGTACCCGTGAAGATCCTCCAGTTCTACTGCTACCACCATACCCGAGTTAGCAAATTTGCCGTCTCTACGGCTGGGACTCATTCCATTGACTACTATCTCGCCGGGAGAGGTTGCCGCTGGCACAATAAATCCCCCGGGACACATGCAAAATGAGAAAACCCCTCGCTGCTTTCCCTCCAACATCGTTTGTTGGACCAGGCTGTAGGACGCAGGGGGTAAAAAACTTCCCCTATCCACCTGACAATGGTATTGAATTTTATCAATCAGATTTTGATCGTGCTCCACCCTAACACCCAAAGCAAAAGGCTTTGGCTCAATAAATACCTGTCGCTTTGCCAACAGGTGAAAAATGTCCCGGGCGGAATGCCCGGTAGCCAGAATTACACCAATGCCTAAAACCTGTTCTCCACCCTCGGTAAGGACTCCCCGAATGGTATCCCTTTCCAGGATCAGATCCGATACCTTGGTCTCAAAATGAATTTCCCCTCCGGCATCAAGAATACTTTGCCGAAGATTTACCACCAGTGCGGGCAATTTATTGGTACCGATATGGGGATGGGCATCTACGAGAATTTCTTCTTTGGCACCATGGGAAACGAGAATCTCCATGATCCTGCGGATATCCCCCCTCTTTTTAGAGCGGGTATATAACTTACCATCTGAATAAGTCCCAGCACCTCCCTCTCCAAAACAATAGTTGGAATCAGGGTCCACCAAATGATGCTTGTTCAGGGCGGCAAGGTCCCGCCTTCGGGAACGCACGTCCTTTCCTCTTTCCAATACGATGGGTTTCACTCCCAGCTCAATAGCTCTCAGCGCTGCAAATAAGCCAGCCGGTCCTGCGCCGACGATCACGACTGGATCGGCATTTCGCACGTTGGGATAGGTTTTTCCTGCCTGTATTATCGGCGGAGGCTGTTCTCCTGAAAAGACTTCCACCATAACATTGACTTTCACC
>JAWLFL010000017.1:1591-38014 GCA_041685605.1 Cyclobacterium sp. | reverse complement strand
ATTCCCACGCTAAGCCCTTTTGACCTGGCAATTTCTGAAAGGTCTGACGTAATGGCAATGATAGGTATTTTCTGATACTCGCTGCCGCAAAGGCCCGAACGAATGGCATGGGTAGTCTCGTAACCATCCAAAACGGGCATCTGCAAATCCATTAAAATCAAATCGTATCCGGGCGTTTTCAACCGTTCCAAGGCAGCAGCTCCATTTACTGCCATATCAAACGAAGTGTTTTGCCAGGCATTAAAAGTCACCTTCAATATCAGGCGAATAACCGGATCATCATCCACGATCAATAGCCGCTTTCCTCCCAGATCAAAAATGCTGTTTTCCATATCCTTCCCCACGCTTTTCTTTAAAAAAATTAGCTTAAAGCTGTCCAATAATTCCGTAATAATAGATATTTCAAAATTATCTTACAAGAATTTAGGATAGGTTACATATTTGCGACAATTAATTTCATTTTTTTATAATTATAAATTATTATTGATAACATAAGTGGCTTGCTTCGATGAGTAATAAAACCAGTAATCATGAGAAAAGAATCTTTCGTTCCGCTTCTTGCTTTTTTGATCCTATCGATTTCCTGTAACAATAATGATGAACCAACCGCCCAGTGACGGAGATGGGGTGCCTGATGAGCTGGATCGCACTCCCGATGATCCTACCAGGTGGTAAATTCGCTACGAAAATAAATTTACCTATATTTCCCAAAATTCCAATCCAGCAAACCCATATCCATGCCGCAAATCAGGGTCTTTTGTGAAAAAATAAGCCCTCCGGACTGGAAGGAATTTGAACGTTCCCACACCGGTAGTTTCCTTGATATCTGGCGGATTCCCCTTTCTTCGCCCGATCATATCGTTGAACACCTAAAAGGATTGCTAACCGATGAAGAAATCCGCCAAGGCGATCGGTACCTGCAAAAAGAAGACCGGATCAGGCAGCTATTGGGGAAAGGATTTCTCAGAAAACTATTACCGCTTTACCTGAATGAAAGACAAATTCAGTTTGGTAAAAACCGGTTTAACAAGCCCTTCCTGATCGGAAGGAACGATTTTCATTTTAACATCAGTCATGCGGGCGATTGGGTGGTTATTGCGCTTGCTGATTGTGAAGTGGGGATCGACATTGAACCGCTGGATTCCCGCTTTGCATATCAGGAACTGCTTTCCGGCATTTTTTCACCTTCAGAAATCGAGTTTATTGAAAAATCCCCCAACCCGGTTCACTCTTTTTATAAGATATGGACACGGAAGGAGGCCTTGCTCAAAGGGATCGGGCAGGGAATCACCGACCAACTGAGTGAATACTGTCTACTGGATGGTCTTCAACAAATCTATTTCTCCGAAAATATACCGTATGAGCAATGGGACGTTCGAAGTTTTGTCATGAATTCAAACCACTGTGTAAGTCTTGCCCTTCCGTCAAAAGAGCATCAACCACGATTTTTTAACTGGGATTCCTTACCTTTTGGTTAGCCTCCCCGGGACCTGTAAACCCAATAAATCAGACTGGTGTCCTGCGTTTGGATGCCATCTGTCTTCAATCAAACAGTGCCAGCATGGTATCCCCGTCCAGGGCTCCCAGAAAACTATCTCCCTCTGCGATAACTTCCGCGGCCAGCTTGCTTTTTGATTCCTGGAGTTTCACGATTTTTTCTTCCACCGTGTCTTTGCATATCATGCGGTAAGCTATCACGTGCTTCTCCTGTCCCATCCGGTAACAGCGGTCTATGGCCTGGTTTTCTACCGCTGGATTCCACCAGGGGTCCAGAATGTACACGTAATCAGCAGCAGTGAGATTGAGGCCGGTTCCTCCTGCTTTAAGGCTGATCAAAAATACCCGCTTCGAGGGATCCTCCTGAAATTGGTTCACCCGGGACTCCCGCTCTTTCAGGCTGGTCTTGCCGTCCAGGTAGGTATAGGGTATGTGGTTTTCCGTTAATTTTTCCTGCACGATATCCAGCATTTTTACAAACTGACTGAACACCAACAATTTATGGTTTCCCGTTTTTTCTTTGACGTGTTCCAATAGTAAATCAATTTTTGCAGAGCTTTCCATTTCCTCGGTATGGGAAACCAATTTGGTAGCATCACATACTTGCCGCAATCGCGTCAAACCCTCCAACACATACATTTTTGACTGTTCGGCCCCCTCTTCCTCAAACTTTTTCAGCAGGTAGTCTCTGTATTCATTTCGGTAGGCATCGTATACTTTGCGCTGGGGTGGCTCCATTTCACAGTAGAGGTATTCCTCGGTTTTATCCGGTAGCTCTGTGAGCACTTCTTTTTTGGTTCTCCTCAGGACAAAGGGATCGATTTTTTTCCGCAATTCATCCAGGATAGCCCCATCTCCCTTTTTCAAAGGATCCAGGTAGCTTTCCTTAAACGCCTTAAAGGAAAGAAAAAACCCAGGATTGACAAAGTTCATTTGAGCATAAAGCTCCGCCAACCCGTTTTCGATGGGCGTTCCGGTAAGGGCGATCCTAACCTTTCCCTTTAGCCTGGTGATGGCTTTATAGCGCCGGGACTGCGTGTTTTTGATGGCTTGGGACTCATCCGCAATGATCAGATCAAATTCCAGTTGTTGTAATAATTCCAGATCATTGATCACCAATCCATAACTGGTCAACAAAACCTGATGCTTTTGGAGCGCTTCGACCTGATCATAGCGGTTGCCGTGGTGGATGAAGTAATCCAAATGGGGCGCAAATTTTTCCAATTCATCCTTCCAATTAAACAGCAGCGTGGTGGGGGCTACCACGAGCACCTTCGTTCCTTTTTTGGAAGTTAACTTACAAATCAGGGTTATGAGCTGGAGCGTTTTCCCCAAGCCCATGTCATCCGCCAGGATGCCACCCCAATGGTATTCTCGCAGGAAATTGAGCCAATTGAAACCAGCTTTTTGATACGGTCTGAGCTCAGCCTTTAGTTGCTTTGGAATCCGGGTCGATTTGATACTGGAAAATTGCTTTAACTTTTTCTTCTTTTCTTCAATTTCCGCAAGGATCTCCGGAAAATTGTGAAGTTCTTCCACCTCATCCATCAAATTAAACTGGGTTTTAGAGATGTTGAGTTGGTCTTTATCGGTTTCGCCGCTGCGAAATAGGCGGCTAAACTTCCGAACCCACTCCTCGGGCAAAATAACAATGGTTCCGTCTGTCAATTCTATGTAATTCCTATCCCGATCCAATGCCCTTTTGATGTCTTTTAATTTGACTTCATTATTTCCAAAAGCGACGGTGGCCTTGAGTTCAAACCAGTCCTGGCTGGATCGGAATTCGAGGTTTACCTTCGGGGCGAATAGGGAGTATTTTTTTATCTTGATGTCTTCCAACCCAAATACCGTCACCTGATTTTCCTTCAAGGTTTCAAAAGCTTTCATAAACCAAAGGTTTTCCATAAAGCTATCGTGCGTCAGGTGAAAAAACCCCTGGTTACCCCCTCTTCCAAAATTGGGATGCAGAGATCTGAGAAATGCCACGAAATCGTCTTCCACATCTTCGTCTCTCAGGTAAAGGGTTTTACTCTCGGGATCCATAATGGCGTTTCCCTCCAGCGGATTCGAAATTGCCCGCGGACCATATTTGATAGCCGGTCGAAAAATCACCAGCCCGCTGAGTTCTGACACATACAATTGCTTTTGTAGCAAAGGGCTACGGTCGGATTCGTTGAAAAGACCGGATTCGTCCATGATTTCAAGGTTATTTGCCAAGGGTACTATTATTTTGTGGATATATTCCTCCACATCCTTTTCCAAAAAATGGAAAACAGGGTAATGCAGCAAGAGTTTTAGGGTATCCAGGGCCTTCTGGTTTTGAAACACCAACAGGTGGCGGTCCTCCCATATGACAAAGGCCGGGGTGATAATCAACTTACTTTTTTCCGATTCCAATTCAATGCTATCCGCTTCCGTCCGGAAAATGGGCGCAACCTCATAGATCGTCCCAGACCTGCGAATCCTCATCGTGAGCCTGGCAGACCTTACCTGCAAAGGGGCTCCAAAATGTTTCTTTTTGATCTTCCCCTTCTGATACTCATAGACGGGAGCCTGATAGTTGAATAGGGAATAGCCCTCCACTTCCGCCAGAAATTGCTTGAAAAGGATGCCTAATTTTTCGGTTTTCTTTTTAGAGATGGCTTGATTTATTTTGTCTATGGCAATTATGACCCGGTCCATCCCTTCATTATTCGCCAACCGGGGATCAAAGGGATCCTCTATTTTGGTGAACTTCACCGATAATTCCGCAGGCCTGTTTTTACTTCCCTTGGCCATAAAAGCAAAAACACCGTGAATAGCTCCATCGTGAGATAATACAAAGGCCAATCCCGGATTGTATTGGCCCAATTCGGAATCATTTACCTCCGGCAGGAGTTGATCTGCTTTTTTCTGGCTGCGTATTCCTTCTTTTTTAAACAGTTGAGACAGGGCATCGATGTTATAAAGTCCCCGAATTGGTCCGGCCGGAAACATGCCTAATTCCCCTTCCCAAAACAAAAACTCAAAAGCGGTCAGGGGATCGGCTACCTGATCCTGCAATCTCCATTTGGCCAATTGCTCCTCAGCCGCCTTCTTTCGCTGCCCGGAGGTTAGGTACCGCAGGTCTCCCAGATCGGGTTGGCTGAACCGTTTTTTGAGCCATTCCAAGCCCGTACGCACCAGGTATTTTCGCTGATAATCGCCATCAATTATGACCTGTTGCCCATCATAGCCAACACGCAACAGATGACGCTGCCCATTGATATCAACGACATAGGAAATTTCACTATCTGACAGATCGGCACTGTACAGGTTTACATAAATAAATTTGCCCGGTTCACTATTGATTTTTTTTCCCAATTGGGGTATTTCGTCTTCCGAACAAGCAACTTTTATCGGAAACGATAATTCCGCTTTTTCCCGCTTCGTTTTCACAATCGGATTCGGTTCCGGGATTTCTAATCCGTCAGGTTTATCTTTCCTGTAATCAACTCCTTTGGTCAAGGTTAGAAAATAAATTGCCGCTGCAACATGTTTACACTGACGATTTTCTGAAAAATAGGGACAAATACAATCCACAGGATTTTGGTCAACATTACCAGAAAATGGGTTATCACTCTTGCTGGAAAAAAATTCGTTGAGCATTGTATATTCAAGACAGATACGTACCGAATAATAGGGTTCCAAATTTCCCTCCACTTCAAAAAAATACGTTTCTTCATCAGGGTCATAATAAACGAATTCCACTTTTTCATCTCGATAAATCGAGTAGCCCCGGTTGAGCAAAACCGGATTAACGAACGACTTTAGTTTGTCAAGCTGACTTTTGTGTAGAAATGGTAGACTCATACGCTAAAAGAAAGTCAAAATTAAATTTCTTTTCTAAGCTTAAAAATTATTTGCAGCGGAAAACCTTGAATTTAGAATGCTAAATTTATCGTTTAAGAAAAATTCACGGATGAAAGCTGTAAGGTCTACTACTAATCTTCCAAAAGCTGCAACACCACCTCCACCGCTGCCAGTTGCCTGGAGGGGGCGGATTCAATTTTGGAGATGACCTGCACGCCATTATAAAGCGTAAAAAGCAGGTTAGCTGAGGCTTTTAGGTCTTTTCCTCTGGCAATTTCGCCCATCACCTCTCCGGACTTCAGGTAATCAAAAAACAACTTCTCAAATTGGATTTGATTTTCCCGTAGCATCGCTTTCATTTCGCTATCTTCCGGCACCAATTCGGTCGTGATATTCACTAAAAAGCAACCCCTGCGATCCGTATTCTCACGTACCACATGTTCAAACAGCTTTCTAAATCCCTCCATAACATTCGGCTGTGCATACAATAACTCGCAGTAGGCTTTTTTGGTGGTCTCTCGGTAGTTTTCAAAAGCCCTCATAAACAAGTCTTTTTTCCCTTTATAGGTATCGTATAGGCTGGCGCGGTTGATTCCCAGGTGATCGACCAGATCCTGCACGGAGGTGGAGTGGTACCCCTTTTTCCAAAACAGTTCCATCGCCTTTTCCAAGGTTTCTGTTTCATCAAAAGATTTTATCCTGGGCATCGGTTAATGGGGTATAGTAAGGAATTCCCGATAAATATATAATTTTGGAATGTTCATTCCAAAACTTGAATGCGATTTTTTGAGCTTTTTAGGCCCTATGTGCATATTATTTTTCTATTTGGTCTGTTCCCAGGGAATCCGCTATTTTCTTCCGGGTTGAATTTAAACCGGCTATTCTACCGCTCAATTTTTTTAATTTGCCGTATCGGATTAAAGTGGAAACGATAATTTCCTTACTTTGGCGGAATGAATCTATTTGATAATCCGGCTTATCCTTCTAAAAACGTATTACCGCAAGACGGTCAGGCGTACTATCATGGCAAGGTGATTCCCGGAGTGAAAGCCCATGGTTATTTTAAGGCCTTGTGGGATACCATCGCCTGGAAAAATGATGAGGCGGTCCTGTTTGGAAAAAAAATCGTGACCAAACGAAAGGTGGCCTGGTACGGGGATCAGGAATTTGAATACACCTATTCCCATATCACGAAAAGAGCCCTGCCCTGGACGAAAGAGCTCTTGGAGATCAAAAGAATTACCGAGCAAAACACCCGGGAAACATTTAATTCCTGCCTGCTGAATCTTTATCATTCGGGAGCAGAAGGAATGGCCTGGCACAGTGATGGAGAAAAGGACCTGAAAAAGCACGGTGCCATTGCTTCTATCAGCCTGGGCGCAGAGCGGAAATTTGCCTTTAAACATAAGGAAAGCAAGGAAACGGTCTCCCTATATCTTGAACATGGAAGCCTTTTGCTCATGAAAGGCAGCACCCAAGACCATTGGCTCCATCGCCTGCCACCAACCAAGAAGGTACTGGATCCAAGGATTAACCTCACGTTTAGGTATATTATGGAGGAATAGATAGTAAATGCAAATAAGCCTTGCCAATTAAGTCGATTGGAACAGTCCTTTGGTCCCGATCATCATTACGATTACCAATATTGTTGTGCCTGGATACTGGCTACCGCCTCATTTTTGCGGTACGTTTTTCAAACAAAAACTTCCTTAACCGGCAATTCATAAATCCGTTTCCCTTTTAATTTGTATAAAGCATTGCACAAGGCCGGGATAAAGGGGGGAACCGGAGGTTCGCCCACACCGGTCGGTTTTTCGGTGCTTTCTATGATGTGCGTGAAAATCTTTTTCGGGGCCTGGGGCATGCGAATGATCTGGTAGCCATCAAAATTATTTTGAATAACGCGCCCATTTTCAAATTGAATGGCCGAAGAAAGGGCCAGGCTGGTCGCAAATTGCGCGCCTCCTTCAAATTGGGAGCGGATGCGGTCGGTATTAACCGGGATCCCGCAATCCACGGCATAATGCACCTCCGGGATGATCAAGTTTCCGGCTTCATCTTCTGCTACTTCTACAATGCAGGCCACATAGGTAAGAAAGCTCTTGTGAGCCGCAAAACCGAGGGTTTTCCCATCCTTTTCCGCACTGCCCCAGCCGGCCTCTTGCGCCACGCGTTGGATCACCTTTTTCATTCGGGCAGTATCCCATGGGTATTCTTCTATCGCCTCACCGTAATTGGGATAGGCTCCTTTCATTTCTTCGCTAAAAGCGAGTTTTCGGTCTTCCCCTAACAGCGAAAGTACATAGGCCACGGGATCCATTCCCTGCTCCTCAGCGATTTCATCCAACATGCTGCAGATCGCAAAGGCATGGTGAATGTTACTTACCGAGCGCAGCCATCCAACCCGGGTATGGGCCTTGGCCTCATGGGACTCGATCCGGATGTTGGGCACCTCGTAGGGAAAATCGGTACAGCCCAGTCCCATTTCTCCATCCGAAGGATGCAATTCATCGGCACTGGAGGTTCCGCCAATGGCCGGAAAAACGGTATGGTGATTCCAGGCAGTTAATTTGCCGGTAGCATCCAGACCTGCCTTGATCCGCTGGGCACTGTGGGAATGGTAAAAATCGTGGTGAATATCATCTTCCCGGGTCCATTGTACCCTTACCGGCTTTTGAATGGCTTTGGATAGCAAGGCAGCCTCTACCACGTAGTCGGGCTTTGACTTCCTTCCAAAACCTCCTCCCAGCAGGGTCACATTTACCCGCACCTGGGAAACATCTATTTCCAGGGCTTCTGCCACGGAATCCCGGGCCCATTGGGGGTGTTGGGTTGGAGCCCATAATTCAATGCTTCCATCCTCTTTGTAATCTGCCAGCGCTGTAGGCGGTTCGATGGTGGCATGGGCGTAATAAGGAGCCCGGTAGGTATTTTCAAAAATTCTCCCTCCGCTGCTGAATGCCTGCTTTACATCTCCCTTTTCCCTTCTCAAGCGCCCTTCCTTTAGCGTGCTTTCGATCATGGCTTCCATCTGCGTCGCACATTGATAATCCTGATTTTCTCCCAGCTCCCAATCCACCTCCAGTGCTTCCCTTCCTTTCATAGCGGCCCAGGTATGGTCTGCAATGACTGCCAACCCTTCCAAAGGCTTGTTCAGTCCCGGGTGCACCCCATTGCCCGAAATCTGCACAACCTTATTTACCCCCGGAACCTGTAGGGCTTTTTCTTCATTGTACGTACGGATCTTTCCGCCTACCACAGGACTTCTTAAAATTACTGCAATTTGCTGTCCGGGCAGGTCCACGTCTGCCCCGAAAAGTGCTTTTCCTTCGGTAATGTCTTTGACATCGTAAATAGGCACCGACTTGCCTACCAGTTTGTAATCGCTCAATTTACGCAGGGTCAGTTTTTCCGCTTCCGGAATCGGCATCTGCTGTAATAACTCCACCAACTCTCCAAAAGGAACTGTTTGGCCAGAGGCCTGATGAACGACCATTCCCTCCCGGGTATCACAGCCGGAAGCCTCAACATTCCATTCTTGGGCGGCTGCTTCCACGAGCATGTGCCGAGCAGTGGCCCCGGCCCGGCGCATGGGTTCGAAAAACATGCGAATCGAATAGGAACCATCTGTATTTTGATCTCCGTAAGTGGCTTCATCACCCACGGCCTGTTGAATTTTTACGGCTTTCCAGTCCGCCCCCAATTCGTCCGCAACAATCATGGGCAAGGTGGTCCGGATGCCCGTGCCCATCTCGGAACGGTGGGCAATGATGGTAACCGTATTCTCGGAATCGATACTCAGGTAGGCATTGGGAGCAAAGGTTACCGTTTCTCCTTTGGGTCCGGAGCATTGAAAATTAACACCAAGCACAAAGCCCCCACCGATGAGGGAGCTTAGTTTCAAAAAGTCCCTTCTGCCGGGAATAAACAGCTTGCTCTTGTCGGCGGGCACTTTTTTCGATAAAAACGGAAGTTTAGGTATCATGAGCGGATGAAATAAAGTAAGATTAGGACTTGGATGCGGTTAGAATGGCATCCTTGATTCGATTATAGGTGCCGCAGCGGCAGAGATTTCCGGCCATGGCCTCCTCAATTTCCGTTTCGCTGGGATGGGGGTTTTCATTCAGAAGGGCGGCGGCATTCATAAGTTGCCCGGTTTGGCAATACCCGCATTGCGGTACCACATGCTCCTGCCAGGCTTTTTGCAAGGGATGGTCTCCATTGGCCGATAGGCCTTCGATGGTGGTTATTTTCCGATCTCCTACCGCCGAAACAGGCAAACTACAGGAGCGCGTGGCTACACCGTCCACGTGGACCGTGCACGCGCCACAAAGCGCTTGCCCACAACCAAACTTGGTGCCTTTAAGTGATAGCAGGTCCCGGATGACCCAAAGCAGGGGCATGTCTTCGGGAGCGGAAACTTCTTGCATGTTTCCATTTACGGATAGACGGTATTTTTCCATGGCATCTGTTTTCTGATAAGGAACTTTAATATAATAAAATTCTGAAAAACCTGCAGTCATTTCCCTACTATTCTTCTTATTTCCACTCATTTAGTGAAAAAGAATCTGCCAAACCAGTGAGCATACGATATTTTCGTATTTTTACGAATTATTCGTAGGAAAACTAATTAATATGTTTTACCTTTAAATCATGGAAGCATTGACAAGTAACGAAGAACAGGTAATGGGAATCATTTGGCAACTGGAAAAAGCACTGGTTCGCGACGTATTGAATCATTATCCGGAACCCAAACCTCCCTACACTACCCTGGCCTCTATCATCAAGCAGTTGGAGAAGAAAGGGTATCTGGATCACCAGACCTATGGCACCACCCATGAATATTTCCCAGTAATCAGCAAAAAGACTTACCAACACCGGAGTTTCAACCGGATGGTAAAGAACTACTTTGAAGGGTCTGCCAAAAATGTGCTGTCATTTATGGTAGCAGAAAACAAGCTCTCCGAAAAGGATCTGAACGAACTGGAAGAAATGGTTGAAAAACTCCAAAAAAATAAAAAATCATGAATGCACTGCTGAATTACTTATGGGAAGGAAGCGTCTGTCTGGCTTTGATGGGGCTTTTTTACAGGCTTTTCCTGACCGGAAATACCTTCTTTGCCTGGAACAGAGCCTGTTTGTTGACCGCTTTTGTGATCGCCTGGATCGTACCCGCCCTAAACATTCCCCTGCTAACTGAGACAATAGTCTTACAGGAAGCACTCACTTTCCAGTTACCTACGGTGGAATTATCTCCTAAGAACCTGCAGACGGAAACAAGTGGCTGGTCTACCCTGGGCGTTTTGCTTTCAGGGGTTTACCTGACAGGTTTGGTCTTTTTCCTTATTCGGTTTGGCTGGGGACTAAGGACCTTATATATCCAGGCAGTCATCGCCAAGAAAGTTAGCTGGGGCAGCTATACCCTTCTGGAGCATCCGGATTTTGAACCTTCTTCTTTTTTCCATTGGATCTTTTTACCTCCCAAACAGAAAAACAAGGTGGATCGAGACTGGATCCTTGCTCATGAAGCTGCTCATGGAACACTGCTGCATAGCCTGGATGTCTTGCTATATCAATTGCTAAAAATCACCTTCTGGTTTTTCCCGTTTATCCGGTATTTCGAAAGGGCCTTATTGGAGTTGCACGAGTACCAGGTAGACCAGATGATGACTCAAAACCATCCCAAAGAAGCTTATGTAGACCTGTTGCTGCACTTAATACGACCGGTTCAGCAGCGCACTTTAGTTAATAATTTCAATCAATTTCAACTCAAAAAACGACTCAACATGATGTATCAACCCAAATCCCCCTGGATGGCCCGAATCAATTATGCGCTGGCCATACCATTAGTAGGCTTACTGTTTGTATTCTTTGCCTGCGAAACACAGGATGAAAAACCCAATTTAGATCAATCCACCCCTGAGCAGATTTCCGAGCGCGTTATGCAGGGAGAAGTATTCAATGTAGTGGAAGATATGCCGGCTCCAGAAGGTGGAATGGAGGGCTGGAACGCCTTCCTGAGTGAAAACCTCAGCTATCCGGAAGCGGCCCGAAAGGATAGCATCGAAGGAACCGTCTATGCGGTATTTACCGTAAATACGGAAGGTAGTATCCATGATGTGGAACTGCTGCGAGGAGTGGATCATCGTTTGGATCAGGAAGCCCTGCGGGTTCTTCGAAAGGCTCCCGCCTGGACCCCTGGAAAACAAAAAGGGATAGAAGTACCCGTGAAAATGCGTGTTCCGATCCGATTTAAATTAGATTAAAGCCTACGGATTGTTGTTAATCCCTCCCTGGTGGATAGAAAGGAATTTTCTACCTGCCAGGGATTTTTAGGCTCGTTTCACAAAAAAATTCATTAGATTTACCCATCCAGGTAGGAGTAAATTGCCTAATGGTGTTTAAAAACGTTTTTATTTGAAATTTTTTTTCATGGATAAATCCACTTTTGGAAGCGGGGACGAGGAGAAGCGATTGGAGGTATTGCATTCCTATGCGATTTTGGGCAGTCCTCCTGAGAAAGAATTTGATGCGCTTACCGAATTAGCGGCCAGGCTCAGTGCTTCTGGCATTTCCTTCTTATCTTTTCTGGGACAATCAGCCTGTTTTATCAAAGCTAGCTTTGGGTTGTCAATCGATGAAATCAATGGAATACCATCGCTATGTCAGCTTGGTCTGAAAAACTCAAAAACCCCATTTATCTTAAAGGACTCCCGGGAACATGGCGTGCCGATTGCTTCCGATAGTACTGAATTCCGATTTTTTGCGCGGATTCCACTGATTTCGCCAAATGGGTATCTATTGGGATCCTTGTGCCTCCTGGACCAAAAACCCGATGCGATGGCCAAGGGGCAGGTACGCTCACTGGAGCTGCTGGCCGCCCAAGTGATCACCCTCCTGGAAGGCCGAAAGAAACAACGGGTGATGCAACTAAGTTACCGCCTGCACCGGGAGATGGAAAAGCAGCGGGCGCTGGACCGCTTAAATAACGATGCGCTTATCAATACCACAACGGACGACATTTGGAGTATTGACTGCAATCACCGACTTATCGCGTTCAATAAAGCATTCGCCAATAAAATGGAAGTTTTAATCGGGACCAGAGTGTTTCCAGGGTCCCCTGCACTTTTTCCGGATAAGATTCCGGAAGACATGCACCAGCAGTTTAAGTCATTTTTTGCCCGGGCACTCTCGGGGGAATCCTTTACTGAAACCTATGGCAGGCCGGAAAAACTAAAATCCGGCATGGAGATTTGGATAGAGCTTAGTGCGCATCCTATTCGCCAGGACGGAAAAATAACGGGAGCTGCTTTCTTTGCCAGAACCATCACGGAACGCAAAATGGCCGAACTCAAAATCAGGGAATCAGAGCGCAATTACCGCATGTTATTCGAGCTAAGTCCCCTACCCAAAATGCTTTTGGATGTGGATACCCTGGAGATTTTGGAAATTAACCAAGCGGCACTGACAACATATGGCTACCAAAAATCAGAGGTTCTAGGATACAGTATGGGGATCCTGTTTCGGGAAGAAGAAGTTGCTGCTTTTTATGAGACCATCCAGAAACTAAAAGGAAAGGAAGGGGCCAGCAAGCTAGATACGGTCATACACTTAAAAAAGAATGGAGAGCTGATACAGGGGGAATTGTTTGTGCATGAGTTGGTGTATAAAGGAAGAAACTGCATCATGGCCATTTTAAATGACCAGACGGAGCAATTGCGAACGCGTTCACTAAAATCTCAGATGGCCAGCATTATGGAAAATAGCCTGAATGAGATTTACATTTTTGATACCGACAGCCTTCACTTTTCCTACGCCAACAGGGGGGCATTGTTAAATATGGGTTATAGCTTAAAAGAAATTCAAACGTTAACTCCATACGATATTAAACCAGAATTTGGAGAACAGGAATTTCGTGATTTCCTTCAACCCTTACTATCCGATCAAAAAGAAAAACTGGTATTTGTTACCGTTCATGAACGAAAAGACGGAAGCCGCTATCCCGTCGAAGTTCACTTGCAAAAAATGCGCTACGAAGGGCAGCCCGCCTTGGTGGCCATCATCATAGACATCACAGAAACCAAAAATACGGAGCGCAAACTACAGGAGCTAAATGATCTTTTGGCAAATAGCAATAGGGAGCTGGAGCAATTTGCTTCCGTCACCGCTCACGATTTACAGGAACCCTTACGAATGGTTTCGGGGTTTACCTCGCTCATAAAAAAGAAATATGAAGGGCAACTGGATGAAAAAGGACTTCAGTACATTCATTTCGCCATGGATGGTTCCATCCGAATGCAACAGATGATCAAGGATATTCTGGAATATTCGAAGGCTGGACAAGCGTTAAAAAGAATAGAGCAATTTTCCTTGATGGAAGTACTGGATCCGGTGCTAAACGACCTTAAAAAAAGGATTGCGTCCAAAGGAGCCCGCATTGAAATTCCTCATCAGGACCTGCCATTACAAGGGCATCAAAATTCCATCTACCGATTGTTTCTAAATCTGAGATCAAATGCGTTGAAATTTATCCCGAACGACAGGACTCCGGAAGTTCAGATTCGAGTGCGGCAGGATCCTGAGAAATACCATTTTACGGTAGAAGACAATGGCATCGGGATCGCTTCGGAAGATCTTTCAAAGTTGTTTCAACCCTTTAACCGGCTGCACAACAAGCAGACCTTTGAGGGGACAGGACTTGGGTTGGCTACCTGCAAAAAAATCGTGGTAAACCATGCTGGTGAAATCTGGGTCACCTCTTCACTGGGAAAAGGCAGTCAGTTTCATTTTACGATGCCGAAAGCGACGATTGATTGATAGATGAACAATTGAGACCTTCAAGGATATACCTCTATTCGAATCAAAGAAAAAGCATGACTTATGATTGGTAACACTGGCCTTCTACCTAAAATCCAAGCTCAGAGAAAATTCTAACAATTGATTTTTCTCCTATGGAATCCTTACATCTGTGAGATAGGTGTTTCATCTGTTTATAGTTTGTTTTTAAGCGGTCATCTAGCCTGTCCCGATATTAGGTAGGGAGAATCTTTGACGATTAAAACAATCATTGCCCTGTATGTTTAATGATGATTAGAATCGTGTTGATTTCATAGGTAAAAAATAAAATACTATGGCATAAAGATTGTGATTGAATTAGGTAAATAGGAATGATTATTACTATTAATCCTTGTTTAATTTTTAAATACAATCAAACAGACCCATGCAGTTACTTACCGAAAAACGCATACAGGATTTATTAGCTATTGAAAAAGCTCCCTGCCTTTCGCTTTACATGCCGACTTACCGTAACCACCCGGACAATCGGCAAGACCCCATTCGGTTTAAAAACCTTTTGAAAGAAATGGAGCAATCCTTGATTCAAAAATACAGTTCAGAGGAAACGAAAACCTATTTGGCTCCATCGGAGAAATTCACCGAAGACGATGAATTTTGGAACAATAGCATGGATGGGCTGGCCCTATTTAGTGCTCCTGATTTCATGGAGGTTATAAAATTACCCATAGCGGTAGAATCCCTTGCCATTGTGGCCGATAGTTTCCACACCAAACCACTTCGGAAGTATTTACAGTCCACCGACCGCTATCACCTTTTGGGCTTGAGCCTGGACGAATTCACTTTATACGAAGGAAACAGGCATTCATTGCAACAAATAAAACTTTCCGAGGACATACCTAACACCATGGAGGACTCCCTGGGGAAAGAACTAACAGATGAGCACCACACCGTAGCTTCCTATGGAGGATCGGCGGGAGAAAGCAATGCCATGCACCATGGCCATGGCGGTAAAAAAGACCAGGTAGATTTGGATGCGGAGCGGTTTTTCCGAGTGGTATCCAAAGAAGTAGAAGAAAATTTCTCAAAACCACTAGGAATTCCCCTTATTCTGGCCGCCCTACCGGAACACCACCACCTTTTTCAGAAGGTGAACAAGAATTCCGCTCTATTAACCGAAGGGATACAGGTAAATCCTTCGGCTGTGCCAAAAGAAAAATTGGCTAAAATGGCCTGGGAGGTAATGGAACCTGCCTACCAGGAGAATCTAAAAAATCATGCCGGGCAATATGAGGAAGCCAAAGCAGCTGGTAAAGGAACAGACGACTATAAAGAACTGGCCGTAGCTGCTGTAGAGGGAAGGATCGGCACCCTGCTTGTAGAAGCGGATAGAATCATCGCTGCTCGCATCACCAATCTAGTTACGGGCAACACCCAGAAAAAAGACATGGACAATCCCAGAGTGGATGATCTTTTGGATGATATGAGCGAGTTGGTCCTAAAGATGGGGGGCAGAGTGATCGTGATGCCCCCGGACAACATGCCTACGGATACCGGATTAGCGGGAATTTTAAGGTATTAAATTTCCAATCATTTCATTGAGGAAAATTTCAACTTGTAATCCAGGGGAGACATGTCCGTATATTTTTTAAACACTTCCCTAAAAATTTCCGGGCAGCTAAAATTACACTATTCTCATGGGCTATCTGACTCCTAAAAACAGGAAAAGGCCGCTTTATGGACACAATTTTGCGTCATGGTTTAGACTGCAGAAGCAGTAGTGTAGTATAAGCACGCCCGATGAGAAAACGTATTCCTTTTGCGATATTTATCGGTTTAATGGATTCAAAAACGCCCGAATTAAGGAAATGAAAAGCTAGGTGTTTGAAGTATTCGATCGTTAGCTTTGCTCTTCAGCAGACTCCAAAATGAAATTGGCTACCAATCGGTGCACTTCAGTGGACCGCAGCCGGTGTCCCAGGCCCCGGGTAGATACGAGCCGGGCCTGTGGCCATACAGCAGCAAGCGCTGTCGCATTACCGTAGGGAACGCGATCGTCATCCCTATCATGGATAATCAGACCGGGAGTCGACAGCTTTGTAACCAATTGCGCTAAGCCGAAGGTTTCCAGACCCCCTGGCGTGGCGGCCTTCATTTCCCCAATCATCCGATTCATCGTCCCTGGATTAAGGCTTAGGGTTGTCTGAAATAGGGAAACCAAATCATTGAGGCTAATTGGAGGAGCCATCAGCACCCATTTTTTTATTTCCGGCAGCGGATGCCTGGCAGCGGTGTATAGCAAGGAAAGACTGCCCAGGGAATGCCCCACTACGGCCTCGAAATGTCCCTTCATCATCCAATGGATGAGTTCCGCATTTTCAGGGATGGTAAATTGCTTTCCTCCACTCAGGCCATGCCCGGGAGCGTCATAAGCAAGTAAGGTAAATTCGGGGCCAATCAGCATTTCCGCCAGGGATTTCCATCTAGCGGAAAGGCTTTGCCATCCATGAACCAAAAGTACTTTTTTGGGACCCGTTCCCCAGGTATACGTACGGATGGATTGACCCTTAAAATATACTTCGCCCTGGCTGGCGGTCTGAAGGAACTCCATCTCTTCCGGATGAATTTCCCGGGGTTTTGGGGTGCAAAATAGTTTAAAAACGGTTTTTCCACCCTTTTGGGGGCAAAACCGCGTAAGGGCATTAAGGTACATCCCCAAAAGCCGGTATACAAATTTTTCCTTAGTCACCAAATCTAAAAATTTATCATCCTTTATTATTCTACTCCTGCCTTTACAGGTACTTTTTCCAGCACCGCCTCTGTGTCTACCACTTTAATTTTCCGGATTAAGGGAATGCAAGACAAACTGAGAAGAATCGCTGCATATCCCACCCATTCAAAATGCATCAATTTACCATCTGCCCCCTCCACCAATACCATGCCTGCTAAAAAGGAAGCCATCCCGGCACTCAACTGCTGGACAGACGAATTGAAACTCAGGAAGCTTCCCCTGTTCTCGGGCTTGGCGGTACCCGTAATCAAGGCAGCCGCAGGTACCATGCGACCGTTTGAGGTAATAAAGAAAAACGTGGAAACGAGCAGGGCAAACAGGATCGGAGTGACCCCCATTTGGGTTAGAATGGCAATGGGAATCACATTCAAACTCATAAATACGGTAAACACCTTAACCTTACCATAGGTATCAGTCAGCCTTCCCACCCAAGGGGAGGTAAATACAGTGAAAAATCCCCCTGCCATGTAAATATAGGTCAATTGTATTTCCGAAAATCCCACATTGGAAACCATAAATGGGCTTAAAAATGGAATGATCATAAACTGCCCCAACATCATCAATACCGTTAAGGATATGGCCCGCATCTGGTTCGCATTACTGGTAACCCTACGGATGACCTGCACCGGGCTGGGTCTGGAATCAGCCTGCTGAATATGTGCGGTAATGGAAGGAACAAAACGGTATATCAGCCCTAAGATAACCAAGGCAAGAAATGCCAAAAAGAAGAACGGAGCATGCCAGTTGGAAAGGCTGGCGATAAACAAGCCGAAAGGAACACCAAAAACGGAAGCCACCGAAAATGCCGCCATGACCAATCCCATGGCCCTACCCCTCCGGCTATCCGGAATAGCATCTCCAATCACCGCAAAAATCAAAGCTGAAGTAAGCCCCCCAAATAATCCGGAAACAATACGGGAGGCTAACAACAACAAATAATTAGGTGATAGGGCACAGGCAAGGGTTCCCAGTAAAAACCCCACAAAAACCCATAAGAAAATGCTCCTGCGGTCGTATTTATCCAAAATAAAGGCACCGATAAAACTACTGATTCCGGCACTAAAGGTATAGGAAGACACCAACAGGCCAAATTGTTGGGGAGTGATGTAAAAGACACGCATCAATTGCGGCCCCAGGGGCATCATGATCATAAAATCCACTATATGGGTAAAATTAACCGCTGCCAGTGTCCAAAGTAAAAGTTTTTCCTTATTCATTCCCTTAAAATGTCTTCAGAGAAAACCGGATAGGAAGGCCGAAAGTTCTACGCCTGGACAATAAACTTACGCCTGAAATAAAACGTAACCCCATAAGGTTCCCACTTGAATAGGTGCCAACCTGTTCTCCGTTTTGTCCACAAAATGGCTTATTTCCTGATATTTTGGCTTCTGTAGCGTTTTTGTTTCAATAAATCTAGCTACCTTTATAGGATTATAAGAGAAACGGGTAAGATAACAGCTAGTAATTGCGAGGATTACGTGCTTTTCCCAATCCAAAACCATCCTCCAAAACCGTCCTATACGACCAGTAAGGCATCTTCGCGGCTGCAACTATCTTAAATGGATACCTCATAAAATTTCGCTAAGACCCGACTTTTCTTTTTAAAATAAATCATCCTATTATTTTTGGCCCATTTGGCCATTTGAAAAATGCTATTACATGACATTTAAAGAACTAAATTTAATCGATCCTTTACTGAAAGCCCTTCAGGATAAAAATTACGTGGAGCCGACAGCCATTCAGCAGAAGGCCATCCCGCAGATTTTAGCCAAAAGAGACATTCTGGGGAGTGCCCAGACCGGTACCGGCAAAACGGCTGCCTTTGCCTTGCCTATCATTCAATTACTTCATACCGACCATTCGCAGGAAAAAGGGCGGGTCGCCATCAAATCCCTGATCGTCACACCAACCCGGGAACTCGCCATTCAAATCCACGAAAACCTGGAGTTTTACGGAAAGTACACCCGACTGAGGCATGCCGTTATTTTCGGTGGGGTAAAACAGGGCTCTCAGGTAAGTGCCCTAAACCGGGGCGTGGACATATTGGTAGCCACACCCGGACGACTTCTGGATCTGATCAACCAGGGATACATCAAACTGGACCAGATAAAGTTATTCGTGTTGGATGAAGCAGACCGAATGCTGGACATGGGCTTTATCAATGACATTAAAAAGCTATTGAAATTGCTCCCGACAAAAAGGCAATCGCTTTTTTTCTCCGCCACCATGCCTGCCAATATTGTAGAACTTTCGGATAAAATATTAACCAACCCGGTTAGAATAGAAGTAAGTCCGGTTTCTTCCGCCGCCGAAACCCTGCAACAAAAAGTTTACTTCACCAATAAGTCTACCAAGAAGGACCTATTATTCCATATTTTAAAAGACAAAAATATGGATCAGGTGCTATTGTTTTCCCGAACCAAACATGGAGCGGATAAAATCACCAAAAACCTAAAGGGAGCTGGCATTCAGGCAGCCGCCATTCATGGAAACAAAGCGCAAAATCACCGGCAAAAAGTATTGAGTCAGTTTAAGGACGGCAGCATCCGGGTCCTGGTGGCGACGGATATAGCCGCCCGAGGGATCGATATCGACAAGTTGCAATACGTATTGAATTACGATATCCCCGAAGACCCGGAAACCTACGTACACCGCATCGGCCGGTCTGGCAGAGCAGGAGAGACCGGTATCGCCATTTCCCTGTGCGAGCCGGAAGAAAATACGGACCTGAGAGCTATTGAAAACCTGATCCGCCAAAAAATAGAGGTAGCGGATAACAACCCGTTTCCCCAGACCGACAAACCCATGTCGGCGCAGGAAAAGAAAGAGCACAACAAAGAAAAACAACGGAAAAAACAGGCCTTTTTTGCCAATCGGAAAAAATCACGGTAATAACAATTTCACTTAAGTTAGTCTTTATAGTAATATTGTACATGGTAATCCGCACGTAACCAATCTAACTTAGCAAAGGGAAAAGGGATTCGTTCACGTTCGGGTTTAGGATATTTCAAAAGCCTCGCCTTCCCACAGCCCGATTACAATACCCCATTTCAGCAACAAATCCGCATTTCCGAAAATCCCCCTGTCAAAGGGGCCTGTGACTCGTCCTGAAATAGGTTTACGCAAAAAATGAGGCCAATGGAAAAAAAGAGTAATCCTAATTTAGCGCAATGTTGTGTGACCCGGCTTGAAACTGGTCAAAATATAAAAAATCCACCTTGCCCCCTTGATAAGGGGGATTTGTGCACGTTCGGGTTTACGGAATTTAATAATCTTGGAGTTTTTTAGCCCGATTGCATGATATCTTGACTTTTTTTAAAATTCAATATACTGATCCTGGCAAAAATTCAAATCATAAAGGGTTCCCTATGATTGAAAAAAATGCCGGGGCTCTCCGTCAAAACTAAATTTTCCATTCTCCATTACCAGAACCCGCTGTGCCATGCGGCTGATTTCCGAGGCATCGTGGCTCACCAGAAGCGTAGTAAGCCCATACTCATTATGAAACTGAACCAGGTATTCCTGTAGCTTGGCCCGCATTTTCATATCCAGGGCAGAAAAAGGCTCATCCAATAATAGAATTTTGGGTTTCCGTATCATGGCCCGGGCCAAAGCCACCCGTTGCTTCTGCCCGCCAGACAATACGGATGGCTTTTTGGAAGCCAGCTTTTTCAATCCAACCCTTTCCAGCAAATCCTGAACAATTTGTGGGGGCTGCCCCTTGCTCAGCGCAAATTCCAGATTCTCGGCAATGCTCATGTTGGGAAATAGCGAATGCTCCTGAAATACCATCCCAATATTCCGTTTGGTTGGTTTGAGGTTAACCGTTTCGACATTTGAATACCAAACCTCCCCGTCTACTTTCAACAAGCCCCCTTCGGGCTTCATCAGACCGGAAATCAGGCGCAGGATACTGGATTTTCCCGCCCCAGACGGTCCATAGATCCCGACCAATTCCCCTTTCCCTATTTGACAGGAAACCGCTAATTTCATTTTGCCTTCCGGCCCAAATAATGATTTTTCCAGCGCCAACTCAATCATAGCTCAAAACCCTGCTTTTATCGCGATTCAGCCAATAGGTAATCAGCAAGACCAGAAAGGAAAATCCAATAAGGATCAGACTATAGGTATTGGCCTGCCCGTAGTTCATGGCTTCCACCTCGTTATAAATGGCCACTGCAATCACCCGCGTTTCATCGGGAATATTTCCACCTACCATCAATACCACCCCAAACTCTCCCACGGTATGCGCAAAAGACAAAACACCGGCTGTAAGCAGTGCACTCTTCATATTCGGAAGCATGACTCGGCTTAGCGTGACCCACCTTCCTTTTCCCAGGGTTTGGGTGGTATCTATCCAGGCCTTTGGAATTCCGGTAAACCCAGAACGTAAGGGCTGAACCATAAAAGGCAAACTGTAAATAACCGAAGCCAGCACCAGCCCCGGAAAGGTAAAAACCAACCGAAGATCAAAATAACGATCCAGGAAGCCACCCATCGGATTCTCCGGACTAAAGAACAGCAGCAGGTAAAACCCCAATACCGTAGGAGGCAATACCAGGGGTAAACTGACAATCGCCTCTACCACATACTTAATTCGAAGCCTGCTAAAAGCCAGCCAATACGCCAATGGAATACCAATCAGGAAAAGGATTCCTGTGGTAAAGAGCGCCAGTCTCAAGGTCAGATAAAACGGGCTAAAATCCATCAGTTTGAGGGCTGGGAAAATCCAAAATAGCGAAAAATACCAATCGCCTTTTCACCTTTTAAAAACGCCATAAAGGCATACGATTCCGGACTACTTTCCCCATGACTGGTAACTACCGCGCCCTGGACGAGGGGGGAATGACTCGATTCCGGGATAAGATAGTAGGAACTCTGATATTTTTTCATGGTGGGTGAAAGGGCCAAAGATAACGCAATCATTCCCAAATCTGCCGCTCCCGTAGCGACAAATTGAGCGGCCTGAGAAATGTTTTCTCCTTTTACCAATAAGGGGGCCAGCTTTTCCTGCCAGCCATAAAAGGCCAGCGATTCCACCGCCCGTTTTCCATAGGGAGCATGATCGGGATTGGCGATCGCTACCTTCTTTACCCAGGGCTGCTGAAAAGCCTCCATCCCAAGATCCTTTACATCATACTTTCTGCTCCATAGCACCAACCTGCCTACTCCGTATACATAAATTTCAGATGCAGTCAGGCCCTTTTCGGCCAATAATTCCGGATAGCGCACATCTGCCGACATGAAAATATGGAAAGGTGCCCGGTTGGAAAGCTGTTCGTATAATTTTCCGGAGGAACCATAAATGGGCTTAACGGTGATTTCCTTTTCCTGGTTAAAAACCAGGATAATTGAGTCCAGGGCAAATTTTAGGTCCGAAGCTGCAGCTACCAAAACCGATTTTTCCTTCTGAGCCCATGTCAATTGATAAAAGAACATTAAACCCAACAACAATAAAAATGCTTTACCATTGCATTTCATACAATCTGCCTATAGAATGAAATTCGATATATTTATAAATATATATCGATTTTGTCTAAATCCAAAAATTGAAGATGGGCAGCATCGGATCTGACTTGAAAAAAAAGAAACGGTTTAGATCCTGTCTAAGATTTCGGCTTCTTCTTCGGTGATTTTTTTTAATTTTTCGGATAATTTCTCAAACCTGAAGATCAGGTTTTGGGCGTGTTCCGTGAGTTCAGCTCCACCACCTTTTTCCCCGCCCTTTTTTAGCAACACAAAAGGTTGGCTGCCGCGGCTGTTTAAGTCATTGACCATGTCCCAGGCTTTTTTGTAGGACATGCCCATTTTCCGTGCCGCCCTGGATAAGGAGCCTTCCGATTGAATATTTCCGAGCAGTTCCAGCCTGCCCGGACCGAAAAATTTTTCGCGGTTCATGGTAATCCAGCACCTGATGTGTAATTTTTTTTCCATAAGCTGAATTTTTAAACAGGATTTTATAATGAAAGAAAACCTATACCCAACTATAATAAACCGATAGAAACCCGGAACGCATACAATTTCCGGAATTAAAAGTACGATCCTTTTTACTATTTTTGAAATAATCGTTTATCTGTACCCACAATTGAGTCTGACATTGTTGTGGAAATATTAAAGGGTTTCCGTTTCTAACCATTCATGACGAAAACATTGAATACTTAAATCCAACTATCGGGCAATTGTAGCATAAGCCCTCCACGGCCTTTCTAGTTTTAAGAAACTTTTTTATACAGAAAGTATTATTTAGTTTATAATTATTATTAACTTTAAATATGAGGGCATTTAAATAACTTTTGCTATGAATCCAATCCCATTCTCTTCGATGCTCCACCTTTTTTTGACGGTTAATCGGTTTTTCCGACTCAAGTTAATTTTTGTTTTGGTTATTTCCTTCGCTATTTCCTTTAGGGTAACAGCTCAAACAGAAGTTGAAAAATTTACCGCAAAGCAGGCAGTCTCTCTTGAGGTTGGTGGAAATGCAGGCCGGTATGCAATCAATTATGGGCGTATATTCCATCAAAAAGGGAAACTAAAGCTAAATGCGATTGCAGGTTTTTCAATGTTTCATCACAGATTAAATGCTAAAACAACATGGCTCCCGGTAGTACCCGTAGAGATATCAGCATTTTATGGTAAGTCAAACCATCATCTGGAATTGGGCATGGGAGTTACTTCTTACTTAACCAGAAGTTTAGGTTTTGATTCGGAATCATTTGAAACAATCGATAAAGTGGTTTTTGATGCGGCCATACCTTTAAGAATTGGCTATAGGTATCAAAAGCCAGGAGGGGGATTCTTTTTTAGAGTGGGGTACACCCCATTTTTTGCCATGCCCATTAAGCCCCGCAATTATTGGGCTTTTCAGCCGGTTTTTGCAGGCTTGAGTTTGGGACTGAGTTATTAGTCGCCATCCATCAAACTCGTTCGCATGCTTACGATTGAATGAGATGGAGGAAGATGGACGATCCATTCTCTAAAGGCTCCCCCTCTCTTCGTTCTCTCCAGTCTCCCCTTCTCACACATCCGTGCAAAACCTTTCTTTAGTAAGTGCCATATACTCCGAATTGCATGAACAGTCCTCCTAAAAGAATTCTTTACCAGCTCCTCGCTCCACCCCTGCCAGGACCCCGGTAACCTCCTGGTCTGTCGCCTTCATCCGGCAGATCAGACTTTTTGAAATTACCGATGATATAGGTAAAGGAAACCATGGCATATCGGGTCAACACATTGGAATAGGTGTCTGTAACCGCCACATCGGATATGGACCTGGAGATACTGTTATTTTGTTTGAGCAGGTCAAAAACATACACTTTGAGCTCTCCCTTATTATTCTTTAGGAATCGGTATCCTGCTTCAATATTCCATAACCAAACCGATTGGTCCAGACCTTCCGAAAGTCCTCGGTACAACATATTGTTCACATTATTGGCAATAAAGGTCTTCCCGTCATTTGGAGAATAATAAAACCGCAGGTTGCTGTTTTGGATGTAATAATTCTGGTCCAGATTTGATTGGAGGCTGCTGTTGACAAGGGTATAGGTAGCCGTGGTGGACAGCGTAAAATCAACATCTTTACTGATATTACTGGCAAAGGTAACACCCTGTCGAATGTCAATATTCTCATTGGTGTTGGTCTGAACGTTAATAATCCCCGGCGTACGGCCATAACTGACACCAGGGTTCAAATTCACTTTGGTTTTCCATTTTGGAATGCTGGTTCCATAACTAAGAAAAAGCCGGGCATTCATTTGTCCGCTTAGGTTTACCGGGCTGGTGATCTGTCCGCCTCTCCTGAGCAACACCTCATTATTTATCAGGGTATCCTGAGGGGCCACAAAGGTGCTGGTCCCTATGTAATTATTATTTAAATTGGTAAATAAAAACACGAAGAAGGACTTGTTTGTCTCCATGTTAAATTTAGACATATTGACAAACATGGAGTGATTGTAACTTTGGCCCAGCGAAGGATTACCTACCGAAAGGTTCAGTGGGTTGCTGTTATTGATCACATTCTGGAGCTGATTGACACTGGGTTCATCCGTACGTGTCCGGTACCGGAACCGGTAACTGGTACCCGTTTCGGTTCGGTAATTCATGGTCAGGGTAGGCATGAAATTCTTAAAATCCCGATAGAAGGTGCCCTCTGTTGGAAATACGCTTTCATTGTCCAACACTGCATACTGGTAATCCATGTTCATATTTAAATTCAGCCCTTTGTGATTGTACCGATACCCCAGACCGGCTCGCTGAGTGAGGAACTTGTTATCAAATTCGTTACTCAATGCCGTATCGAGTACCATGATCCCTTGTTCATTGGCCAGTTGGAAAGTTTTCTGATCTGCGGCACTTTTATTATTGCCTACCTGGTAAGAAAACGTAGCCACCGATTTTTCACTAATAGGCTCGGTATAGGTTAGGTTGGTCCGGTAATTAAAGCCATCCGACAAGGCGGTCGTTTCCTGTACCAGGGTATCAAAGGCATTTCTGACGTAATCCTTATTAGAAGAGATCAGGTCGGTTAGTTCATCTCGTTGGTTCCAGGAGGTAAATAAATCAAGCGATACTGTCCGGCCGACCTTGTCAAACTTATACCGGTAAGTCAGATTGTTTGAAAAGGAGTAACCCTGGGTCTCATTCTCAGTAAGGTTTCGGGTATCACTAAGGGAATCCAGGGATTGGTCCAGGTTTAGCCCCTCCAGGTTACTGAATCGGTAATTATCCTGAAAATTAATGCTGGGGCTGATAATCAAGGCATTCTTCTCATTGATATCGTATTCCATCCGGGCATTCATGCGGTGATTGTTATTAGTAATGGTGCTGATTTGGTCTTCCTGATATACCTGACGCTGCTCTTCTGTGATGACCGTTTCCCGGTTTGTGTTTTCAAAAACAGTATTGTCGGTGGCATTGAAAAAATAACTTCCGGTAAAATTGATTTTTTCACCCCATTTATCGCTATAATTTAATCCCAGTGAATTGGTTGTAACAATTCCGTTGTTCGAACCAACACCAAAACTATTTCCGCCAGGTCCTCCCCGTCGCCCTCTTCGGCCACCGCCGGCTAGCCCTCCACTTACCCCCAACAGATCGTCAGAAGCGAAGTTTTGCTGGTTCACATTATTGGACATGCCGATTATGGATATTCTTCTGTCCCCGTTGAAAAAATTAATGTTCCCCCCTACGGAATAGGTATTATCCGTACCGTAGCCGCCGTATACCCTACCGAAATAGCTGTTCCGCATATTTCCCTTGGTAATGATGTTGATGGTTTTGGCATAATTACCGTCATCCAGGCCGGTAAGACGGGATTGATCGGAACGTTGGTCCAATACTTCTACGCTGGAAATGGCATCAGCGGGAAGATTCCTTAATGCAATAGAAGGATCGTTTCCAAAAAATTCACGTCCGTCGACCAATACCTTTTGTACTTGTTCTCCCTGCGCCTGAACCTGACCATTTTCTATGGTGATGCCGGGCAGCTTACCAATAAGATCTTCGGCCATGGCGTTTTCCCTTGTTTTAAACGCACTGGCGTTAAACACAGCCGTATCCCCTTTCATTTCACCTACGGCATTTTCTCCTTCGATCACCACCTCACCCAATAACTGGCTGTCCTCCTGAATGGCGATAACTCCTACATCCAAAGGCATCCCTCTGGTAAATTCACGGGTGATTTTTTCAAATCCTACATAGGAAACTTCCAATTTGAATACGGGAGTGCGGGGATAGGCGATTTTAAATGTCCCGTCCGGCCCGGTGGTAGTACTACTGATCAGGGTATCCCCTTGCGTTTTGAGCACTACGTTAGCGCCAATCATGGGGTCTTCACTGCCCTGCTCCACTATTTTTCCCTGGATCATGGGTGGAGTTGGTCGATCCTGCCGGGCTTCTAAATGGGTACCCATCAATAACATGCCCAGGAAAAAGGCAAAAAGAGTACTAATCCTCATCGTATTTCTTGGTTAACTTTGTACGGGGATTAGACCGGCATTCTTCTGTTGGGTTTAAGTGCCGAAGTAAAAAAGTTTTAAGGGAGAAAAAGAGAATTAAATGGTAAAATTGGGGGATGATCCAATTGACTGGGCTTAGACCGCTACCGAAGCGATGTCCCGATAGTTAATTCCCATGTGGCTATTGTCGTAAATGGCTTTTCCATCTCTGATCACAATTACCTGAGGAGAAGCATGTGCTACCGCAAACTCCTTTTCAATGGCATTGGAAATATCCCTGTGGGCGATCAGATCTAAAAAATAAGGTGATAGTCGCTGGTTGTCTGACTCTTGCCAACTCCTTTCCATCCGGTTCCAGGCCATGCTGCTTATGGAGCACCTGGAAGAATGCTTGAAAATCACCACAGGCTTTGCCTTGCTTTCTTCCTTTATTTGTTGAATTTGGGATAAATTATCTAGTTTCTTCCAGCTCATATTCATTACTATTTTCAGAATAAATAACCAAAATCCCCGTCTTTTAAGTTCAACAGCTATCCAAAAATTTGGAATAATTCTATATTTGTTCTTTCAAAACCAACTTAATTCCGGATTTGCATCCGGAATAGATCATTTCTGCGTTCTTATTACCATGTATCGATACCTTTCCAATACCTGCATTTTTATCTTTCTATTCACCGGTCTCGCCTGTAAGAGTCTGCAGCCCGGTAATCCTGGATCTCCCCCGGAACTGCCTAAGGCTACCGCCCGCATAAATTTGAACCTGGATGTGCCGCTACCGTTTATAGAAGCCCAGATAAACCAGGGGTTAAAGCAGCAATTGGTGCAGGAGGAGGGATTAGAACTGGGGGATGGATTGGTAGCCAATCTTCTTCTGGAAAAAAGAGGCGACCTTTCAATAGCTGCTACGGATGAGGGCAAACTTCAATTGGGATTACCGGTATTGGCCGACGGATCCATCCGACTGGAAAAACGGATTTTTGGCCAAAAAGTATCCACCGCATTGCCGTTCCGGGAGGAACTGAGTCCCGAAATCCTTTTTTTGCCTGTCTTACAAGATGACTGGAGCTTTGATCTGGAAGAACTGGACATTCTTTCCCTTGGAAAATCCCTTTCTTTAGATGTCCTGGGCTTTCAAATGGATTTTGAACCCTTCGTGAAAAAGCAGGTGGCTGGCATTATGGAAGATCAATTACGCAACGGAGCTCTTGCTGCCCTTGATCTTAAAAATATAGCGGACAGTTTCTGGAGCAGCTTTGGAAAACCCAGGTACATTTCCAATGGTCTTTCCGGAAATTATGTGTATCCCGACCCGGAGGAGTTAATCATTCACCAACGGTTTACACCTTCCCAGCAATTGCAAATCGGAATCGGGCTGACGGGTGAAATGCTCAGCCAAAAAGACAGGCCTTTGGCCACCGAATTACCCATGCTCCCTCCAGTGACCCTGGCGGAAGTGGAAGAAAACGAATTGGACCTTACCTTCCCTATAGTCCTTAGCTATGAGGAAATAGCAACTTTTTTGAATCAAACGCTGAAAGACTCTGTGCTTATTCTCGATAACAAAACCCGAATGCTTGCCGAAAATTTCACCTTGGGGCACCATGAAGACCGGGTACTGGTAAGCATGCAATTTCTAGGCTTGCGGGAAGGTAAAAAAGACCTGCGGGGAACCTTCCACCTGGCCGCTAAACCGCTGTTTAACAAACAAAATCAAACCATTGAGTTTTCGGATATAGCATTCAAGCTGGAAACGGCGGATTTCTTCACCAATACAGCCAATTGGTTGAGAAGAAGGAAAATCCGAAAAACCATCCAAAAACGGGCGGTCATCCCGGTGGATGAATACCTGGAACCTGCAAAAGCTTCCCTGTTGGAAATGGGGGCATGGCAAAGCCCAATTGCCAGCTTTTCATTGCAAAATCCGGAAGTATCCGTAAAAGGCATCTATCCCACCCGAACGGAGTTGGTCATCCACATACAGGCCACCGCAGGTATCGAAACGCGGTTCGCGGAATAAAGACTAGCCCAGCAAATCTCCATAGGTCTTGATTCCCTTTGCTTCGGCGACCTTTAAAAGCTTCACCAAAAGCTGGGCCGTCAGGAAAGCATCACCGGCAGCCGTGTGACGGTCATCCAATGCAATGGCATACCGCTCGCAAAGATGATCCAGGGAGTACTCCTTTGAAGGCACGGTGTGGGGGTCGTAATACCTTCCTCTATCCAGCCGGACTGCCAGATCGTAGGTGTCCAGCGCCGGGTTTTTTATTTTTCGCAAGCCCAGGGATTTCCCCACCCGCTCCAACATGGCCAGATCAAATCCAATATGGTGGCCTACCAGTACCTGATGCCTGGCATCTTCAAGAAACGTTCGGATGACCCGTTCCCGGCTGACATAGGGCCTTTCTTGGACGAGCCCATGTACTTTAATGGCTTCCCGATTTCTTTTTTTGGGTTTAAGATAAAACTCCTTTGAACTGGAAATCCGAATTCGGCTATCGATAACCTGTAGGGAACCGTAAGAGAGTACATGATCTTTTTTGACATCTAATCCGGTCGTTTCCGTGTCCAGCACCAAAAACGCCAGTTCGGACAAGGGTTTACTTTTTGGAATTTTTCGTTCCAGAGACTTTTCGTAAGCGCTTATGAAATCCGGCTTGGGTAGCGAAGCAAAGCCGAAAAGTGCCCTCCAGTCCATATCAGTTACCAAAATAGTCCAACTGAAAGCGCACTTTCAGAATCTTTTGAATTTCGTCAATAGGGAAAAAGGCGTTCTTTAGAAGCTGACGTTGCAATTTCCCCAGGGAATCGGGCTGGATAAAGCGACCCGAGGACTCGTTGGCCAGTCCTTCGAGTGCCCGAATGCGCATAAATATTTCATACGCTTTTCCGGCATCCCTGAAAAGGGAGGCCTGGTTTGGTTCCAATTCGGCCAACTTCTCGTAACGCTTGAAGGTGTTATTGATTCCCACCACCTGATGACTAAGGATCAAAACCCTGGCCGCATCTGCCAAAGGCATCATGGCCCGGAGCTTAATATCGAATTTCTCCGCGTGGTCGCCCGATTTTTCTACCATAAAATTCCGGAAAAACCCCAGCGGCGGCGGGTTCAGCAGGGCATTTTTGGCAAAAAAATTCAGAAAAACCTTTTCCTGCCGGATCTCCTCGTACACATGTTGTGTCAAAGCATCCGCCAGAGAATGCTTCCCAGCTATCGCCCGGAAGTCAAAAAAAATGGTGCCCATCATTAGGGATTGGGGATTGGGTTCCCGAATCCACTGGCTGAAATAACGTTTCCATTGAGAAAGCGGTTGACACCATTGGGGATTGTTGGCCATCATTTCCGCCGGGCAGGAGTGAAAACCACAAGCAAAAAGCACGTCCAGGACATCCCTGCTCAGCAAGTGCATGAAGCTTTGGGCTTTTTCCTGGAGGTGTTCAGGCACATCCTGATATACCAGCGCATTGTCCAGGTCGGTTCGCAACAATTGTTCTCCCCGCCCTTCCGAGCCCAGGCCCAAAAAGCAAAAATCCAGCTCCTGTACCTCTGGAAAACTGGGCTGAAGTTTGGTTAAAGCAAGCCGGATGGCGCTACGAATGATCGTATCATTGATTTCCGTAAGGATGCCCGCAATAAAATCAATAGACAGTTCATTTTCCAGGTAATACTTTAACATACCCTCTGCCTGATTCCTCAGTTTGGCCATCTCGAGGATGTCTTCACTTTCCTGCAAGGCTTTGATCAGTACCGCCGGGCTGTTTCCCTGAGAAAGGAGAATGTCATGATCCGAAATGATTCCCAGCAGGGGCGAATCCGGACTGCCGTCTTCCGTAAAGACCAAATGATGCAAGCGGTGCTTGACCATGTTCAGGTAAACCTCCGAAAATTCCAGTTCTTTGCTGGCCGTTACAACCGGCTGACTCATGATTGCTTCTACCCGGGTATCGTAAGAAAGTCCTTTAGCAATAAGTCGGTTTCTCAGGTCCTTGTCCGTAATGATACCTTTGGGGTGTCGGTTTTCATCCACCACCATTATAGACCCTACGCTGGCCTTACTCATTTGGATAACGGCGTTGAAAACCGAGGTGCCAAGCGGACATTGAACTACCGGATGGGAATACTGTAGCGTTCGCTGTCCGGATAACAACATCAGTCCGTTTTCGTCCGGTTTTCTTCCAAGCAAATCCCTGACTTTCTGCGTTTGGGACAGTCCGGAGCGGACTACTACCTGCCCTGAAGCAAAACCCGAGGCAAAATAAAGGCTAACCTGGCTGTTCTCATTCAAAATCTTTTCAAAGATTCCTACCGGTACGGCGATTATCAAGCTGGGTTCGTTGGCTCTGGCATTGAGAATGTAGGGGCGCTTTCCCAACAGAGCCAGGACACCAAATACATCCCCTTCGTCACAAAATTCAATCGTTTCCTCTACTCCCCCGGCCTTATCGGTAAGTTTGATTGCCCCCTCCTTCACTACAAAAAAATAACTCTTAGCAGGTTCTCCTTTCTGAAATAAAAACTCTTCCTTCTCAAAATAGATCAAATCCACCTCAGCAGCTACCTGGCTGAGTAATTCGTTCGACAAAAAACTAAACGGAGGGTATTTTTTCAGGAAATCAATGATCCGGTTAACAATGACATTGGCCATAGGGAGTTCATTCTAAGAAAGGAAAATAGAAAGCACGGCTGATGCCATGCCTTCTTAACAGTAATCGAATAAATTAAATTAATTTATTCGATTCTTCCTTCCATGATTTGGTCTACCACATCCGGATCCAGGAGGGTAGAGGTATCCCCCATATTGTCCATGTTGCCTTCCGCCACTTTTCTCAGGATCCGGCGCATGATTTTGCCTGATCGGGTTTTGGGAAGTCCCGGAACAATTTGAATTTTATCGGGCTTGGCAATCGGACCAATAATTTTGGTCACCGTATCTTTGATCTCGCCCACAAGGTTCTGCTCGGTACGATTCTTCATGTCGCAGATTACATAGGCATAGATTCCCTGCCCTTTGACCTGATGAGGATAGCCAACTACGGCCGATTCCACAACCAATGGGTGTTCGTTGATGGCATTTTCTACTTCTGCCGTTCCCATTCGGTGACCCGAAACATTGATCACATCGTCCACCCTTCCGAGAATACGGTAGTAGCCATCGTGATCTCTTTTTACCCCGTCACCAGTGAAGTACATGCCTTTATAGGCCGAAAAATAAGTTTGCTTGCACCGATCATGGTCACCGTAAGTGGTGCGTATCATGCCGGGCCATGGAAATTTGATGCAAAGGTTACCCTCCACTGAATTTCCAATCATCTCCTTTCCCTCCGTATCCATGATCGCCAGTTGAACGCCGGGTAGGGGCAAGGTGGCATAAGCAGGTTTGGTTGGCGTTATTCCGGCCAGAGGGGAGACCATAATACCTCCGGTTTCGGTTTGCCACCAGGTATCCACTATCGGGCATTTCGTTTTTCCTATATGGGTATGGTACCAATGCCAGGCTTCCTCATTGATGGGCTCACCCACAGAACCGAGTACCGTCAGGGAATCCAATTTATAGGGGGCAATGGGATCGGTTCCATGTGCCTGCAGTGCCCGGATGGCAGTGGGAGCGGTGTAAAACTGATTCACCTTGTATTTATCCACAATCTGCCAAAACCGTCCGGCATCCGGATACGTGGGTACTCCCTCGAACATAACAGATGTCGCTCCGGACAACAAAGGTCCGTAGACGATATAGGAATGCCCTGTAATCCAGCCGATATCCGCAGTACACCAGTACACATCGCCCGGATTATACTGAAAGACGTTTTCAAAGGTATATTTGGAGTAAACCATGTAGCCTCCACAGGTGTGAACCACTCCTTTTGGCTTTCCGGTAGACCCGGAGGTGTATAATATAAATAAGATATCCTCACTGTCCATTTCTACTGCCTCATGTTCGGTGGAGGCACCGGATATGGCCTCATGCCACCAAAAATCCCGGCCTTCTTTCATGGTGACCTCCTGTTGGGTCCGCTGGTAAACGATGACCGTTTCTATGGTAGAAGTGGTTTCCAGTGCTTCATCTACCACCGCTTTTACCGGAATTTTTTTCTTTCCCCGAAAGTTCCCATCTGCCGTAAGGACCACCTTTGCCTCGCAATCGTTGATTCTATCCGAAAGGGCATTGCTGGAAAAACCGGCAAAAACCACGGAATGTACCGCACCAACCCTGGCACAGGCAAGCATGGCCACGGCCGCCTCAGGAACCATGGGCATGTAGATGATTACCTTGTCTCCCTTTTGTACTCCTTTTTCCTGCAGTACATTCGAGAAGCGGCAAACTTCCTCAAACAGTTGTTTGTAGGTAAGCGTCCTGCTCTCTTCATCGGGTTCATTGGGTTCCCATACAATGGCCGGTCGGTCGCCGATGGTGTACTGGTATCTTTCCAGAATGTTTTCGGTGATGTTTAACTTTCCGTTCAGAAACCATTTTACATCCGGACCTTCAAAATTCCAGTCCAATACCTTATCCCAGCGTTTTTTCCAATGGAACGAATCCGCCACGCGTGCCCAGAAGTTTTCCGGATCTGCCACGCTTTTTTGGTATTCATGGAAATAACCGCTTAATGTATGAATTCTATCACTCATGGTCTGATATTTTAGGTTTTTATAGTTCTATAAAATTACAGTAAATTTATTCTCTATGCACTCTTTGTCCGGCATAATCCCAAATGACTAATGACCCTGAGCCTTGCCCGCGCCTCGGGGAACGCGAATGTCCTGAATCATTTCCTGAACATCTTCAGGGGGCGCAGGGGTAAATTTAGACACGATGAAACAGGATACAAAATTGATCAGCATCCCCAGGCTACCGATACCTTCCGGGGATATTCCAAACCACCAGTTGTCGCTGACGTTGGCTTCCGGATTAATAAATTTAAAGTAGATGATATACGCCAGCGTGAATACAAGGCCGCTGACCATTCCTGCAATCGCCCCTTCCTTGTTCATTTTGGTAGAAAAAATTCCCATAATGATCACCGGAAAAAAGGAAGCCGCCGCCAGGCCGAAAGCAAAGGCAACTACCTCTGCGACAAAGCCTGGAGGATTGATGCCAAAATAGCCAGCAATAATCACTGCTACTGCTGCCGAAACGCGGGCAATGATCAATTCGGTTTTTTCTGTCATTTGAGGTACAAAAGTCCGGAAAAGGTCCCGCGATACGGAGGTAGAGATTACCAAAAGCAAGCCCGCAGCCGTGGATAAGGCTGCAGCCATTCCTCCAGCAGCCACCAAACCCACCACCCAATTGGGCAGTTCAGCAATCTCTGGTGCTGCCAATACCATAATATCCTTATCAACTTTAAGTTCATTCTGAGCCGGATCGGCCAGGTATTGGACCACCCCATCCTGATTTAAATCATCTACGACAATTAGGTTTGTCTTCTGCCAATTTTCTACCCATACCGGCAACTCATCCACCGGCTTCCCGGCTACTGTATCAATGGCATTGTAAATGCCAAAGGCAGCTACCGCAGGGGCGGTAGTATACAAAATCGCTATGAAAACCAGTGCGTAACCAGCCGATAATCGGGCATCTTTTACCCTGGGAACGGTAAAAAAACGGACGATCACATGGGGCAGTCCGGCCGTACCCACCATCAATGCCAGCGTGATGGCAAAAATATCGGTCACCGACTTTCTGCCCGAGGTATATTCATCAAACCCCAGGTCCAGCAAAATGCCGTCCAACTTGTCCAGCAGGTAGCTTCCATCCTGGACCGTTCCTCCCAGCCCTAGCTGTGGTACCGGATTCCCGGTTAGCTGTATGGAAATAAAGATAGCCGGAACCATAAAAGCAAAAATCAACACACAATACTGAGCCACCTGGGTATAAGTAATCCCCTTCATTCCTCCCAGCACCGCATAAAAAAAGACAATGGTCATACCGATAATGACCCCTAGTTCAATTTCCACCTCCAGGTATCTGGAGAAAACGATTCCAACTCCCCGCATCTGTCCTGCCACATAGGTAAAAGAGATAAATAAAGCACAAAACACGGCCACTACCCGGGCTTTGTTGCTATAATAACGGTCTCCGACAAAATCAGGAACGGTAAATTTTCCAAACTTTCGAAGGTAAGGGGCCAGCAACATGGCCAATAAAACGTAGCCTCCGGTCCAGCCCATAAGATAGACAGAGCCATCATACCCCGAAAAGGCAATGATACCCGCCATGGAAATAAAAGAGGCTGCCGACATCCAGTCGGCGGCGGTTGCCATGCCATTGGCTAAAGGCGAGACCCCTCCTCCTGCGGTGTAAAATTCTTTGGTGGATCCCGCCCGTGTATATATGGCAATCCCAATGTACAAGGCAAATGACAGGCCTACCAAAATGTAGGTCCAGGTTAAAATATCCATATCAGGTCAATGGGTTTAGAAATTATTTTTCGTTGACATCAAATTCTTCATCCAATTTGTTCATACGATACACGTAAACAAAAATTAATACTACGAAGGTAAATATGGATCCCTGCTGAGCAAACCAAAAACCCAGTTTATATCCGCCTATTCTTATCGCATTCAGCGGTTCTGCCAGAATAATTCCGAAACCAAAGGAGACCAGAAACCAAACGGAAAGCAGTATCAATACCGTCCGAATATTTCGCTTCCAGTATTTTTTCATTTGTTCTTTCTGAGTAGGCATGTGCGGGTAGTTTGTCTTTATTGTTTAAGAATAATCCTGAAAATATTCAAAAATTCCGTAACCATCAGCATGAATCCGTTAATCTCCTCAAATTATAACAGATTCGGTGAAACAACAAGATAATTGGTTCCCCGATTTATGGCCTGGAAGGCCCTCTTCTCCTTCCTGCCTCTATTACCTCTATCGCAGATTCCAGCCGGTGGGCTTCAGCTCCTGAAATTTTTACCCAGGGAACCCCCGCGGAATCCAATTCCTTTTCATACTGCGCCATGAAATGGATTCTTAGGTCCGGGTCCGGATGTTCCCTGAGCGGATCCTCCTGCCAGGGTATGTCAATATCCGTAAGCAGGTAAAGATCATAGGACCTTTCCTTTATTTGCTGTTTTATCCAGGGGTCGGTACGGCCGTACTTGTGTTCGCTCCATATTTTTATTACCCGCAAATCCGTGTCACAGATAAGGAGCCCTTTTGCCTGAGCGGTCAATTCGTCCTCGGTTCGAATCTGTCCCCGCGCGATCTGCAACAGGTCCTCATACCGGTAAGGCCGGCCCAGCCCTTCCAGGTATTCCCGGGCGTATTCCGGAACCCAGGGTTCGCCGAAATGCCGGGATAAGGCTTCACTCAAAGAGCTTTTGCCAGTAGATTCTGGTCCAATGATCACCAATTTATACATTGATTTCCTTGTATTTTCGGGCAGCGCGGATCCAAGCCATCAGACCCATTACTGCCAATACCGTAAAGACAAAAAACTGAAAAGAAGTAAGCAGCAGTCCCTTGTAAAAATAAAGGGGCACCGAAACCAAATCGGTAATTATCCAGGCGATCCAATTCTCCACCTTCTTTTTTGCCATCAACCACATACCTACAAAGGCAGATG
>JAWLFL010000017.1:0-1491 GCA_041685605.1 Cyclobacterium sp. | reverse complement strand
TCCACAATGTATTCGGACGTTCTGATGGAAAGGGCCATAATGGTCCAGGTAGGGTTTTTGTCCGCCTGGGACACAAAAGAGCCGGCATCTACCACAAACAGGTTGTTGCATTCATGGGCCTGGGAATACTTATTCAAAACCGAAGTTTTGGGATCATTTCCCATACGTACCGTCCCGACTTCGTGAATAATACGTCCGGGAGCAGCCAAGCCGTATTGGTTCTCCGCACCGGGTTTGTTGCCCATTACCTGAGCACCCATGGCATCAAAAATTTCTTCGAAGGTGTCCTGCATGTGCCGTGCCTGTTTCACCTCATGGTCGGTCCATTTGTAATGAAAGCGAAGTACCGGAATTCCATATTTATCTACCGTATGAGGGTCTATTTCACAATAGTTGTCGTATTGGGGCACACTTTCCCCCCGACCGGCAATACCTACTGTGGCACCATAGACACTGCGAATGTCCTTCTTCAATCCTTCACCATAGCCACCGTTTGGCCGGGGTTTTCCAAATTCATCCTTGAGGTAGTTTCTCATGGAGTCCATGCCAAAACCGAATCCATAGTTAGGCATTCGCATGCCTCCTCCAAATTCCAAATGATATCCTCTGGGAAAATCAAGCTTTTTATTATCCAACCACCAGGGAGTATATACGTGCATGGAACCTACCCCGTCTTCATTGTACTTATCTCTTCCCAAAAACGAAGGCATGAGTGCCGAGCGGCTGGCACCGGTAGAATCGTGCAGGTACCGACCCAGGGTACCGCTGCTATTGGAAATTCCGTTGGGATGCTGTGGTGAACTGGAGTTCATCATGATCCGCGCGCTTTCACAGGCAGACGCTCCCAAAACCACTACCCGGGCCTTGAGCTTGTATTCCTGCATGTCCACCTTGCTCACATAGGAAATTCCGGTAGCCGCTCCTTTTTCGTCGGTGGTTACTTTGCGAACCATTGCATAGGTATACAAGTCTACCTTGCCTTTCTTGATGGCCGGTTTTACCAAGACCGTTCCAGATGAAAAATCCGCGTAAACCTGACAAGCCCGATTACATTGCGCACAGAAAAAACAAGCTCCGCGTTCGTTATTTACCGGTCGGGTCAAGACTGAAATCCGCGAGGGAATGACTGGCAGATTTATCTTCTTTCCTCCTTCCATAAACGCCAGCTCGTGCAGGCGTGGCTTGGGGGGAGGAAGGAAAAAACCGTCCGGTTCATTGCGAATGCCTTCTTTGGTGCCAAAAACACCCACGATTTGATCTACTCTATCGTAATAGGGTTTTACATCCTCATATCCGATGGGCCAGTTATCTCCCAGCCCGTCAATATCTTTCCTTTTGAAATCATCCGGCCCGAAACGAAGGGAGATTCTACCCCAATGATTGGTTCTTCCACCCACCATTCGGGAACGGAACCAATCGAATTGGGTGCCGTCCTTTCGGGTATAGGGCTCTCCCTCAATTTCCCATCCACCGTAGGCGGCATCAAAATCG
>JAWLFL010000144.1:2653-10022 GCA_041685605.1 Cyclobacterium sp. | reverse complement strand
CAATCTGATTCCATGGGTTGTATGCCCTTGATTTGCCATTTGCGAAACAATGCCATAATGTTTTGCTGCTTTTTTCATGGTACGGCATTGCCAAATATTGTGCACCAGTGGTTTTTCGACCAATACATGTTTCCCAAGTTGCATGGCAGCCATTGCCGCAGCGAAATGGGTGTGGTCAGGCGTAGCAATCATAACGGCATCAATTTCGTTGGCCATTTCGTCGAACATCCGCCTGAAATCTTTGTACTTTTTAGCCTTAGGAACCGTTTTGTAGGCATTTTCAGTCATTCTGTCGTCAACATCGCACATGGCCACAATATCCTCTACGGCAACCTGGCTCCAACTCGCACGACCCCTGGCTCCAACGCCAATCATCGCAAAACGCAATTTTGTACTTGGCGGACGTTCGATAAAATTAGGAATAAATAATGCTCCTAAACTGGCTGTTGAAGCTGATTTTAGAAACGTTCTTCTTGTTGATTTCATTAGATTAATTTGATTTGGGTATAACTTGACTATCTAATTTTAAAAATCCAAATTAGTGATTTTTGAGCCGATTTTTGCACTGGCATCAAGACAAAAGCTATTTAATTGTGGCCTATTTGGTTTAACTTCAGTCAAAACACTTTATTTTTTTGACTTTTGGTCGTAAAATGACCGTGATTTGTATATGTTGAGTTAACAGAAGAAACCTCGACCATATACTTCTGGGTTGATCCTCATATTTTTTCCTCTTTCCTGTTTTTGATGCCACTTCGATCAGCTTATCAATTTGGTCCCGATCGGTTTTGTAAAAATGATCTTCATATAATTATATTTCTATTCGATGTCCAGATCTGGTTATTTTCGCCGGAATCGAGATAATCCAGCCAATAAATGACTGGTGTTCCTGCCGTTTAACCTTTTCTGTAAGGCGGGAAAGGATATAGTTTTTACTTTTTAAATGGATTCCTAAAGTTCCAATCTTCTTGGGAAATTAAAACTGCAGACAGACCTGCCGAGGTCTTGGATAAAAATCTATATTTAGTACTCAGTAAGCAGATTCCCGGGGATGATCTGGCGAACATGTACAACAAAAGCAACCCTGAATCCAAGAGTCTTGATCGGAGCAGTGATCATCAAGCATACACTCAATTTGGATGACCGGGAAACCATCGCCCAAATTACCGAAAACATGTATCTTAAATACTTTCTCGGGTAAGGTTCAAAAACACCAGCCAGTCGTGGATCGCTTCCATCATCCTAGTGCTCAACCTGGTCAAATTGGCCGCGATGGCACTCCCGTGCTTGAGTTTTTCAGCGTGGAGAGAGCTAAAACCATACTCAGATACACCATAAGGCGGATTTTGAAGATCCAGAAAAGACAAAACCAACCCAGATAGCTCTCTGGGCTGGTTGTAAAAACTGGTGTTTTTTGAGTTTTTCAGCAGATCCTAATTATCGAAATAATTCTAAGAAACACCAAATATTTTGGGCTTTTGCGCCAATTAATTTTTCCCGAAATGCCATGGATCCAACTCTGTTAGGCATTGGTACAATTGAAAGGACTGGTCACTGCTAAATGGGTACGGTAATCTACTTGATCTCCCAAAAAACTCCTCAAAATCCTTCTTATACCCTTGGATCACCTTCTACTCCACTTCATTGAATGCTAAATACATCATAAAAGGTGAATTGGTTTTTATAGAATATTTAAACATTTAATTTCTGTCATCTTTTTTAAACTCCTCCAATAATTGCATCATGTATTTAGTTTTTTCTGGATTTGATTTACTCAAATCTTTAGTTTCCCTGAAATCAATTTCCAAATCATATAATTCAACCTTGTTTGTAGTGCGGTTAACAAGTAATTTCGAGTGGCCTTCCCGTACTGCATAGAATTGCCCGGTTTTCCAATACAATGAACGTTCTTCTGCCACTTTTTTCTTTCCTGATAATAAAGACCAAATTTCCTTACCATCAAGTTTCAGTTTTTCTAAATCGGTATCAGCACCGGTTAGGCTACATATCGTTGCTACCCAGTCTACCATGTGTATGGGGAAATCAGCTTCACCTGGGGCAAGTTTCCCGGGCCAATTGGCAATGGCTGGCACCCGGATTCCCCCTTCGTACAAATCACCTTTCCACCCGCGCAACGGGTAATTGTTGCCTAGCACCGAATGTGGTTTATCGGCATACTTTCCGCGGTACTCTGTATCGCTTTGCCAGCTGTGCTGCCCACCGTTATCACTCAGAAATAATATCAGGGTATTATTGCGTTTACCAGTGCGCTCGAGTGCATCGATGATTTTCCCAATGCCGTCATCCATGTGTGAAACACTCGCTGCAAACAACCTGCGTGAAGGATGCTGGAACAAATCATCGTAAAGTGACATCCATTGATCTGGTTCTTCCAGTGGATAATGAGGAACATGGTGCGCCAAATAGAGGAAAAACGGTTCATCCCTATCTTCCTCGATTATCCGTATCGCCTCGGCAGTAAGCAAATCGGTTACATGGCCTTCTTCCACCAAATATTCATCATCCCGGTGCCACGATTCCCTGCTTGTCAATTCTGTTTCGGTTTTGTATTCGTGCGTGTATGGATCAATCTGGCCATCGAAATAACCGTAGGATGACTGAAAACCGTACTTTAAAGGCGTGTAGGGCGGAGAACCCAAATGCCATTTCCCGGCAATGGCTGTAAAATAACCATTTTCGCTTAATAAAGAGGCCAATGTTGGATCACCCAAATCAATGACTTCTCCGTAATCGGGACCGGTAATGCCATACCGACTTGCATACTTGCCTGTGAGCAGAGATACCCTTGTGGGCGTGCAGGTTGGCATTACATAATGCTGGTTGAGACGAATTCCAGTTTTCGCCAGTTTGTCGATGTTCGGAGTTTTTATTTCCGAACCATGATAACCTACATCCGCCCATCCCAGATCATCGGGAATGATTACTATAATGTTAGGTTTTTTCTCTCTCTTATCCAAAGGTGCCGAACCTTTCTCCTGAAAGCCAACAGAAAAAGCTATCAATCCCGCTAGCGGAAAGGCAATTAAAATTTGATTAATGAATTTCATCTTTTGATTGTTTATCGCTTAAATGTTTATTATTTAAAACAGTAGGTACAGGAGCATTTACATCAGCTACCCAATTTCTAAGTTTTTCCAACAGTTTTATCGCAATCCCGGTTTCTCTGCCAGAGAGGTCGTTTTGCTCTGAAATATCCTCCTTTAAATTAAACAGTTCATAACGATTGTATTCATAATAATAAATCAATTTCCAATCACCGGCCATAATAACAGAAGAAGGAACGGCACGCCAGTAATTTTCTTCTCCGTCGAAGGATGGTAGTACTTCCACACTACCACCCAGGTAAAGCGGAAAATGGAAAAAAAGCGGACGTTCCCAGTTGAATGGTTCCCCTCTAAGAACCGGTACAAAAGAATCGCCGTCCACCGGCTGGTTTTGGGGGAGCTCCGCTGAGGCAATCTCGGCAAAGGTGGGCATAAAATCAACCCCGGTTACCGGAATGTCGGTTTTGGAACCAGGTTGGATTACGCCGGGCCATTTAATGCAGAAGGGAACCCGGATTCCTCCTTCGTAATAGGTACCTTTTCCCGCCCGTAAGGGAGCATTGTCGGTAACCGATGAAAGCCCACCGTTATCAGAAGTAAATATCACAACTGTGTTATCTTCCAGATTCAGCTCTTTAAGTTTGTTTAAAACCCTGCCAACACTAATATCAACCTGTTCCACCTCGGCTGCATATACTGGGTCGTAATTTTTTCCAGACCGATTTTTGAGCTTTTTTTTGTAATATTCGATCCTTTCGTCCCTTGCGGCAAGAGGAGTGTGTACCTCCCAGTGACTCAAATAAAGAAAAAACGGATTCACTTTGTTATCTTCGATAAAACCGAGCGCTGCATCGGTCAGCCTTTCCGCCACATAATCATCGTTGTAGTAACGCTTTTCGTCTCCGCAATAATTTGTGATTTCCCCGATTTCACCAGCTGCAGATAAAACATCGAATCCCTGGTTATCGTCACCTATGTGCCATTTCCCAAGCCTGGCGGATACATAGCCCGACTTTTTAAGCGTTTCAGCAAGTGATTCAATTTCCGATGAAACAGTATTGATACTCACAGGGATAGTATTGAAAGTGGAATTTTGGCCATGGGTGGGAACTTTGAACCGCATTTTGGAAACATCACCACCCCTGGACAAACCTTGCGGAACATAAACCTGGTGCCGTGGTGAGTACATTCCGGTAAGCAAACTCGCACGGGAGGGGGCGCAATTGGCAGCCGACGGGTAAAATCGACTGAAGACCATTCCCTCGGACGCGAGTTGGTCGATATTGGGCGTTTCGTAAAACTCAGCCCCATTGTACCCCACATCCATCCAGCCAAGGTCGTCTGCAAGGATGAGTACGATGTTTGGCGGTGTACTTTTTCCTCCAACAAATTGACCCGTTGCCTCCCCTGGAGACAACAAAATCAAGAATAGAGCTACTACTGCTACAATGCCGGTAATTTGGGCTTTCATTTCTTACTCGTCAAATGAATGCAAAAAATAGAAAAAAATTTCATCCAAAAAGTTATAAAACAAAGAAAAATTCCCTTTTACGAAGAAATTAAATTTCATTTTACTTAAAAAAACCAGAATTACAGGAGAATTACAGGATGGGAAAGATTAGTTTCTACGCTAGACTACCTGGAATAAAGCGATTATGAATCGTTTCCGCTTATTTCATTGAATACCATATCTATCTTAATGGTATCCCTTGGATATTCTAAAACCTTTGCCCCATTCGCTGAAATCAAAAGAGGCGTTTTCAAAGCAGATTTCTCCTTAATCAATAAGGTCAAGAGATCGGTTTCGTCGATCTCTTTTCCTTGAATGTTTGCTTTGAAATAATCAGATTTCTCGTCGAAGAGATCGATTACACTTTTGTTTAGTTTTTTTGCCAACTCTAAAACCTGAGTTGGGGTCATTTCATTTTTCGATACATCCAACTCATTGATTACATGCTTATGTAGCGTCAAAACATAGGCATAGGCTTCCCTGTCTTCCAACTTTTTACCGTTATAAAGAAATTTGATTTCGTTTTTCTCCAATTCAAACATGATTTTAATATTTTTAGAAATCTAAAAAATGGAATCAATTACACCAAATTCTACCATAAATGATGCCAGTATTTACGGCCATCTTTTAGGTAGTTGTCAAATCATTTATCCCCATATCGCTCACATATATTTTTTTATAAAAGAATGGGAAAGATCGCCGTCCCCTAAAAAATCATACCACCCTACCGTCCGTTTGCCATAGGTCTGCGTTGGGGCCCAAGGCCTCTTTGAGCGGACGGGTAATTTCATTAAGGCTGGATACCAGGGAGGGGGTCAGTGTCACCTGAGCGCTCGCTGCATTTTTTCTAACCTGCGCCGCATTTCTTCCACCGACGATGGCAGCCGCCACCCCCTTTTGGTAGAGCAACCATGCCAAACTTAAATTTCCCATGGGAATATTCGCTTCTTTGGAAAACTCCCTGATCTGACTAATTGTTTGAAAAGTCAATTCTTCACAGCCCTCCTCCTGATGACGGGATTGAGAACGTTCTTTTGTGAAATGCCGGGTTCTCGCCCGGTCATCGGGTACCTCCGCTTCCGAGGAAAACTTCCCTGTCAGCAAGCCCTGCATAATGGGAGAATAGCAAAGTACCGGAACATCATCTTCGATGCACTGCGGAAGAATGGAATACTCAATGGCCCTAAAAAGTAAATTATAGGCCATTTGATTGCTACTGATCTTGAATCCGGAGTTTTTGCAGGTATCCAGGCTTTTGTTTCCAAAATTGGATACGCCAAAGGCCCGGATTTTACCCTCCTCCCGAAGTTCCTGGAGTGCGCCTAACGTTTCCTCCAACGGGATTTCCGGATTGGGCCAATGCAGCTGGTAGAGGTCGATGTAGTCGGTCTTTAAATTCTTCAGCCCTCTTTCGCACGCTTTTTTAATATCCTCCGATGCAAAATCAGCAGGACCCGCTTTGGAAGCAATAATGATGTCTTTGCGTTTTTCTCCCAGGGCTTTGGCCAACAAATTCTCTGAAGCGCCTCCTCCATAGGCTTCTGCGGTATCAAACGTGGTAATTCCCTGATCATAGGCCATTTTGATAGCGGCCAGAGAATCTCTTTCGTCCTGCGGCCCCCAATTAAAACCACCGACGATGGCCCAGCAACCAAAAATTAATCTTGAAATTTCTAATTCAGAATTCGGTAACGTGTATTTTTCCATACCAGTTATTTTAAGGGTTTATCAAAAAAAACGATTTCGGACTCCAAATCAAACCAAAACAGGCAGAAAATTAAACCGGGAGCGCTACCTCAAACAGGGAATAGGAACCTGGCCTCGAATGAATTTTTAGTGTACCTCCCATACCATCAATCAGATGCTTTACCAGGGGAAGACCAAAACCATAGCCTTTCTCACCGGAGGTTCCTTTTGTCGTATTCCCTTTACTGTTCAGAATAGCTTCGATCTGTTCCTCCGTCATTCCAGCCCCCGTGTCTTTCACTTCTGCCAATAATTCCTTTTTGCCAGCGGTTTCAGTAAGTGCCAAGCTTACGTTTACGCTACCCTCTTCCGGTGTAAATTTGATGGCATTGGAAATCAGGTTTCCCAATATCTGAAGTAATTTTGCTTTCGGAAAGGCAATTTCTTTATTTTCACCTTTTACCTCTACGAGAAGATTTACTTTTTTTTGTTCGCCCTGGACTCCGTAAAGATTTTTTAATTTTTCCCTTAGCGTCAGAAGATTGTATTCATTATCGGCCAGCACAGCTTCCTTTTTACCCTCTTTTTTATCGGATAAAATTTCATCTACTAACTCCAATAATGATTTTCCACTATTTTGAACGACTTCGGCGAACTCCAGCACATCTTCCATCTGGCTTTTATCTCCCTGTTCTTTGATGATTTGCACCAGGCCAATGATTCCTCCAATAGGTCCTCTGATATCATGGGCTACCTGCTCTTGTTTTTCTCTGGCATTTTGGACTTCAGATTGTAAAAATGAGACTTTTTTTATTAGTTTCAGGCGATTGACAATCTCATCGGCAATGATCTCCAATAAGGCCATTTTCTCGGGGCTAATGTACTTGGACTCCGTGTCCACCACACACAAAGCTCCCAGATTTAAACCGGATTCACTTTTTAAGGGAACCCCCCAGTAATATTTCAGGTTGGGATCATCTGTCACATACAATTTTTTATTAAAGCGCTCGTCTTTGGTGAGATCCTTGATTTCAAAAGGTTTATCACCCATGATGGTGTACTGGCAGACTGAATCCTCTCTGGGCATCTGCATCACCGGAATCCCTTC
>JAWLFL010000144.1:0-2553 GCA_041685605.1 Cyclobacterium sp. | reverse complement strand
AGATCAATCACAGGAACGCCTCTGGACTCGAAAACCACATCCGCCACCGCATTGTAAATTTCCAGATCGGCCGCATAGCGGTAAAAGGATTGTTGATTTGAATTGTGGGTCTCGTCGTCTACCGGGGTAGTTCGGATCCAGACCATTTGGATTCCTTTTTCCTGCAAAAGGGTATACATTTGTTCCAGATGGGAGCGATAGTCGTCCAGGGAAACCTGCTTCTCTCCTGTTTTTACATCGGTTTTGATATCGTGCAGGCCGCAATTGATCAGCATCAAGTCCGGACGGAAGGATGGGTCTTGTAGCTTTTGCTGAAGGTAGGCCAACACCATGCCCGAGTCGCCTCCATTGGCCCCGGCAGGATGATCCAGATTAGCAGAACTTGATCCTTCGTCCCTTTTGCGGTCATAGATCCACTTCCCCTGTACGTATTGTTCAAGGAACGGGCCGTACTGCATGGAAATGCTATCGCCAATGACAAATAACCCTGGCAAGGGCGGCCTGTCCATTGCCGTTAGCAACAGTATTGAAAGCAAAGCAGCCGGAAGATAAATGAATTTTTTCCAAGAATGTGGCATATGATTTATTTGTCAACTCCTATTTCGATACATTTACAAACCGGATTTTGCTCCTTAGCAAATCGCTTTCCCTGCCGCCACCATTTTTTCATTTGGTAAGGGTCAAAAATAAGTGAATTTTCCGTTAATACTGCCGGTGGGTAATAAAAGTTGAGGTTCACCCTGCGCCTTTTTCCAAGCAATTCGCCGATCTTAATGTCATCGCTGGAAATCTGGTCCAACATAAAATCAAAGGCTCTTGTCGTTAATTCCAAGGCATTACGCACCGGTCGTTTCATCTCCCTCCCTGCCCTTGCTTTCAACACGATCACATCAATTTCGGTTGCCCCCTTGTAAATGGCCTCGGAAATCGGAACCAAATCTGCAAACCCGCCATCTGCGTACTCGTAGCCGTCCTTCTCCACCAAACTCATAAAGGGAATCAGATTGGAAGAAGCCCAAATCCATTCACAAAAATCGTGGTACTCGTAATCCTTCAGCCGTTTGTATTCTACATTATTCGTACTCAAATTGGAAACGGTGATGTAAATTTCTGCGGTATTGGCTTTCATCCGATCAAAATCTGCAGGCGTGATGATTTCTTTGATGAGTTTGAACAGGTTTTTGCTCTCGCCAAATGTCTTCTTGCCCTTCAAAAACATTTTGATCGTACTAAAATGATTGATGCGGGTTTTATACACACCGTTAATTTTGGAAATAACGAACGGATTGGTGCTAAAAATGCAATCCTGGGTAACCGAGGTATAGATTGCCTTGATTTTTTCGATTTCGTTTATGGATAGGAGTGGCACCAATAGGCTTCCGGTAGAAGTTCCCACAAATATTTCGTAATTGAAACCACAGTCGCGGATCAGGTATTCGGCTATTCCACCTCCAAATGCTCCTTTACTTCCTCCTCCGGAAATGACCAGTCCTCTTTTTTCATGCATGGTAGCTGCCTTTTTCTATTGAATCAATTCCACTTGAATATTTTCTAAAAGTATTTCGGACAGCAGTTCAAGCTTTCCTTCCTCGTACAGCGGTTGCATTTCCTCCACGGCTACTGTTTCATCTTCGGGCTTATAATTATCATAGTCCTGAAAAAGAATTCCAGAAACCTCTCGTTGATTTTTAGCCTTCCGAAAACGGACCCCTCCTCCATCGGTGTGGTAGGTATAGGCCATAAAATCCATCCGGAAATTTTCCTTATTGATCCAATACAGGAATTCGTCATCGTAATCTTCCCCCCCACCTTCCTTTTCAAAAGTTACTTTAATAAGTTCGTACGTTTTTCCCTCTAACTGAATTTCCCCCAGGTGGGTTTTGATCACTGCCGGATCATTGAGACCGTAGGGTAAAAAAGCAAAATAAGCCACCGAATTTACAGAATTAGCATAAGCATTTTTGTCCTTATCGGGCAAAACCACCTCCTCCCCGTCTATTTTACGGGTAAACCCTTTGTTGTCAAGCACATCTACTATCCGACCAGCCTCGCCGGAAAAAGCCCTAACATATCGAAACCGCTCCGGAGATTTGAATATTTCGTACTGCCTTTCCCGAAAATCAAAGCTTATTTTGGCCGATTGAAAGCGTTCGCCTCCATGGGCTGCGATGGATTGATCAATGATTTTATCAGCTTCACTCCTTGGCGAACAGGCAACGTACGCGCTCAGGAAAATCAAGGCGCAACCTACGTTTTTTAATAAAACGATCGAAAACTTTCTCATATAGAACTACACTTAAAATTTGATTTTATGCTTAAAGGGGAATCATTCCTGTTTTTAATCAGCAAATCCGTTCAGATAAACCAAGGGCATGCTATCCCTTACCAATCCTCCCTATCCAACGAATACAGCTAATCAATCCCATACTTGCCATTTAAAGCCAGCAACACTCATTTTTGGAAAGATAAGAAAATCCATCCAAAATAGGAGGCGATTTTATGCACACTGGATTATTTTCAAAACCGGGAAGCCTACAAAAAGCCCCTTCCTCC
>JAWLFL010000143.1:0-10032 GCA_041685605.1 Cyclobacterium sp. | reverse complement strand
AGCGGATTTTCTTTGCTGGTCAGCCAGTAGGCAAGGCCAAGGCGATTTTCAGGCCAGTCCGAATCCCAGGTGTTGAGGACGGCGGGGACATCCGGTTTTACGGTTTCCCCTTTGAGCATCCAATTGCCTCTTTCAAACACATGGGTTTCACGCTTCATGTAATCCGGGTTTTCTACGAGAATCGGAACGGAAGGGGTGTTTTTGTTTAGCAAGGCTACAAAATCGCGGTCCATTTCTTCGTGCCCGGGTTGGTCTTGTCCGGGTAGCTCCGGGAAAAAGCCAAACCAATTGATGGTAGAGCTGGTTTGCTGCGGTTTCAGGGATTTGTTCTCCATGTGGAGGTAGAGGTCTACCTTTTCATGCAGCTCTTTGATGGGAAAGCGGCGGATTTCCCTGCCCTCTGTTTTTCCCAGTGTGAAACGAGAGAGGATTTCTCCCTCCGGGCCACCTTTTCGAATGGTCAACCGGTTTCCTTCGTTTCTCGTCCAGTAATTAATATAAATATACGGCGAACCCTCGGTATAGATATCCCTGAGGTAGCAGGAACCATTGTCCCAAAGGCCCAGCCATTTGGTGTCGATCAATTCGCCATTTTCAAAGTCCTCGGCAATGTGGCCGTGGTATTTGGGTTCCTGATAAAGCAGAATGGCCTCCATTTTTTCTTCCAGCCCTGGATTACCGTGCCGGGCAGCCCAGGATTTAATTTCCTCCATGCGGACGCTGTCTTCCCCGGTATAGAATTTTAATTTGGGTTCCTCCCCGTGGGTGTCCTCATCCCGGCTGTTATTGAAGAAAGCCATGATCTGGTAATAGTCTTCCTGCTTAAAAGGATCGTACGGATGGCTGTGGCACTGCACGCAGGACATGGTCGTACTCTGCCAGACTTCAAAGGTAGTATTGACCCGGTCAATGACGGCTGCTACCCGAAATTCTTCATCCTGGGTACCGCCTTCATCGTTAACCATGGTGTTGCGGTGAAAAGCCGTGGCGGTGAGTTGATCTAAATCCGGTTCGGGCAATAAATCTCCGGCAAGCTGCTCCACGGTAAATTGGTCGAAGGGCATGTCCGCGTTCAGGGCCTTGATCACCCAGTCCCGATAGGCCCAGATCTCCCGGCTGACATCTCGCTCGTAGCCTTTGGTATCGGCGTAGCGGGCCAGGTCCAGCCACCAGGAAGCCCACTTTTCGCCGAAAGCGGGACTTTCCAGTAGCGTATCTACCAATTCCTCATAGCTCATCCGGCCCGATTTCCACTGGCTCACCAGAGCTTCGTCAGGCGGCAGTCCGGTAAGGTCAAGGCTCAGCCTACGGATAAGGATATTTTTACTTGCTTCGGGGGAAGGGCTAAGTTCTTGCCGGGTCAGCCCTTCGGCAATAAACCGGTCAATGTCATTTTGAATGAAAGGCGGAGCCTCTTCCGGGAGAAAGCCTGCCTGAAGGCCCTCCCCTGGAGCCACCGGTTTCGTAGGCGTTTTGTACGCCCAATGTTGGCCCCAGTTTGCGCCCTCTTCCACCCACTGGGTGAGAATTTCGATTTCTTCCTCACTGAGAGGTGCTTTCTGGTAAGGCATGCGTACTTCCGGATCGCTTTCGCTCAGGCGGGAGATAAATTCACTGCCGTGGGCATCTCCCGGGATGATGGCCGGATGGCCGGATTCGGTAGGGGCCAGGGCTTCCTCTTCAAATAGCAGGCTGAAGCCTCCGTTTTTCTTAACACCCCCATGGCAGGAAATGCAGTGCTGGTTGAGTATGGGCTTTACCTGGGTGCTGAAATCAATTTCCTTTTCCTGGGTTAGGGCATAGTAAATGACTCCTGCAAGCAGGATGCTGGCAAATCCAATAAGAAAACCGGGCTTATTCATGGGTGTTTGGGCACTAGTTCAATGTTGAAAATTAGCCAGAAAAGCCTGAAATCGCAAGTTGCCAGGGGAAACGAAACGGTAATTAGTCTGTTTTTTTTGACGGTGGAGGCTAATCCGAATGCTGCATTAACCTGACCCTGTCAATACGAACAGGAAGCCATCCGGAAACAACCTCGCCATTTCTTACCAGCCTGAAGGTCTTTTTGCTTTCCGCAATTATTCTTTTTTTTTGCGCTGGTATTCGGCGTTTGCCAGCAAGCTGTCGGGCGTACCCGATACCCTGTCGTGGGATATCAGGAAACCTTCCAAAAACGTTGATAGTGTGGAATTTCGGTAAACGCAGGCGCTTGTGGGACACAAAAGTAGTACCACAACGATGTACCCTGATTTTGAAAGTAGTTTTATCGCAGGAAGTGTTGCCAGTTGATGACCTTGAAAAGTTGTAGTAATTCCCTATTCAGGTGGAAAAAGGATATTTGAGGCTTAGCTGGCCGGTTTTGGCTAAAAAAAAGGAAATACAGCCGTATAGGAAATCAAATGGCTTACAATCAGACCATTAATTTTGAATATTTAATAGAGATTGATTAATTTTATTGTCGAATTAGATAACAATTGATGCCGACAATAAAGATCATCGATTCAGTTAAGGTTGATGTTTATTCACGAGAACATCCGCCACCACATTTTCACGCCATCTATGCGGAATTTGAAGAACTAATTGAAATCGAGTCGTTAAACACCTATAAAGGCAAAATCCCTATAGCTCAGCGGAAAAAAGTAATTGAATGGGCTATAGAAAACAAAGAATATTTAATGGGTGTTTTTAAACAATTAAATCCCAGATGATGAGACAGCGACCTAAATTGCCCAGGATTATAAAAATAGAGAACGTTGAGGAGTATAAAATCCAATGTATGTTTAATAATGGAGAAAGCAGATTATTGGATTTTAAAAAAATATTCCGCGACTGGAATATTTCAAAAGAGGACATAGAATATCAACTTCTTGATTTAAACGAATTTAATAAAGTGGCATTACGAAACTTCACTTTATCATGGCCAAATATTGGGTTAAAAATTAAAAACGAAACCGGTGAAATTGAAACACACCCCTATGAAATTGGACCTGATACCCTATTCCAGTTAAGTCAACCGGTTGACAATAATGAACCAAAAATTGGGTATATTATTAAGACAGCGCGTTTAAAAGCTGGATTGACTCAAGAACAACTTGCTATAAGGAGCGGCACAACTCGATTTTATATATCGCGTATTGAGAACAACAAGACCGATATTGAAATATCAACTTTTAGAAAAATTATTGAGGCCGGATTAGGTAAGCAATTACGGTTGATAGTGGAGTAATCTCCTATGCTACCCAGCACTACCGTCAAAAAGGCCTTGATCGATTTGGATCAGTTTCACTCGGGAAAAGAAGCACGGTTTTACTGGAAGAAGGGCAACGTTCCAAAACGGGGTATTTTGTCCTGAAGGGCTGTATTCAGACGCATTACACGATAGACGGAGAAGAAAAGGCCACCGTATTTTTTACCGAAATGGAAGGCATGTTATTTTTATCGGCGAAGGAGCACTACGACCATTTGCTAAACCGCTACCCCCGGATCACCCAATACGTGAGTCTTGGACATATCGCTTCCTACCTGGGCATAACCCAGGAGACCCTAAGTAGATTACGGAATGCGACCTGATTTTTTGACATTCGTCAAAAGAAAAGACAAGCCGAGTCCTTACTTTTGCGTGTTCACCTACGAGAAGAGAAGTCATGACAATTTCTGCGAAAAACTTGTTATTGCTGGATGGCGTGGGGGCCTTGATGACGGCCACCCTGCTTAATCAGGTAGTGGCTCGGTATGAACCGCTATTTGGGATGCCAAAGGCGACCGTCTACGTACTTTCGGTCGTTGCATTGGGCTTTGCGGCTTTTTCACTAGGCAGCTACTTGCTGGCAAAAAGGGGTTTTTCCCGCTATCTCGGAATCATCCTTTTTGCGAATCTTGCGTATTGCGTGGCAACTGTTACATTGCTGTTCGTTTATCGCGAAAAAATAACCTGGTTGGGGATTGCATATTTTGTCGGGGAAATCATCCTCGTTTTACTTCTGGTTTACCAGGAATACAAAAAAACAAGACCGGGGATTGGTGGCAAACCATCCGTATAGTATAGTATAGTATAGTATGAAAATGCTGCTTACCTCCATAGGCACTAGCGGAGCAATCGAACCCTTTTTGGCGTTATCCGTTGTTCTACCAATGCGCGGGCTCTTTGGCTCAATTCTTCTGCCGGAAGGGTGCGATTTTTCAGCACCTGACCGCTCCCAATGTCGACAGAAATCCATTGATTGGCAATGTTTGTTTCAAAACCAGTCAACTACTTGGTGTCTTTTAGTAATTATAGCCAATACGCTTATTTATATTTATACCTGAAAAGCCTCAGGAAGTCGCCATTGCCCATTATCGTTTATCAATCATCATCTCTAATCAATTAAACCCGATACTCAATGAGGTTCCGATAAAGAAATTGCTTTGCGTGGGAGCTTGTTGCCTTTCCAGGAAAATTTCATCTCTTCGACTACTAAAGGTCCTACCCTCTACTCGCCAAAGCACATTTTCCATTACCTGCACATCCACATTCACAGAATACCCAAACGTTTGAAAGCCACTGCCGGTGGAAATGATCACTTCATCTTTATCCGAATAGTACTCCGCCCTGGCGGAAACAGCCAGCTTTTCGGTAGGTGTAAACCGGCCTATGAGCACAGGTGTATACCAATGATGGTAATCATTGCTTCCTTTTGCCACTTGCTGCGCACCAATATCAAATCCTGCGATCAATCCGAATTGATCGTTGAATTGAAACTGACCATAGAAATTGTGAAAATACCGCATTTGCCGAGTACTGTCCGGCGTGTCGCTGCCAATAAACGAACTGCTGTTGAGCGTTACTTTTTCATTAGGTGTCCAGGTAAGTTGATGGCCAAAAGAAGGGGTTTGGTTCCCAGGAACCCGCTGTATGCGCTGCCAGCCATTAAGGAGTAAGCCACTTAGAAACCAGGCTTCATTATCACTGGTGTACGAAACTTTTGCCCCGGAGAGATAGTAAGGGGAGTTTTCCGCCAAAATACCCCGTGTCATGTTCCAGCAATTGGCCCCTATGGCACTTTCAAAGCCAATATGGGAGCCAAAGATACCGGCATCCACCCACAGGTTTTTGGTTTTGGAAATTTTCACACCCGCATTGGCTTCAAAAATGTTTTTCAATACCCCGGGTTCGGCGGCGAGATTGGCATTGGCATAGGTGCCTGTCATCAACGCCAACGTTCCCCTTACCTGATCGTCGTCATAGGCTGCCTGAATGTATCCGAAGTTTAAACTTACCTCATTGTGCCGGTTGAATGAATAAAGGAAATCGGGGCGGTTGTGGTCCACGGGCTCGCCAAAATCGTACACGTAATAGGTTTCCAAATACCCACTAATTTTTAATGGGCGGTCGTTAGAGTCGGCCTGGGCAAAAATCAGGTTAACCAGGCCAAAAGTTATTGTGATTGAGAGCAGTATTTTAAACATGTTGTTGAAATTAATCATTGTACCGTACAATGTAAGATTTTTTGAAGCCTACGATTATAAAAAGCAGACGAATCTTCTTGCACGGATTAAAAGCGCCAAACAAGAGGCTACTTCAGCGCAGGAACCAACAAAAAGGCTAATGGGGAAGGGAATTGCTACCACGCTACCCTTTATCCATTGGTTTTAAATTTAAATAGGCCTTGTAGAGGGGCTAAGTAACAATAAAAACGTTTGCCCTATCAAATCCCCAAGGTCAGTTGGTCTTTGACCTTGGGGTATCGTAAAGCCGCTTTGATGCATTCTTTTAGTTCAGGGACCGGGATTTGCTGGTTTATTGCAAACACGATTGCCCGATTTCCCTCGTAGTGAAAGGTACGGTCAAAAACCATTCGAAAGGTATCCACCAGGCGACTCGTGCATTGGAAATACAAGGCATACTGATCCGGGGCTTTTGCTTTCCAATCCATTCGGATGGTGCTACCGTTTTTGGTCAGGTAACTTGGTTCCCCCCATTTCAACGTCTCTTCCAGTTCGTCAACCCCCTCGGTTTCTTCGGCCGTTTCGATAATCAATTCCCGTAAAAAAAGCATTTTTCCCTGAACAGGGTCAGGATACCGGTCAAATACCTCCTTTACGTTGGGATTTATTTTTCTTACTAGCTTTTCCATGGTCTATTTTTATTCAGCATGTCCCAGCCCGATTACCACCTTCCCCTGATGCTTTCCCTTACCAAAATACTGAATCAGTCCGGGGGAATCCCCGAGTAAATAGGGTCCGTCAATGAAGATCTGAATCTTCTTTTGGCTAAAGAGTTCCAGAAAATAGTCTAGATCTTTATTGGGTTTCAAACTTACTATTTCCGATTCAGGGTACATCTCATTTCATCGCTGTTATTCCATTTGATGCAATCTCCAACCAAGCCGCCAGGTTCCGGTCTTAGAAACGTGAAGCCGGGATGCGCCTGTTTTCCATTCATGTCAACTTTATCCGATAAAACAAAACTTACCCCATAGTTAAGCTGGCAAAATGCGTCGCTGCGAATTCATAAAACATTTTTTAGGTTCTATTTTTATTTTTCTGAGTCCAGTTATTGAAAGCGCCGGTGGACCAAAGAGCCCATACAACCAATACAGGTTGGAAAAATAGCCGTATCAATCGTTTTTGGTCGGTATCCAAGCCAAAAGCATCGATACCATTGGTGTACTGAGATAGGTTTCCAGGGAAGATAAGTACGTAAAAGACCGCCAACGCAATCCCCACGTAATAGGTATACCCGGTTAGAAAGATCATCGCAAGTCCCAGCGATATTTCTACAATGCCAGAGGATATGACGACAAAATCCATAAACGCCGGATCCTCAGGTAACCATCGTGGAACCTGGGCCTGGAATTCCTCCCGTTGAAAAGTCAAATGTCCCAGTCCCGCCAATACCATTAGGCCACCCAGCAGGATTCTCATTAGCTTTTGAATAAGTGTTGTTTTCATTTTGACTATCGTTTAGGATGAATTCGTTTACGATAGAAAAGTACCCAACATTTGTCGCATGATCAAACCAATGTGAATCATTTACTAAAAACCTTACGTCCGCCCGCGGATTTAGTCCTGGTAATGGTTGACCGCTCCCCAAGCGACGTCGATGGAATAAATTGGACAACGCGCAGGTGCATGGGGTAGGCGTGTAGCGCTTCCAACCTACAGGCCTGCATCCGTAATCACGACTTATTTCGCTCTTAGGTGCATCCTGGTATTTTTTCGTTTGGGCTGTTGCTCTTCCTTATTTTTTGTGGATCATTGAATTTTTATTAATTTAAACTGATGGCAGGTATACAGGGTCGACGCCTATTGGCTAGTCCAAGCATCACTGCTGTTGCTTTATTGCCGAATTTGTAACCTATCCGTCCGTTTTTTGCGTACACGACCCTAGATCAAAAATGAGTATCAACCGAAGAACCTTTATTAAATCCGCTGCTTTTGCCGGAGCAGGATTAGCAGCCAGCCCGGAGCTGTCAGCCGGAGCCAGGTCTGTTGTCGTTAAGGCAAAAGAGGGCATCGAAATTGATCCCGAGCCTACCTTTGCCTTGTCTCCCTATTTGTACATGCAGTTTATGGAACCCCTGGGCCGCACCGACGGGTCGGTGGAGGCCGCATGGGATTTTAGTAAACACGCCTGGCGTGAGGACGTGCTGGAAGCCACCCGGGAGCTGGCGCCCAGCATGGTGCGGTTTGGAGGTATTTTCAGTTCGTATTACCGCTGGCGAGAGGGCGTCGGTAAGCGAAGCAGTCGTGTACCCATGCAAAATCTACTGTGGGGCGGGTATGAATCAAACCAGGTAGGCACGGCGGAGTTCGTCGACTTTTGCAGGCAGGTGGGTGCCGATCCGCTCATGTGTGTGAACTTTGAGTCGGAAGGAAGCCCCGGATGGTCGATTGACGGTATGGGAAGCGATCGGCGGGGCACCGCCCAGGAAGCTGCCGAATGGGTGGACTATTGCAACAATCCGGACAATGCGCTACGAAAGGCACATGGTATAGACGGTCCCTTGCAAATTCCGTTCTGGCAAATCGGCAACGAAACCTCCTATGCCAACGACCGTTTTCACCTGGATACCGCCGTTCAGAAGACGCAGGCGTTTAGCAAAGAGATGCTTCGGGCCGATCCCTCTATCAAACTGATCGGCTGGGGCGGTTTGCAACGGTGGGGTGAAGGAGAAGAAACCTTCTGGGCCAGGGAAATGATCGAGCGTGCCGGAGAAAACCTGGATTACGTGGCGTTTCACCACATGTTTAACCCCTACGGCAGGGAACAGGACAACCCCTTGAAAGGAGTAGATTACCGGAAAGATCCTGCCCGAACCTGGGAATACCTGATGAATGCCTGTGCCTTTCACGAGAAAAAAGTAGTTGCCATGCGGGAACAGGTGGAGCCCTATCAAATGCCCATGGCCCTGACCGAGTGCCACTACAGTTTTCCGGGCAGGAACCGAAACGAGGTGATGTCCGCCTGGGCCACCGGTGTTTCCTATGCCCGCATGGCAAATTTACACGAACGTCACGGGGACCTGCTCAAGATCGCGACCATGGCGGATTTTTGCGGCACGCGCTGGCAGGTCAACGCCCTGATGATTCCTATCCCAAGATCCTACGGGGAAGCATTTTTGATGCCGGTTGCCAAAGTGATGAAACTCTACAGAAAATACAGCGGCACCAACTATTGTGCAACCACACAAATGCCCGCCTACCTGGACGTTACGGCAAGTAGAAAAGGAAATACCTTGTTTGCGCACGTAGTCAATACGCATCGAACTTCGCCCGTAAAAACCACCTTATCCCTAAAAGGGGAAACGATAGCCTCGATTAAGGTGCACCAGATGGCAGCTGATCCGGAGTTTGAAGTAATCGCCCGGGAGCCTGACCCACTCCAAATACAAACAAAGGAGGCACCTGTCGACGGAGCGTGGACCTTTCCGGCTGCTTCGGTATCGGCAGTTGAAATCCAACTCGTGTAACCGGGCCGTAGCGACCGGCTTAGCCACCCAATACTAGCCCTGGCGGATGCCGGCGGTTCGGGGACACACAGGCATCACAGAATCTGCCCTATCGCCCGCGCACAAATTACGTTTTAAACAGCAGCATCCGGGCATTGTAATCCGAGGAATCCAAGGCCATCAGATACAGGTTAATGGCTTCTAAATTGGCATGCTGCCAGGACAGCCATGGCCAGCTGCCTTTTTGATAGGGCCAAACTGCTAGAAAAAGGCCTTGGTAATTACCAACAGCTGATGGGGCATTTTTTTGAATGATTTCCTGGCCGATATTACCCGAAACACGTGCAGTAGTTCCGCCTGATTGATTGACTGTTAGATCTGAATTTTCCTGTTTGAGTGGTGTCAAGAATTTGGCTTTGTGGCAGCTTTTACCAAATTCCAGAATTCGTCCCGGTCTATCCAATGCTTCTAATATTTTTTTCAGTCACAACCGCAAAATGTCCTTTATCAATAATTTGTTGGTGGTTATGAATCAGATTATTCAAAACAAAAACCTTATTTTTTGCAGTTTCATCAGTGAGCTTCAAAAAAATAACCCCGCAATGGGGCAGCTTTTCTTTGAAAATTAATTCACCGAAATCTTTGTCGTTGGTAATCAAAACTCTCTCTTCTCCGGCAGCTATTTAAGAATTTCTTTATCCGAAATCCCTTTTCTATCAGGTGAAATTGAAAGGATATTATGACCTTCTGAGGCCAACCATTTTGCAACAGTCGGGCCGGTACATTCATCGACGATGAATTTCATTTGGAAGGTGCCAAAGGGATGAAAAAGTTACTTTCCAATACTTCGTTTGCAAACAGCAAACAGGCCCTTATATCCTCCTCGGTTATATAATTATATTCTTCAATAATTGATTGAGGAGTTTCTCCGTGGGCAAGCAATCCAATAATGAAATGTACGGACAATCGGGTGCATTTTATGACTGGCTTTCCGGCCAGTATATCGGGATTTAACTCAATCCTGTTAAGTAATGCTTCCATTTGTCAGTTTTAAAACAAATTTACATTGATATTTTTATTGTAGGTGGTTTGACTAGCAAAT
>JAWLFL010000142.1:0-10108 GCA_041685605.1 Cyclobacterium sp. | reverse complement strand
GATATTTCACCTATTTATTATATACAATGTGTGCGCTTTCAATAGTGAATATAGGTCAAAAAGTTGACCGTTCCAACGGGTGAAACCTGTGCCGAAGCATTTTGCCGATTTCTTTCGGAATCCCTAAGCGCCGGGATAACCCTGATGCTGTCGGGGTAGCCTGTCCGGTAGCCAAGCAAGTGGCAATGCCTGGCCATCGGGATCGGATTTTTAGTATCCAGGGACAATGCAATTGCACCAGCTCCCCCTCATCCAGATTCATCTACCATTCAAAATTTGCAATTCCACATGTATTCCTATTTATTTCCAACTTTCTTACCCCAGATCGAAAAACCTGCCGATGAGATGCCTGCATACGTAACCGTTGTACGTCTCGGAGAAGCTTCCCAGTCCCAGGCACTGTCCACCGATAGTTCCGTGCCATTTAAGGTGAGTGTTTGGGAGCCCTCATCAAAAGACCAGGTTCCATTCAGGTACCCCGCTACCGAATAATCTTCATGTAAGGTAATCTTTTCAGAAAGCTGCATCGCTTGGTAGTCATATCTGAGGGTAATTTCTTCCCATTCACCTATGAGATCCGCTTCCGTTATGGTAACATCCGGAACATCCGCATACCGTTCGGGAGCAACCACAGGCCAGCCCTCTTCCGTCCAGTATATTTCCCGCACATGCCCCATCATAACGGCATTAGAAACATTAATTCCTGCAATATCTGGCGGTAATCGCCCTTGCGATGCATAGAACCATTTTCCAGAATCCGGATCCTGAAAAATGGAGGAGTGTGAAATTCCAACCCATCCATCACTACCTGCAAATTTATAGGGGTGTGTGAGTACAGGATAGGCTTCCGCTCCCGCTGTGACATTTCCGCCATCCAAACCATAATAAGGACCGGTTATGTTTTCGGACCGGGCCACGCGTGTATTATACGCTTCTGCTAACTCATCGTAGGACAGAAACAGGTAATAATACCCCGTATCTTCATTATAGATGATTTCAGGCGCTTCAAGTGCCTGCCATCTGTTGGAATGTACACGACCGCGGCCGGCTATTCGGACGCCAAAATCGGGAAGGGTATTCAGCTCCATGGGTTTGCCGGTGACCGGATCCACCTCAACTGCTGCCAGCCCCGAATGCCAGGAACCGTAAAGGAGCCAATGTTCACCTTCCGGGGTGATTACATAGGAGGGATCGATCGCATTAAACTTAAAATACCCGCTCCAGTCGGAACCCCCATCACGCGCATACGTTTCTTCCCCATCAGCCACCGAGTGGATCACCATTCCTTTATCCTCCCAATTATTGCTAGAGAGATCGGTAGATTCGGCAAGGCCGATAAAGGCACGTTCTGACCAATATTCATTTCCGTCATTTCCCAAAATCGGGTTGAGCACCACAACACAGTAGTACAGCCTGAAGGTATTTGCAACTTTTGTGATATGCGGCGCCCAAAACCCGTATTCCGGGTTCTCAAGGGGTGGTAGCGCCGGGTCCATAGCAGTCCGGATGGTATTCAGGGCATTTTTTACCCAGGCGGGATCCGAGTCAAAGACAGCACCAAGATACTCCCAGTTAACCAGGTCTCTGGAACGCCGGGCGGGATAATTCCCACCAGCCTCATGAACATTTCCATAAGAGGCATTGGTTTGATACATGTAAAAATAGTCGCCATCCTTTATCACGGTTGGGTCATGAACATTTGCCAGATTCCAGATGGAACGATCACTCCATCTGAAAATAGGGGTATAATCGTCAGAATAGGTCGGACCCTGAAAATCCGGGATCAAGCCTTCATAGGGTTCGTTCCGTTGTTCTTCGTGATCATCCGGACCGGGACTATTGAAACCGCAATCGGTTAAAAAACCAAGAGTTATTAAAAGAATGAATACAGGATATAAGGTCTTGAGGCTTTTCACATTCCTAACTTTTAAGCGGCTTTCTCTATGAACCGTTTCAAATAACAATCATTGAATTATACTAAATTTCTCCAAATCAAACAATTATAGTGTGGTTAACGGTCCTCCGCTTGGAGACGGCGGGCTTGTCTGCCGCCAGGCAGGCAATCGGAGCCGTTCTCTACTAACCTATTCTTAATTTCGGAAAGATACTGATTTTTATATTGCTGAAAGGAACTACCCGGCAGTCATCAAAAAACTGAGTACGCAAAATCCTGGGCTTGCGCGGAAAGAAATCTCAATTTTTCTTCTCTGATCCTTTGAAGGCTCTTTTCGTAGGTGACCAAATCCCGTAACAGGATTCTTTGTTAGGTAAGCCGGAGATCAAAGGGCCCCGTATTACAGTGGAACTGTTGATGAGAAAGCTGGCAGGTGGTTTTACACTAACAGAGCTTTTAAAGAGCTATCCCAATTTGGACAAAGAGCAGCTTCTGGCTGCACTTGAGTATGCAGCCGATAATAGCCAATGAGGAATCGCTTGAAACCGCATGATCACTGCCGATGAAAACGTCGGTGAGGATCTGACTGAATTTTCAAATCCATTAATATTTTTCAATAGCCATAATCGGATGCAGGCAAGATGCCCAGTATTTAAAAACAATTTTCAGAAGTTCGCCCTGGGCTTCTATCGTGTCAGCCTTTTTAAAATAGCCCTGCACATTATGAGAATAGGCTTGTTTTACCGTTTTATTGGAATCATCACTGGAGAAAAAAACAAATGGGATGGATTTTTCACGCAGGTAGCTGTCCTTTTCAATCTCTCTCTTAAATTCCAAGCCGTTCATTTCCGGCATGTTGATATCGCAAATGATTAGGAAAATCTCGTCACGGTTGTCTTTAAGGTGTACCAGTGCTTCTTTAGGATCTGCAATGTATTCGACTGCCGTAAACCGGTCTATTGAGGCCAATGCTTCCTTAAGTAGCAGTTCTTCATACGGCTCATCATCCACCAGGAGGATCTTTCCGGTTATTATTTCCATAGAATGCTGATAATTTGCGTTTACACTTTCAGTATGATTAAATCTTCACTAAAAATAAGGTTTTTTAATAAGTATAAAAATTAAAAACCCATGAAAGCTGCTTTGGAAGCACTCGTATAACAATCAATAGCAACATTTATACCAATGATACTGGTTTGGAAAGTACCTTGCTGCCTATTGGTCAATACCTATTCGGTCGCTGCAAGGTAGTGTGTTCGGGTGGGAGGTGATGGGTGACGCAGGAATGCAAAATGCAGCCCTGGCCATTTGGCAGGATCAACTCAAGAAAGGATCCAGGCTATTGAAATCTGGAAGGTTACCCCAAGTGGAACTTTTTTACTACTATATCATTCGTCTAGAGGTACCTCTTATACCTACTGGGCTATATGTATTCGGTAAATAAGAACAACCCCTATTTGGCAACAAGAATGCACCGCCAATAATCCCTCAGGGCTTTCCCTTACAGAATTTTGGACCTTTTTTGGTAGTCAACCAAAATGGGCATTTTTAGAAGAGGCCTCTCCGTGGTTGCTACGAGTATTTTAAACTTTCTTTAACAGAATCGGACTGGGTTTTGATTTTGATAGATGCAAAAATGGAGCAATAATTTTAAAAAAAACCAAAAAACATACTTTTATGTTAAAATTTACGTAAATTGCAAGTAAATATTCTACTAAAAATAAAGGCGATTTTCCCAGGAGGTCTTGCTATTTTTATACTCAGAAGGTTGGTAGCGTGTTATTTTTATTTCTAAATAAGAACCCTAAGTTAAAAAGAAATGGAGCATAAAAATGAGTTGGCAGAAGCCAACAGGAAAATCGAATTTCTTTATCAGGAAAAGGAAAAAAGGGCGGGGGAGTTGTATATCGCCAATCTGGAGCTAATCTACCAAAATGGGGAAAAGGAAAAACGCGCAGATGAACTGGTAACAGCCAATCTGGAGCTGGATTTTCAAAACGAGGAGAAAGAAAAAAGAGCAGATGAATTAATAATCGCCAACCTGGAATTAGACTTTCAAAACGAGGAAAAGAAAAAAAGGGCAGATGAATTAGCTGTTGCTTACCTGGAACTTACTTTTCAAAATAGGGAAAAGGAAAGTAGAACCGAAGAACTGATTCTGGCAAACAAAAAGCTTTCGGTTCAAAAAGTCCAATTGGAAGATTTTTTCAATATTGTCTCTCACAACTTAAGAGGCCCTTTGAATAATATTTTCATGCTGGTGCATGATATTGCCGAAACGAAAGAGGAATCAGAAGTTGCCACACTTAATGAACTTTTAAAAGGATCAACCAAAATCCTTAGGGAAATTTTAGATGAATTGATGGAATCTCTTCAGGTTAAATATGATTTAGAAATCAGATCAAAAAGGGTTAACCTGAAAGATTATTTTTTAAAAACATGTGCCGGCTTGAGAGGACAAATAAATCGTTCCAATGCGCTGCTTGATTGCGATTTTGATGAGTCGCTTTTTCTCCATTTTCCGCCAACGTATGTGCGGAGTATTATGCATAACCTGATTAGCAATTCATTGAAATACAAGTCACCTTTACGTACGCCCCATATTTGCGTCAAAAGTAAACGAGAGGGAAATAAAATTGTACTATCTGTTGCAGACAATGGATTGGGTATCGATTTAAACAAACATGGAAAGGACCTGTTCAAAATAAGAAAGGTATTTCATGCGCACCCAGATGCCAAGGGCTTTGGTTTATATATGACAAAATGCCAGATTGAGACAATGAATGGCCGGATCTGGGCCGATAGTATCCCCCTGGTTGGCTGCACTTTTTATGTGGAGTTCAATAACCAACCTTTATGATCGTTATTTCAATGGCATAAGCTGACAAATTCACGAGGTATATCCATCCGGAATTGGTCCTTTAACCCCGATGCATATAATTAGGGACAAGGTGATGAACGCTGGGATTTCATTAAGCGATGAGGGAAAGGAATTAGAATAATTTGCGACCAAATCAAGAAGTCGTTAAATTAACTACCATAAAAAAAAATGTGATAAGTCATTGAAAATGAATGAAAAAATAAAGGACTATGGTCACTTTCAATGGATAGATATAGAAAATCCACTAGAAGAGAGTCTCACAGACCTTGAGTTTCCTTTCCGTTTAGATGTAAATTTTCTTGAAGATGCACTTAAATCCGGGCATTTGCCTAAACTGGAAAATACGGCTGCCTATACCTTTATGATTCTCAGAGCCCATACGGCATCAGAAAATGAAAAAGCCATTGAAGTTGGTCAAATCAGTAATAAGATTGCTTTTTTTGTAAACAAGGACGCTGTAATCACGATACACCGAGCTTCTTTTTCTTTTTTGAACCATTTGCCTGACAATGTTGACTCTTCAGAGGAATTGGTCTTGCATATTGTCAATGATTTACTTCAAACCTTTGAAGATCCCATCAAAACCCAGTCTGAAAGAATGGACGCGTTAGAACAAAGTATTTTCCTTAAAGGAGGAGATAATCTGTCCATCGAAAAGCTCTATTTTGAAAAGTCTAAAGCAAGGTTAACCAAGAAACTATTGGTAATCATGCAGTCTGTGTTCCATCACTTTAAGGTTGATGATTCTTTAAATACCAACCTGCAAGATATCAAGGACACCCTATTGGATTTGACATTACGAACGGAAGAGGTGGTAGACGACGCGAATGCATTGTTAAATTCATACATGACCTTCCAAGCCCAAAAAAGCAATGATGTAATGAGGTTGTTGACCGTATTTTCTGCGTTCTTCCTTCCGTTGACGTTTATCGCAGGTGTTTACGGAATGAATTTTGAAAATATGCCCGAACTTCGCTGGGATTATGGGTATTTCCTGTCATTAATGGTAATGCTCATTATTGCTATTGGCATTTTTATATGGTTTAAAAGGAAAAAAATAATTTAAATTCTAGAGAACCATGGGAACTAAAATGATCAAATGTTCAGAGATAGAAAACAGGCCATTTATTTTTAGGCCAGTTCGAAAATCCTGCCTCCAGGCATTATTTGGTTTTCCGTTATTGATAATGTTAGAGCGCAACCGATCGGAAAGGGATGATGTCATGGGCGGCCTTTGTTGCGTCTGAGGCAGGACCCTGTGACGGGTTCTGGGCAGTTACCTAAGCCCTTGCCAGCTCCTCACAGGCTTTCACCAACACATCCAGCTCCTCCAGCGTCGTATAGAGATTTGGGCTAATCCGACAGCCATGGACATTTGAACCGTCGATGGCAACGGTAAAAATCTTGTATTTCTCCATCAGGATTTTTGCAAAGTCGCGTGGTTTCAGGCCTTCAATGCCTACGTTTCCGATTCCACAATGTCGCGCAGGATCCTCAGGCGTGTTTACAATTACCCCCGGGATATCCCTGACTTTGCTGGTCCAGTACGTTTGCAAATACCGGAGGCGTTCTTCTTTTCTTTTTCCGCCGATGGCATGATGGTAATCAATGGCATCATTGATGGCCAGATCGGTATAGGCCGGGTAGGTACCAATATGGTTCAGGCGATGAATGTCGTTGGGGTCTCGCTCTCCTTCGGCAAGCAAGGGCCAGACATGTTCCGCATTCCCTTTCTTTACGTACAAGAGGCCCGCACCAAGCGGTGTGCTCAGCCATTTGTGAAGGCTGGTCCCGTAATAGTCGCAGTTCAGATCGGGTAGGTTAAACTGGAAATGGGCAAAGGCATGCGCCCCGTCCACCAACACCTGCACCCCTTTGCTATGGGCCATGTCACAAATCTTCCGGACGGGCAAGATCTGCCCGGTAATGTTGATCATGTGCGAGACCATCAGCAGCCGTGTCCGGGGCGTCATGGCAGCCGCGTAGAGCTCCACAATTTCTTCGTCGGATTGGGGCAGGTTCGGGACGGATACCACCTTGTTTACCACCCCGTACCGTTTGGCGGCCAGTTTGAACTGATTCAACATGGCGCCGTAGTCCTGCTCGGCCATGACGGCCTCGTCTCCTTCCTTCCAATGAATGCCGGTGATGATCAAATCCAGGGACTCGGTGGCGTTTCGGGTGATGACCACCTCCTCGGGGCTGCAGCCTCCCAATTCCGCCAGCCGGGCAGTGGTGGCCGCTTTGTTTCCCTTGCGCTCGTTTCGCATGTACCAGGATCCCTGGTAATTTACCTCCCGCACGTGCCCGATTAAATTTTCAAGGGTTTCTTGTGGGACAAAGCAATAAAAGCCGTTTTCCAGGTTGATATAATCGGGTTTGAGCCGGTACCCGGCTCGGATTCCGGCCCAGAAGTCCTCGTTGGAGGCAAGTTGAGCAGGAGGAATGTGCTCATAACGGGACATTAGCTGGCCAAAGGAATTGATGCCGGGGCTGGCCGTAACACCCAGGGCCAAAAGGTTTTTCAGGAAGGCTCTTTTTCTCATCTTCTGGAAGTTTTTATAAATATAAGAAAAAAACAACTGGATTTAAAAGGAAACTCCGCCTCTCGCGGGTAGGTAAAATAAAATCCCTTAGCCCGTTTTTGGCTCGCCTGCGCCCCTCATTCCGCACGTTCGGTCGCAAAGTAGTAAATTGATTTAAAATTACGGATAAAGTTCACAAGGCACTTTATTCGCCATGCAATAATAGGTCAATCAAACCCATTTTAAATGTTTTTAAAAGAATTAATTGCAATTTGTGGCTGGATTCAATGGACCAAAATCTATGATAACGCATGAATGAGCCTCAAATCTGTTCTGGTTTCAGGTGAATCTTTAATGGGGTTGAAGTGGTAGAGGAAATTAAGCAGAATGAAAGTCTGAAAAAAATACCTGTAATAATGCTCACTACTTCTTCTAATCATAAAGACATAGAAAGGGCGTACAAAAGCCATTGTAACAGTTATGTTGAGAAACCAATAGAAATGGAAGCGTTTATGGACGCTATTCTAAAAATTGAAGAGGTTTGGTTACAGCTATCTGTATTGTCGGAATAATGTAATATGCTATAAAACAGGAGGAGTAGCAACCTGTCGGTTTTGGAAAAATCACAGAAGAAGCACAACATATCCAACAAAATAAAAGCCTTGAATAACGTGTTAAGTCAGATTGGAAAATACCTGTGCATCATCGCCTGAGAAAACATGGGGCGGACGTTGGTTCCGCTGAATTCTTGCTTCGTGGCTAACCTTTCGTCGCAGAGGGGCAGGTAATCCCTGCGAAACGTTTTCCAAGCGAAAGATACCATCGTTCCCAAACCATTCGTTTTTTCAGCGTCAAACCCTACATCAAAAAATCAGAAAACAAGTTTTTAATCCGGATCGGCCCCTTTCAAAGAGACAAAAAAAATGTAGGCATTCACAAGCATAAACAGGATCGCCGGAAATGTAACCAAAAGCGTGTCTTTAACTTTTATTCTGACGCCAACACCTAATAGCATCAAGAAGGCTAATCCTCCCGATGAAAGTGCCAAAATGGGCTGAAATTTTAATCCAATAAGTAGACCTAATCCTCCCAACAACTCCAGCACCGCTGTAAGGGCTCCAAATTTTTCGAGGTCAAAACGTTTGAATTCACTTTTCATTTTTGGCGATGTAAAATAGACCATTCCGTATGCTATAAAAGAGAGGCTCGACACCAGAATCAGGACCTTCAGTAAATTCATTTTTAAAATAAGTTGAGTGATACCGCAGCAATGAAAATACACAATATCAACAGCAGCAAAGAGGGAACATGATATAGCAAAGGATGTTTGGCTTTGAAGTGAAAATACTGTGCTGCCACCATCAGCAGCCCCATCAACACTGCTGGGATGAGTACTAAATCAGGAAACCAAATACCAGCAACCAACAGAGTGGAAAGGGATATTTTAGTGGCACCCACCAAATTTCTTGTCAAGTCGCTCAATTGATAACCCCTAAATTCTTTTTCAACATTGTGAAACCGGAAAACCCAAATTATAACGATTGACAGTGCAATAATAACCTGGGCAATGTGAGCGTAAGTGTTCATTTGGTTTTGAATTAAGTTTTATAAATGAGTATGGATTTTCTTTATTTAGTTGATTTCTCAAAATAATCAGTAGCTTTTAATTTGCTATTTGTTTTGAACGATTTAGCTGCCCATTTTTTGCAGGTTAGGTTTTAATGGTTTTGGAAGAAATAGCTCTAAATCTACAACAATCTTAATCCGAAGGATAATTCTCAAGTGCAAGCTTCCCCGCCATGGGTTAGTTGCGCTGTCTATCGCTAGAATAGTGAAGATAGGTCAAAAAGTTGACCGTTCCAACTAGAGAAATGAAAGACCATGCTTACATAAGGAAGGCCGGGCGTTAAGATAGGATCCCTCAAAATCATATCCCACCCTCCCCAACATCCGATAAATTCCTTAAGCCATTAGTGCTCTAAACCTAAACTACCTTTTTCGATGAAACGATTAGGTCAGATACCGGGGCTGCCGTCCCCAGGTATTGTATGGTTGTCCTTTTCTACAAAGCTCGCCGGGCGATGCCTTTCCTTATCGATGGGAAAAAATAGTTGGAAGGACGCTTAAAAATTTTCCCGTTTGTTGTAAATTAAACAAAAAAAGGACCTTATCCCCAAAATCTTTCTGGTTAAAAAATTTGGGAATATGGGTAATGGGTAAGTATCCTTGACGTCCTTTTTTATTCCTTAGTAAAATAGAAGAAGTGCCATACCATCCTGGTTTTCGGAATCCGAAAGGTTTTCCTTGAAATAATCGAAAGTCGTTTGGACGAAGAATCGGTTGAAGAAAAACGTATTCAGCTATTGAGATAGCTGCATATGCACCGTACAGGTTGAAATGCTGGGGGCAAGGGCGTTCGAAACTTTATAGGTCTTTAAAGAAAACAGTTGTTATAAATTGATCGAATACGGCCTTGCAATCCCGTATGACGACTTACCATCAAACCTCAGTCAGAATTGTAAAATAAATCCGAATGAAGCTTAATTTTGTAGTTTTACCAAAAAAATATTCAATTTATAGATTCAGGGTAGATTCGATATTGCCTGATTGGATTTATTTATCTGATTTTTATTCAATAACCAAAACAAATGAGGAACTTTCTGTCATAGCCGTTCAAAAAGACTTCGTCTTTGATAATATGATCAAAAATGATGATTGGCGCATTTTTAAAATAGTAGGTCCATTGGATTTCTCATTTGTTTTGGTTATTGAATAAAAATCAGATAAATAAATCCAATCAGGCAATAT
>JAWLFL010000016.1:4321-38283 GCA_041685605.1 Cyclobacterium sp. | reverse complement strand
CGACCCTTCCGATGGTAATCGGAATGCTCTGAACCAACTGAGCTAAACTCCCAAAATATCAATAAGTCAATTGGTTTTTCCGGGATTTGAACTCCCGACCCTTCCGATGGTAATCGGAATGCTCTGAACCAACTGAGCTAAACTCCCAAAATATCAATAAGTCAATTGGTTTTCCCGGGATTTGAACTCCCGACCCTTCCGATGGTAATCGGAATGCTCTGAACCAACTGAGCTAAACTCCCAAAAATGATCTAAAACTTTTCATTTGGTTTCGTCTAAATCAGATGGGAATGCAAATGTAGGTTTAAATTTTTCAGATGCAAAAATTTGAAGACTTTTTTTCACGTCTTTTTATTTTTTACTCAGATTAACGGAAAAGCCTCCTCTGGCCCATCTGCCGGGCATTTGAACCGTACCTGCTTCTATATAGTCGGTATTACTTAAATTGGATATTTCCGCGAAGAAGCCCACGTTTTTCAGGCGATTGTAATCAACCCTCAGGTCCAAAAGAAAATAGGGAGCTAGTTTCATTCGCTCTATGTAGCGGCTTTTTACTGTTAACTCCAGGCTTTCTCTAAAGGATGCTTGAAGACTGCCTATTAGCTGATGTTTTAGTGCATTTAAAGAGTACTGCGTTTCCTGACCCTCACGTTCTACCAGGTTGGCATCTATGTAGTTGTAACTGATTGAAATTTCATCCAATTTAATCGCCCTGTCCTGAGTACCAAAAGAATAGTGGAGGCCCGCTTCCAACCCTTGAAAGACGACTTCATTGAAATTTTGGGGTTGCCAGGCGGTGTCAGCGTCCGGTCTTGCCCATTCGATTAGGTTGTTGGTGTGCCGATTAAAATAAACTAGTTCCGCCCGGAGCCCCTTTCTTAATAGTTTAAATCCCCCTTCGTAATTCAGAGCTTTTTCAGGTTCCAACTTATCATTACCGATATTGGTAGGGCCCTGGTAATATAGATCGGTGTAAGTGGGGATCCGGAAGCTGCTGCCGAAATTGGCATAAGCCCGTACCCAGGGATGTAGCTGGTACCCTACCTCTGCACCAGGAAAATGTTTCCAGCCGTACTCAGAGTAATAGTTGGAATAGATTCCGGCTCGGATGTCGCCCTTTTGGGCAAATTCAAGACGATGTTCAAGGAATGCCCCCAACAGTGTTCGGTCCCTTTCACCTAGATTATTACTGTCAATGCTTTCCTTCCGGATTTCTGCTCCCAGCCCCAAGGTGCCTGTTCCAATTTTTCTGCGGGCATTGACTTCTAGGGCGACCACATCTGTAGTGTGTTGGTTTTGAAAAAAATCAGGTTCGTATCTGCGCAATCTAAACTCATCCTGGTTTTTTCTCCAATAGGCACGTGTTTGAAGATAGGTTTTGTCTTTTTCCAGGGTATGGCTTATCGAAGCCAGGGTGGTTTGAATACTTTCCCATTGGTCTGGGAAGGAACTGGAATAAAAACCATTCGCTCCAAAATCCCTGGTGGCATAAGCGATCATGGTTTTTAATTCCTGATGGGGAGTAATTGAAAATCCTCCTTCGTAAAAAAGGTTGGTGATCCGGTAATCGGAATTGTACCAATGCCCCTCACTTCCATCATGAGAAATAGCCAGGCTTTGTTTGTATTTCCCCAGAGGTAAACCCAGTTGGACCGTTCCTCCGCGCATTCCGAAATCTCCCCCATAAATATTGGCATGTAGCTGTAAGGTCTCAGGCAGCTCGGTGATAATATTGATAGCTCCTGAATAGGCATTTTGTCCATAAATTCGGGAGGCGGGTCCTTTGAGGACATCCACACGCTGAATCCCCGCCAGGGGAACCGGAATATTGACCATGTGGTGGCCAGTTTGAGGGTCGGAAAGTTTGATTCCATTGACCATCATTAGGGTTTGTTCAAAAGAACCTCCGCGAATTCCGATGTCTGCCTGTACGCCACTGACTCCTCGTTGTCGGACATCTACTCCCGGTGTGAAAGATAGGATTTCCTGAAGGCTCCTGGCAGGCGTGGTTTCAATCGCTTTTCTGTGAATGATATGAATGTTTCGTGAGCTTTTGGAAAAAGGGATTTCCATTCGGTTCTCTTTTATAATAACTTCATCCAGTGTATGGGTGACACTGTCTTTTTGCCCCAGTAAAGGCATGGAAACTCCAGCGAAGAAGAGCATCAATAGGAAATATTTCATCGATAACGTATGGTTAGGTGGGTCAAAGTACCTTCCTAAAAGGCAAAAATACAAATCAGAAAAAGAGGAAGTTCTAATCCGCGTAAAATATCCAGTTAGTATACAGGAAATAAATATAATAATGGATCGAATATAGTACTTTAGGTAAGTAAATAGATGGAAAACCACTTTAATTCGGATGGTTATTTCTTGCGTCGGATATTTCTCTTTTTTTACATAAATCTATTAAATTAGCAAAAAGAAAAAATGATGAGGCATACGCAATTTGGTAAATGGATGGTTGTAATGCTCCTGTTTTCCGCCCATTTTTTGGCGGCTCAGGAAACCGAAAATAACCAGGAAGATTTCAATGATTTTATGTATAAACGAGGTTCTGCCTACCGCTCGGCATCAGGTGTGCCGGGACCTGAGTACTGGCAGAACGGAGCGGATTACTTGCTAGAAGTTACCCTGGATGAAACGGAACACGTCCTGGCAGGGAGGGTAGTCATTTCCTATACCAATAACAGCCCGCATTCGTTGCCTTTCATCTGGTTGCATTTGGAGCAAAATCGGTTTAAAGCAGATTCCAGAGGCTCGCTTACTACACCCATTCAGGGAAACCGCTATTCAGGCGATATGGATGGGGGATATGCTATCAGCAATGTATCTGCTCAATTGGACAAAAGGGGAAGTAATGCCTCCTCACGGTACCTGATTTCCGATACGCGCATGCAGGTGTTTTTTGATGAACCCATTGCAGCAAACGGCGGGAAAGCCAGCGTTTCTATGAACTTTGAGTTTAAAATACCCGAAAAGGGGATGGACCGGATGGGCCGATTGGCAGTGGAGGACGGCACCATTTATGCCCTGGCACAGTGGTATCCGCGAGTGGCTGTTTTTGATGATGTGGTAGGATGGAATATTGAGCCGTACCTGGGCGCAGGAGAGTTTTACCTGGGATACGGTGATTTTGAGTACAAAGTGACCGTCCCCTACGACCACATTGTGGTAGGTTCCGGAGCACTGCAAAATCCAAAAGATGTGCTTAGCAACGAATTGCAGGAGCGAATGGAAGCAGCAGGTAATAGCGATACCACGGTCTATCTGGTTCGGCCCGAAGAGGTAACTCAACCGGAAATTACCCGTCCCAAGCAAGAGGGAACGAGTACCTGGCACTTCAAGATTGAGAATGCCAGGGATGTGGCTTTTGCATCCTCCAAAGCCTTTATATGGGACGCATCCATGATTCGCTTGCCCAGTGGTAAAAAAGCCATGGCACAAAGTGCTTATCCTAAAGAAAGTGATGGTCAGGATGCATGGGGAAGGTCCACCGAATATAGCAGAGCTTCTATTGAGTATTATTCTCAGAAATGGTACGAATACCCTTATCCGGTAGCCGTCAATGTAGCCGCCGATATCAATGGGATGGAGTATCCGGGCTTGAACTTTTGCAGCTATAAAAGTACCGAGAAGTCTCTTTGGGGAGTTACGGATCATGAATTTGGGCACAACTGGTTCCCTATGGTCGTGGGGACGAACGAAAGAAGATATGCCTGGATGGATGAAGGGTTCAATACCTTTATCAATCATTACAGTTCAGAAGCTTTTAATGATGGCGAATATGGATCCGATATGGAACAGACCCGCCAGTATGTGAATTGGCTTACCAATCCCGAGAGAGAAGGCATAGACACCTATCCCGATGTGGCCAATACTTCTAATTTGGGTATGATTGCTTATATGAAGCCAGCCATGGGGCTGCTCATGCTTCGGGAGTATGTGCTAGGGGAGGAGCGCTTTGATAATGCATTTAAGGCGTATATTGAAGCCTGGGCCTACAAACACCCCCAACCCAGCGATTTCTTCAACATCATGGAAAACGTGGCAGGTGAAAATTTATCCTGGTTTTGGAAATCCTGGTTTTATGGCACCGGTAATATTGATTTAGCCATTGAAAATGTGGTCTCCTACGGAAACGATCAAGTGATTATCCTTTCAAACAAAGGAGAAGTGCCCATGCCCGTAAAACTAGGCTTAACGTACGAGGATGGGTCCAAAGAGACGGTCATGCTTCCTGTCGAAATTTGGCAGCGGGGAGATCGATGGAATTACCAGCACCGGTCGGATAAAAATTTAACGAAAGTAGAGATTGATCCGGACAAATTACTTCCCGATGTAAACATTGGCAATGATTCCTGGCCAGCGGCTATTTACGAATAGTTTTCTCAACGGCTAATAAAAAAGGCTGAACCAAAAATCGATGGTTCAGCCTTTTTTATTGAAATGGAATTAGTATTCGTCGTTAATTTCAATCCAATACCCGTTCGGGTCCTGGATGTAAATTTGACGGACCCCATCCGGGCGGATATTAATCTTACCCTTGTTGTCTACCGCATCTTCAAAGGGGATGTCGTGCTGGCCCAATTTTTCGATAAAACTATCCAGGTCTTCCACACTAAAGCAAAGGTGGTTTGTCTTGTCTATTACCGGTTCTTTCCAGGGCTTTTCCCGTTCAATCAGGTGCATGGAGAGCCCAAATCCTATGTCATACCAGGCATGAAGCCCGTCTTTAAAAGGTTCTTCAATTGTTGTCAAGCCTACAACCTCTTCGTAAAATTTACTGCTTTCTTGGAGATCTTTGGCATACACGGCAAAATGATTGATTTTGGTTTGGCTATACGCATTCATTGAAATGAAAATTAATAAACTGATTACTGAAGGAATAATGCTTTTCTGATTCATAGCTTTTGGGTATTGTCTGAAATGATGAGAAATCAAATCTAAGAAATAAAAAAAGCCAGAATGTTAATTTCTGGCTTTTTTTGAATGTTATACTGAGTTATTCGTCGAAAAACGCCAGGTTTTCCGCTTTGTCTAACAATTTTATTGCTTGCTGATAGACTTCATTGATGTCATTGATGACTTTATAAAAGGCATTGTCATCGTAAATATTCCTGGCCATGTGCGCTTTGAGAAGTGTTTTCAGATACACTTTGGATTTATTAAAATATTTCTCGTTGTAGGCAACATCGTATTTTTCTCCGGTTTTTACCAGGGTGTTGAGCATGGCATCCGATACGGTAAAGTCATTGTAGAACTCATCAAACGACATGTTTTCAAACTTTTGCTTATTCGTGTCCAGGTAATCCAGAATAAACTCTCTCCAGGATTCAGAGCTAAACAACCTACTTACATAAGAACTGGTCATACTGGTATCTAACGGGACAAAGTAATCTGGCATAATCCCTCCGCCGCCATACACGGTTCTTCCTTTTACGGTCTCGTATTTCAAACTATCATTAAATTCAATACTATCCGCATTGAAAAATTCACCATGTTCCAACCGATTGTAATAATCCATGGCATATTCTTCTTCATCTTCCCCATAGGGCTTTTGAATGGATCTTCCAGATGGAGTGTAGTATCGGGCGATGGTAAGTCTCAGCTCAGCACCATCCGACAGGTCTATGGGCATTTGTACCAGTCCTTTTCCAAAAGTCCTTCGGCCCACAATTAATCCCCGGTCGTTGTCTTGCAAGGCACCAGCAACGATCTCTGATGCGGATGCACTTCCTTCGTTTACAAGTACCACTACAGAACCATCTTCGAAGGCACCTGGCCTGATGGCCCTTGCTTTTTGGCTGTATCGTTTGAGTTTGCCTTCTTGTGAAACGATGACGGCGTTGTCATCCAAAATTTCATCAGCAATGTTTATGGCGGCCCCCATGTAACCTCCGGGGTTACCCTGAAGATCCAGAATCAAACGTTCCATTCCCTCTCCTTTGAGCTCCTGTAAGGCCGATCGGAATTCCTCGTGGGTATTGGCGGCAAATCGGGTTATTTTGATATAACCGGTTTGATTGTCAATCATGTAAGAGGCGTTGACACTGTGCTGAGGGATCTTATCTCTGACAATTTTGTATTCCAGCAGATCGGATTCGTTTTTCCTTTTGATATCAATCACTACCTCACTTCCTTTAGGTCCCCTCAACAGGTCGAATACGTCCCGGTTGGTAACTCCGGTTCCGGCAACCGTTTCACCATCTACTTTTACGATCTGGTCGCCAGGCAACAGGCCAACTTTCTCGGATGGCCCTCCCGTTAGCGGCGAAACAACGTATATTGTGTCTCTTAAAATACCGAATTCAATTCCAATCCCGTCAAATTCCCCTTCTAATTGGGATTTAGCCAGCGCGGCATCTTCGGCAGGAATGTAGCTGGAATGCGGATCCAGTTTTCCCAACATTTTCTCAATGCCAAATTCTACCAACTCATTGGTGTCCACACTGTCCACATAATCCCTGTTGATATAGGTAATGATCTCCTGCACCTTATAAATTGCCGATTTTAAATCATTCCTGTCTGTTTTTGGTTCTGCAAAGGTCGCTCCAATCCAAATTCCTGCTGAAATACCCAGGGCAAGGAATAAGGGAAGTCTGATCTGTGCTTTTGTGTTTTTCTCTATACTCACGTTGTCTCGGTTTTATTTTTACCATGCAAAAAGATGCATCGTTTAAGTTAACTCATTCTAATCGAATATACAATTAAACATGCATTGAATGCGTTTCGTTTAAATTAACGCAATTAAATTCAAATCGATGCCGCAACATTCCTTTTTTTACGTTAATTTATTTTAATTTTGTAGCCATGCATGCCTTTGAATACAACGATAAAAAGTCCATCGCGGATCTGGTCAGTGAAAACCACGTTCTGGCGGGGGTATTGCATTATTTTGGCATCCGATTTTTTCAGCATGAAACCCATTCTTTGTTGGAGGCATGTCAGGCGCATAAAGTGAATCCTTCGCAGGTAATAGCTGCACTGGAAGACTGGGCCTCTAGAAAAGAGCCAACCAAAGAGGAGCTGTACCTGCACCCGATTGAACTGGTAGTAGGCTACCTTAAGAAAAAACACCGGTACTTTGTGCGGCAAGCACTTCCCTTTTTGTCAAGTATGGTGGACGGGATCGAATTGGGTTCGGAACATAAAAGCCTGATGACGGACATGAGGTTAATGTTTCCCCTTTTTGTGGATGATTTTATTCATCATATCCATGAAGAAGAAGATACCCTATTTCGGAGAATTAATCTCTTGCGGGATATCGATGCATCCATGTTACCCCTTACAGATGCCATTCAAGTATTCGCCCTGCCCTCCATTGCGATCATGGCGGCTGACCATGAAGCTCATGACGATGAGATGGAAGGGATACGAAAACTTACCAACGATTACCGGATACCAGAAAGCACTACGGTGTCTATGAAAGTTCTTTTCCATGAGTTGCAGCAGTTGGAAAAAGAGCTGATAATCCATGCGAAAATTGAGAATGACCTGCTTTTTCCCAAAGCCATTGAGTTGGAGAAGGAAGTTAAGCGTAAACTCACCCTCCAAATAAAAAACAATTAATGGGTCGTATACTGGCCATAGATCTGGGGACCAAGCGAACGGGTTTGGCCGTGACAGACCCGCTGGGCATGGTGGCCAATCCTCTGGAAACTATCCCAACACATAATTTGTTTAACTATCTAAAATTATATTTGGTAAAGGAAGAAGTGACAGCAATAGTGATTGGTTTCCCAAAATCTTTGGACGGAAAAGACACGCAGATGACGCAGCCGGTGTTGGCGTTAGAGAAAAAACTGAAACGAAGCTATCCGGCTGTCGAAGTGGTCACGGTCGATGAGCGCTTTACTTCCAAATTAGCCATGCAAACCATGATAGAAATGGGAAGCAGCAAGAAGGACAGAAGAGAAAAGGCTGGTAATCTGGATAAAATCAGTGCGGCCATTATATTACAAACTTACCTTGAAAAGAGATGATATACCCCATAGTCGCGTATGGAAACCCTATTTTGAAAAGAGAAGCCGAAGAAATACAGGAAGGTGAAGATGTAAAAGGTTTGGTCAAAGACATGTATGAGACCATGGGACTGGCTAGCGGCGTAGGGCTGGCGGCTCCCCAGATAAATAAGGGAATTCGGCTGTTTGTGATCGATAGCAGTTTGATGTTGGAAGAGGATGATACGGAAAAGGGGGTGAGAAAAGCGTTTATTAACCCCATAATCCTAGATGAATATGGTGATAAATATGTTTTTGAAGAAGGGTGCCTTAGCATACCCGAAATACGCGCAGAGATTACCCGTCCTGAAAAATTGACCATTGAGTATTTTGATGAAAACTGGAATCTGAAAGAGGAGGAGTTTTCCGGTATGACCGCCCGGGTAATTCAGCACGAATACGACCATCTGGAAGGCATTCTTTTTATCGATTACCTCAAGGGTCTGAAAAAACGGATGGTTAAGGGGAAATTATTGGATATCAGCAAAGGAAAAGTACCTACCGATTACCGCATGGTCTATCCCGGCTGATAAGCTGTTTTACTTGCTTTTAGTAGCGACCCGTCTATGGAAAATATCACCTTAGCTTTATTTCAAACAGCACTTCACTGGGAAGATTCTGCGGCGAACCTGGCCATGTTTGAGGAGAAAATATGGCGTATGGAGGGTAAGGCCGACCTATTGGTACTTCCCGAAATGTTTACAACAGGCTTTACCATGAATACAAAAAGTCAGGCCGAACCGATGAACTTACACAGTACCCGGTGGATGCAACAAATGGCTGGGCAAATGAATGCTGTAATTACAGGTAGTGTTATCATCAAAGCCGGGAAAGACTTTTATAATCGCCTGCTTTGGGTAGAACCCAGTGGGAAAGTATCCTATTACGACAAACGGCATCTTTTTCGAATGGCTGACGAAGACGACTTCTACTCTATGGGCACCAAAAATGAGTTTTTTACCCTGAAAGGCTGGAAGATACGACCACAGGTTTGTTACGACCTACGGTTTCCGGTTTGGTCCCGAAACCAGGCCTCCGAAGAGGGAGTAATGGAGTACGATCTGATTTTCTTTGTAGCTTCATGGCCTGCTCCCCGGGTTCAGGCGTGGGATATTTTGCTTCAAGCCAGAGCGGTGGAAAACCTGGCTTATTGCGTGGGCGTTAACCGGGTCGGGCAGGATGGAAATGGAGTAAGTTACTGCGGCCATTCTGCAGCATATGATTTTAAGGGGAATTGCCTCGCCAGCGGGGGAGAGAAGGAGGGAATTGTTCGGGTTACCCTTGAGGGCGACGCGCTTATCGAATACCGGAAGAAATTTCCCGCCTGGAAAGATGCAGATGCCTTTATCTTAAAATAATACCTAGGGGCGCAACCAGAGCTTTCTGTAAATTCTTGGATGATCGGGAGCCTTAAATTCCAACAAATACAAGCCCGGAGGGTAGCCCCAGAGGTCAATTTCGTTTCTTTCGTTTTCAGTAAGGGAAAGCCCCGATTTTACCAGCTTGCCGTTGCTATCAAAGATAGAAAGTTTCACTTCCCGTTGGTTGACAATTAATTGAAAATTTCCCCCTTCACTCGGATTTGGAAACACAAGCACCTCCATGCGGTCCGGTACCTCACCATCAGGATTCTGAATCCTGCTCAAATACTCCAGTCCTCCGCCCCGGTTTCCAACTATCAGGTCGGGCTTTTCCCCCAGAAGTCCGGGAACAAAACTCACCCAGGTATTTCTACCGTATCGGGTATTTTCAAATGTCTTTTCCGCTATCTGAATGAAAACCGGATTGATTTCCGGCACTCCTAAAATATCCTTTGCAGTATACATGATTCCCCGCTGGTCAATGGCCAGCAAATGGGGCTGGGGACCGGAGGTCACAGCCACCGAAAGGTTTCTGCTTACCGGATTATCCACAAAACCAAGAAATTCATGTTCCAGCAGCCGTACCTCCGGAACAGTATCATCTGAAATCGAAAATAATACCAATTCTCCCGTCTGCCGGGCCAATAGCAAGTAATTATCGCTCGAATCATGAAACAGATAAACCTGATCTGATCCCCGCATAGTAAATTCAGGCAATGAAATCTCTATTCTTTCCTCAGGAGCGGTTAGGGGAGAAAACCATAGCTTTTTCTCTGGAATCTGATTGGTGTATACTTCAGTGCTGAGCACATGAAAGGTTTGATTGGAAGCATTGGTGAATTGCTGATAACCGGGTTCCAGGACGGTCGTTTTTGATAATTCCATAAAATCGTCGTTAATCAACCGTAGCGTTTTATCCCTTAGCTCAAATTCAAAAATCCGGCCCTGAACGCCTTTATCCGTAAGCACATTTGCCCCGATATATAAATTTCCCTGTAATTTGTTTCCGGCAAAGTAAGGGCGGGAATTTTCTCCAAAATCCAACATTTGTTCCTGCAAAAAAGCCGGGGTTTCAACGGGGTCCGACTGGTCAGGTTGAAGCAAATACACACTTTTAGAAAAATCAGCTCCGCTATTGAGGGCAGGTTCGGAGGAGTGGCTGGATACGACCAACTTTTCTCCTAAAGAAAAGGCACCATGAAAGATAGGGAATTCGGGTAAAGCACCAAAATCCGGGAGTGATTTGGAAAACGTTTCGAAAAAGGGCTCGTTGTCCGTTCCCTGATTGGGAAGAAAATACAGTGTATTGCACAAGTCCTGGCCGATAAGTAAATCCTTGGCCCCATCTCCATCAAAATCCTGGTAAAGCAGTGTGTGACCACCGGAATGCATGGTTCGGAGGGAGTTGGGTGGGAAATTCTCAGTGATGGGCTGTCCGCCGCAGGTCAGTCCAAAACTAATCGCATCACAACCGCAAAATTCAAATTTCCCCCATCGATTTACGGCAGCGGCAAAACCGTCAATGTCTGGCGTACCGCTGCGCTCCACGCTGGTATTCCGGTAATATTCCAGGTAATCCCCGGTAGCAAAGTTAAAGGTGAGCACGTCCAGGTCTCCGTCCCCGTCCAGGTCATCGATCAAGGGTACATCCAGAATATTTGCAGTCAGATTGGATCCGTTTTCTAGTCTTAGGAATTCTTGAGCCACTTCCCAGTTAGGAAACGGATTCTCCGCAACAGAAATGTTCCGGTATGCTTTGATACCGAAAGGAGAGCCGGTAAACAAGTCCTTTTTTCCGTCCTGATCAAAGTCTGCCAGCAGCAGAAAGCCATTGACATCCTCCGGAAAATAGTATTCCGCACCTGGAAAGTACTGGTACCCGGTAGCAGTTTCTTTGTAGGCATGTATTCTACCCGCATTGATATCCCAAATGATCAATTCTTCCATTCCGTCCCCGTCCAGGTCAAATTGCTGGAACTGGGCAGCGTTGATACCTCCCGCAAAAGGCATGGTGAGTTCCTGTTCTGAATTGGAAACTACGCGGATGTTGGATTCAATCTGAAATATATCCTGGCAATGGGCCTTGAATAAAAGGCCGATTGTCAGAAAAAGAACCAGGTACGTTCGAGTCATCAGGAGGTGTGTATATGGTTGTAAGCCTTGAGGTGAAATTAATGGTTTACGGGCCATTTTTATAGTTATTTTTGTTCTTTAACGATAAAAAATGAAAACGGATATGTTACTTTTGCCTGAAAGGGGAGCTATCTACCTCTGATTTTTAGCATTTGGAAGCAACGTACCAGCAATGGAAAAGATCACACAATTATATAAATACTTTCAGTCCGCTACCGGTGTTTGTACTGATACGCGAAAACTACGACCGGGGGATCTGTTTTTTGCCCTTAAGGGACCAAATTTTGATGGGAATTGTTACGCAGCAAAAGCCCTGGAATTAGGGGCTTCCCTGGTAGTGGTAGACGATCCTGAAGTGGGGGCAGGGGAGGGGTATTTCCAGGTCGAAGATGCGCTAGAATCACTTCAAGCCCTTTCCACTTTCCATAGAAAAAAATTCGATCTGCCCGTTATTGGTCTCACCGGGTCCAACGGAAAAACTACCACCAAAGAATTGATGCAGTCGGTATTGTCACGGAAATTTCAGGTTCATGCGACGGCAGGTAATCTCAATAATCACATTGGCGTTCCATTGACCCTCTTGGGGATTACGGAGGAGACCGAAATTGCCATCATTGAAATGGGAGCCAACAAGCAGGGGGATATCGCAGAGCTATGTCAAATCGCTTTGCCAACCCATGGGTTGATTACCAATATCGGGAAAGCCCACCTGGAAGGGATGGGTGGCCCGGAAGGGGTGTTGAAGACAAAAACCGAACTTTTCCAGTTTCTACGGGAGTCAGAAGGGAAGGTGTTTATCAATACCAAACAACAAGTCTTCTCGGAAATGATCCAACGGTTTAAAGATCCGGTATTGTTTCCGGGTTCGGGTGATTTCTGTTCGGTATCCCTGCTGGATGCAGATCCGTATGTGAGGTTTCGTGTGGAAGGTGTTTCGGAAGGTTATACTTCTGCTTTGATAGGAAGCTATAATTTTGATAATATAGCTGCAGCCATTTGTGTAGGTGCTTTTTTTGGCGTTCCGGCTGGGGATGCTGCCAGGGCAGCCGCCAACTACGTCCCGGCCAATATGCGCTCCCAGATAATGGAAAAAAGGAGTAATTGGATTTTTATGGATGCTTACAATGCAAACCCCTCCAGTATGGAAGAAGCCCTTAACGCTTTTGAAAAACTGAATAAGCGACGGTACAAAATGGTGATTCTCGGGGACATGTTAGAGTTGGGCCCCCATACCAGGGAAGAACATGAAAAACTAGGAGAATTGGTGCAAAGGATGCGCCTGGATAAGGTCTGCCTGACCGGCGAACTCATACAACATGCCTTACCGAAGGTGCCCAATGCCCTGTACTTCCCGGACCCTTTTTCCTTGCGAAATTGGCTACAGGACTCTTCCCTGGAGGACTATCAGATTCTGATCAAGGGCAGCCGGGGAATGAAACTGGAAACGCTGATGGATTTTATATGATGTTTCGCCGTTATTTCCGGTGGATTATTAAATGCTTTTCAATGAAACCCTAAAAAAAGCCCCTGATGAGATCAGGGGCTTTTAGATCAACGTTCCGGATGTTACACATGTAGTGCCCGGTTATCGGTAGCCGCAAGGCAGGCCTCGCGAAACACTTCCGTATAGGTAGGGTGAGCATGGGACATTCGCGCAATATCCTCGGCAGAGGCCCGGTATTCCATTGCCACGACTGCTTCTGCTATCATGTCCGCGGTGCGGGGTCCGATCATGTGTACTCCTAAAATTTCATCCGTTTCGGTATCCGCCATCACCTTCACGAGCCCGTCGATATCTCCACTTGCCCTGGCTCTGCCAGAAGCCATAAAGGGGAATTTTCCGGTTTTGTACTGAATACCTTTTTCCTTGAGCTGCTCTTCTGTGTAGCCCACGGAAGCTACTTCCGGCCAGGTGTAAACCACGCCAGGGATCAACAGGTAATTGATATGAGGCTTTTGACCGGCCAGCTGCTCGGCTACAAAAACCCCCTCTTCTTCCGCTTTGTGGGCAAGCATGGCCCCTTTTACCACATCTCCGATGGCATAGATGTTGTCTGCTGATGTTTTTAGGTGTTCGTCTACTTCTACCTGACCCTTATCAGTGACTTTAACGCCGGCAGCTTCTGTATTCAATCCTTCGGTATAGGGTTTCCTTCCGATGGATACCAATACATAATCCCCTTTTAGATTCACTGTTTCCTTTTTCGAATTTTCGGCCGTAACGGTTACCTCTTTTCCCTTTTTTTCCACTCCAGTGACTTTGTGCTTGAGGTAGAATTCCATACCTAACTTTTTCAGCGATTTTTGCAGTTCCTTTCCCATGGTTTTGTCCATGGTGGGAATGATGCCGTCCAGGAATTCAACGACAGAAACTTTGGCCCCCAGCCTTGCATAGACTGAACCCAGTTCCAACCCAATAACGCCTCCTCCAATGATAATCAAATCCTTGGGTACTTCTTTTAGCTCAAGGGCTTCCGTGGAGGTAATAATCCGGTCTTTGTCCAATGAGATGAATGGCAGGTTGGCGGGTTTGGAGCCGGTGGCAATGAGGATGTTTTTGCCCTCAATTTCTTCCTTTTTCCCATCCTCTTTGGCGATGCTTACGGTGTTTTTGTCTTTGAATGATCCCAACCCCTGAAAAACGTCAATTTTATTTTTTTTCATCAGGTACTGAATGCCGTCTACATTTTGCTTGACGACTTCCCGCTTCCGTTCGATCATTTGTTTGAAGTTCACCTTCAGATCCTTCAGGTCGATACCATGGTTTTTGAAGGTATGGGTCGCATTATGGTAATGCTCCGAGGAGTCTAGCAAGGCTTTGGATGGAATGCAGCCAACATTGAGGCAGGTACCGCCAAGGGTGGAATATTTTTCGATAATGGCAGTTTTCAGGCCCAGTTGTGCCGCTCTGATAGCGGCGACATAGCCACCTGGTCCGGAACCGATTACGATTAAATCATACATGCTTGATCGTGGTTTATATTCCTGCCTTTTTAATACCTTCAGGCAGGGTTATGTGAGAAAAAGTTAAATGCCTAGTAATAATCGGGAAGGATCCTCCAGCAGTTCTTTCACACGCACCAGAAAACTTACCGATTCCCGCCCGTCAATAATTCGGTGATCGTAAGAGAGCGCCAGGAACATCATGGGAAGGATCTTCACTTCACCATTCACTGCCATTGGTCTTTCCACAATATTGTGCATGCCCAAAATGGCCGCTTGCGGGGCGTTGATGATTGGCGTGGACATCATGGACCCAAAGATACCGCCGTTGGTTAACGTAAAGGTTCCTCCGGTCATTTCATCGATGGTCAGTTTGCCTTCTCTCGCCTTAATTGCCAGCCGTACAACCTCTTTTTCGATTTCTGCGAATGAAAGCTGTTCCGCATTCCGGATCACCGGGACTACCAAGCCTTTGGGTGAGGATACGGCAATGGAAATGTCGCAGAAATGATGGTAAATAATTTCATTGCCGTCTATTTGAGCATTGACCGCAGGCCATTCCTCCAAAGCGATACATACCGCTTTGGTAAAGAATGACATAAAACCCAGGTTTACCTCATACCGCTCTTTAAATTTATCTTTGTATTGCTTCCGCAGGTCCATGATGGGCTTCATGTTTACCTCGTTAAAGGTGGTCAACATGGCCGTTTCATTTTTTACGGAAACGAGTCGCCGGGAGATGGTTTTTCTCAGCGAGCTCATTTTCTCTCTCCGGCTATCACGCGCTCCGGCTTTTTTCCCTTCGGAGGGTTGCTCTTCTGCTTTGCTTTTTTCAGGTGTAGCGGATTTACCAGACGCAGGCTTGGCTTTCGGTTGCTCGGCTTTGAGTGCATCCTCCTTGGTGATACGGCCGTCTTTGCCCGTGCCATTTACGGATTTAGGGTCAATGTCTTTTTCAGCCAGAATTTTAGATGCAGCCGGTGAAGCATGGCCAGCGGCATACGTTTCTTCCTTTTTACCATCAGCCTGGTTTGATTTCTGGCTGCTTTTTTCCTGTGTTTTTTCCTCCTGCTCCTCCGGAACCCCGTCGGTTACTTCAATTTTACATATCAGTCCGCCTATTTCCATGGTATCTCCCTCCTTTGCTACTTGCCTCAATATTCCGGTGGCTTCGGCTGGGAGTTCAAAAGTCGCTTTATCAGAATCTACTTCGGCAATGATATCGTCCAGGGATACATGATCGCCATCCTCTTTGAGCCAGGTGGCCAGGGTTACCTCGGTGATGGATTCGCCCACGGTGGGGACATGCATTTCTTTTAATTCACCGGATTTTTTCGAGCTTTCTTCATTTTTTCCGGAGGGTTTGGCTTCCTCCTCCGTTTGTTTTTCGCTGGTGGTCGACTCCGATCCTTCCGGATCGATTTCACAAATGGCAGCTCCTATTTCGAGGGTGTCCCCTTCCTCAGCTTTTGTGTGCAGTATTCCCGCCGCTTCGGCGGTCAACTCAAAAGTAGCTTTATCAGATTCGAGTTCGCAAAGAACCTCATCCATTTCTACAAATTCGCCATCATTTTTAAACCACTGTCCTACATTCACCTCAGTGATGGATTCGCCCACGGCAGGCACTTTGATTGTTATACTCATCGGTTATTTGATTTTTACCGGATTATGCATAAAGTTCCGGTTAGCATTTATCTCGATTAATGTTATAAACTGAAAATGAAAAGGGAAATTAAGAATTAATTATTAAAGCTTTTTCCAAAATTTGCTTTTGTTCTTCCAGATGGACCTTATGATAGCCAGTTGCGGGCGAAGCACTTGCCTTTCGGGCTATGACATCCATGTTCAGATCTTTAAATAAATTCCTGACAATAAAAGCCCAGTAGCCCATGTTTTCCGGCTCCTCCTGAACCCAAATGGTTTCAGTTTTCTTCCCGTATTTATGAATGGCATCCAATAGCTGGTTTTTAGGAAGGGGGTGGAGCTGCTCCAGGCGGATGATAGCCACATCTTCTACCTTTTCCTTTTCCCTCATCTCAATCAGGTCGTAATAGATCTTTCCCGAACAAAGGACGATGCGTTTTACTTTTTTTACATCCACCTGATCGTCTACCAAAACTTCCCGAAATCCACCCTTGGTGAATTCTGTGATCGGGGACATTACCTTAGGGTGGCGAAGCAGGGATTTGGGCGACATGACGATGCAGGGCTTTCTGAAATTCCACGCCAGTTGTCGTCGTAACAAATGGAAGAAATTGGAAGGTGCCGTGATATTGGCAACGATTACGTTGTACTCTGCTGCCAACTGCAAAAAACGTTCCGGTCGGGCATTGGAATGTTCCGGACCCTGCCCTTCATACCCATGAGGCAAAAGCATGACCAGACCATTCATTTTTTGCCACTTGGATTCGCCTGAAGTGATGAATTGGTCGATCATGGTTTGGGCACCGTTGGCAAAGTCACCAAACTGGGCTTCCCATACCGTCAATGCGTTCGGGTTTGCCATGGCATACCCGTATTCAAAACCCAAAACAGCGTATTCTGATAAGAGGGAATTGTAGATGTAAAATTTTCCTTTACTTTCTTTAAGTTCTTGCAGGGAATTATGAGGCTTGTTGGTATTCGCATCATGCACCACCGCATGCCGATGGGAAAAGGTGCCTCGTTGGCAATCCTGACCGGTAATTCGAACGGTTTTGCCATCCAAAAGCAGGGATCCATAGGCCAGTAATTCCGCCGCCGCCCAGTTCAGGGTTTTTGTTTGGAAAAACATCTCCTTTCGTTGCTTGAGCTGGGCTTCAATCTGCTTGATGGGTTTAAAGCCTTTTGGTAGATAGGTAAGTGCTTCGGCGACCTTTTCTAAATCTTCCAGGCGAATGGCCGTTTCCGGGGATTTCTCAAAATCCTTCGGTTTGGCCCTTTCCAGTGCTTTCCAGGCTTTTTCAAAAGGGGAAAAGGTATAGGGCAGGGGTTTTTCTTTGACCATATTTAATCGATCCTGAAGCAGTTGCCGAAACTCCTTATCCATTTGCTTGGCCAGCTTCGCGTCTACCTGCCCCCTTTCCAGCAAGGTTTTATTATAAATCTCTCTTGGGTTGGGGTGTTTGGAAATCAGATTATATAATTCCGGTTGCGTAAATTTGGGTTCATCCGATTCGTTGTGACCGTGCCTTCGGTAGCAGACCATGTCTATAAAAATGTCCTGGTTGAATTTCTGGCGGAATTCAACAGCAAGTTTGGCAGCATAGACTACCGCCTCCGGATCATCTCCATTCACATGGATAACCGGGGCATCAATGATCTTGGCTACATCCGTACAATAGATGGAACTTCGGGCATCATCAAAATCCGTCGTAAACCCTACCTGGTTATTAATGACAAAATGGATGGTACCCCCGGTGTAGTAGCCTTTTAGATTTGCCATTTGGGTAACCTCATACACGATTCCCTGCCCGGCTACAGCGGAATCGCCATGTATCAGGATCGGAATCATTTTGTCTTCGTCACCCTGGTAATGATCGTCTATTTTAGCACGTACAAATCCTTCTACCACCGGGTTGACTGCTTCCAGGTGGGAAGGGTTTGGTGCCAGTTTCAGGATCATCAGCTTTTCGTTTTTGGCTGGAACCTCCGAAGAAAAACCCATATGGTACTTCACATCCCCATCCCCCATGGTCAGGTCCGGTTTTGCCGTTCCCTCAAATTCAGAAAAGATTTGCTCATAGGTTTTCCCCATGATGTTTGCCAGGACATTCAGACGACCCCGGTGAGCCATTCCGATCATCACCTCATCCACTCCCAGATCAGCCGCTTTATTGATAAGGGCATCCAAAAAGGGGATGGTACTCTCTCCACCTTCCAATGAAAATCGCTTTTGCCCCAAATACTTGGTATGGAGAAAATTTTCAAAGACAACGGCCTCATTCAGCTTGGATAAAATTCTTTTTTTATCCTCCAGCGGAGGATTGAATTCCAGGGCTTCCTTTTCTACCTTGATCCGAAACCAATCGAGCATTTCGGGATCCCGTATGTAGAGGTATTCAAAGCCCATGGATCCTTCATAGATGATTTTCAGGGACTCAATGATTTTGGATAACTTGGCATCACCTATACCGATCTCTTTTCCGGCCTGGAATACGGTTTCCAGATCATTCTTATCTAATCCAAAATCTTCCAGATCCAAAAGGGCCTTCCGGTCTCTCCTTTCCCGCACCGGATTGGTTTTGGAGCGCAAATGTGCCCGGGAGCGGTAGGCGTGGATCAGGGCTCTGACTTTTATTTCCTTTGGCAATCGCTCCATGTCCATGATGGTGCCTTTGGTAGCCAGGTTGCCATTAACGGCAGAACTGCTCCCCGCTTCGGCACCTCCATTTTCATCTTCCCCGTATTTGTTTATTGCAAATTCAAACCCATCGAAGAAAGCCTTCCAACTGCTATCAATGGATTCAGGGTCCGTTCGGTAATCCTCATACAGCTCGTCGATGTAGGCTACATGGGCATTGGAGATATAAGAATATTTATCCATAGTTTGAATTGTTCAGAAATCAAAATTAAGTCATTATGCTATTTAATAAAAACCGCATATGCGGTTATACGAATAAATTTGATAATCAGCATTTATTTTTTTTGACATCCATATAATAGTTCGTATTTATAAATATGGTAGTATATCCTTTTTTCCTTATGTCTTTCGTAAAAGTTGATTCTGATTTACTTGATATCAGAACTTGGATTGGGTTAAAAAAAGATGAGATTTTGAGAAAAGGGCTGATTTCCGAGTGATAAACCGGAAGGGGATCGTGGATCGGAAAATGAACGCTTGGCATCTTTACCCGAAATAGGAAAAATCCAAAGGGTTTGGATATTCAAACTGAAAACCGGTTTGCTGCCATTTTTCACTGGATATTTCTTTCCATTTTTGCGCGGGAGGACTTTCATAACTGGCAGGAGGTGGAAAGTGAAGTTCAGCGGCATTTTTTTCGAAAAGGACTTTTTTAGCCGGGTGTTCGGGGCTCACAATGTTAAATGTCTCGTTCCAAAGGTGTTGATCGATTAGCCAATAAATGGCTTGGACTGCATCTTTCCGGTGAATGTAATTGACCGGAGGATGCCCGGGGACCTGTTCTTTTCCGGAAAAATACCTTCCCGGAATCCGGTCATCGCCCAATAGTCCTCCAAACCGAAGAACCGAAAGGTCATATGTTTTTTCTTCCCACAAAAGGTGCTCTGCATGCCATAAAGCCGGATTCCCGGTAGTCTTCGCAGTGAGTTCATCGGTTTCTCGGGCGATTTGATTCTGGCTGGGGTAAACGGAAGTAGCACTCACATAGATCACCTTTCCAATGGCCAGCTCCCTGATTACTTGCCTAAGGTACTTGATTTGCTGTGGATGAAAATCATCTGACTTGGTGCGGCGGGAGGGCGGGATATTGATAAATAAAAGATCGGTCTCAAAAAGCTGTGAAGGGAAAGTACAAGCAAGACCGGGACTGAGCAGCAGTTGATCCGCCTGAATTCCCTGCCGAACCAGTTGCGCTTCTTTTTCCTGGCTGCGGGTACTGCCCTTTACTGAAAAGCCCTTCTGTTGAAGGAATTTGGCCAGCGGAAGGCCCAGCCAGCCTAATCCAATTATACTTATTGTCATTATTTTTGGTTTTCGGAGAAAAACAATTTCTTTCCGAAATTGAAATCAGTACGTCAACTTTTTTTATGCCGATCAAAACACTATCAAAATAGATGAATATACTCGGCTCTCTCAGGATCACCGAAAAAGCTGTTTATATCAGTGCTTTTTAGGAGCGGTACCAAATACATAGTCCCAAAGAGGAGTACTAACTCCAAATGCTACATCCGGGTCTTTGTAATGGTGAATCGCATGATTGACCCATAAAATTTTGAGGAAATTTTTTGGCGGTTGGTAAGCATGGACGGTGTAATGTACCCCCAGGTACAGGGCATAACCGACCAGGAATCCCGGGAGAAAATAAAATACCATCTCACCCATGATGAACTCAAATAGGAAATAGAGTATCACCGCATATAGACTGGAAATAAGAGGAGGCATGGCCAGGCGGTCCTTGTCTTTGGGGTAATCGTGGTGAACCCCATGAACGGAATACTGTAATTTGTCTTTCCAATTGGTATCGGGAATCATGTGATAGAGATATCGATGCAACAGGTATTCCACGAAGGTAAAAAACAAAAACCCACTCAATAGTAATCCTGCCCCTTTCCAGAAAGAGATGGTGGATGTAAAAACTCCAAAATATAGCGAAAAGGCACCTACGCCTAGAAAAATGGCGATAGGTATGCTGATATGGGTTCTGCTAAGTTTTTCCAAAACTGGATTGGTAAACATTTTGGCGGAACCGGTATTATCTGGCCGATCCAATCTTCCAATTTTTTTCATTCGATATGTAACTTTTGGTCAATTCGGTTTTTTAAGTTTAATACCTAATGTAGGAATTAAAACCATCATTTGGTATTATTTGTCAATTTAACGTATTTAGGGACATAGCTGGTTTCAAAAATAGCAAAAAACATACCTGATTTCATTCATTGATTTTGGGCAAGCAGCGTGTTTTCGATGGTTTTTGTGTAAAATGCCTCATATAAGGGCAAAACTGCTGATACATCGAATTTCTTGGCTCTGTCAAGGGCATTTTTTTTGAAAACAGGTAGGTTTTTTTCATCCAAAATAATCAGTGCCTTTTCGGTCATCTCTTCGATATTTCCTACTTCGCATAAAAAACCCGTTTCAGCATTGATGTTTAACTCGGGTATTCCGCCAACATTACTGGTCAATAGGGGAACTTCACAGGCCATGGCTTCCAGGGCGGCCAATCCGAAACTTTCTTTTTCGGAAGGCATGATAAACAAATCTGCTACGGACAGCACTTCTTCTACCGCTTCCAGTTTGCCTAAAAAACGAATGTCCTCACAGGTACCCAATTGTCGGCAAAGCCTCTCCATTTTATCCCTTTCAGGACCGTCTCCTACCAGTAATAATTTGCTCGGGATGACCTTTCGAATTTCAAAAAAAACCCGAATCACATCGTCCACCCGCTTTACCTTGCGGAAATTGGAGGTATGGACCATGAGTTTTTCATCATTTGGGCATATGGCACGCTTAAAATGTTCTTTCTTTTGTTTTTTGAAGCGGTCTAGGTCGATAAAATTGGGAATAACCTCAATGTGGTTATCCACGTCAAAATGTAGTAAGGTATCCTTTTTTAGGTCTTCCGAAACGGCCGTTACGCCATCCGATTCATTGATGCTAAAGGTAACGACGGGCTCATAGCTGGGATCTTTCCCCACCAGAGTAATGTCTGTACCATGTAGTGTGGTAACTACCGGAATGATGATTCCCTGCCGTTTTAATATCTGTTTGGCCATATAGGCCGCTGATGCATGAGGGATGGCATAGTGAACGTGAAGCAAGTCCAATTGCTCATATTTAACCACATTTACCATTTTGCTGGCCAGTGCCAGTTCGTACGGGGCGTGTTCAAAAAGCGGGTAACTCTTTATATCCACCTCGTGGTAAAAGAGATTTTCGCTGAAAAAATCAAGTCTGGTGGGTTGGCTGTAGGTGATAAAATGAATCTGGTGCCCCTTAGCGGCTAGCGCTTTGCCTAACTCAGTTGCGACTACCCCGCTTCCACCGAAGGTGGGGTAACAGACGATCCCGATTTTCATCCTAAAAGATTTTTGTGAAGGCTATTTTATCCAAGTTCAACACCATACCTATATTGTTTTGTTCATTTTCCCGCTAAAAGGAACTCACTTTTTATGGATTTATAGATAATGTCCTGAATGTCTGAACGAATATTTTCGCGAAGCAGTCGATTATTCCCCGCATCAGGGTGTACCCGGTTGGATAAAAACACATAAATCAACTGATTTTCCGGATCGGCCCAGGCGGCCGTACCGGTAAAACCTGTATGGCCAAAGGTGCTTAAGGAAGCCAGGTTGCCCGTGGGGCCTTTGTCTTTTTCCGGGTCCGGTTTGTCCCAACCCAATGCACGCCGGCTGCGGAAGGATTGCTTACTGGTGAATTTTTCTATCGTTTCGGAATTGAGCAGTTCTACCGGACCATATTTTCCGTCCTGAAGCATCATTTGCATTATTTTGGCCAGATCATTTGCCGTGCCAAAGAGTCCCGCATGACCGGCCACTCCGCCATACAATGCGGCTCCCGGGTCATGAACGTATCCCTGTACCAGGGTTTTTCTGAAGATGCGATCGTCTTCGGTAGGAGCGATTTCCTTTGGTTTGTATTTCTGTAGGGGTAAATACCCAAAGCGATACATGCCCAATGGATGGTAGAAATGTTGTTCCAAAAACTCATTCATGGGTTGGTTTACCCGTGTTTCGATCAAGCGGTGCAGCAGGTACATCCCCACGTCTGAATACCGGTAACTGTATTTTCCATTCCGGGGACGGACATACCGGAGGTTTGAGGCTAGCGTCCATTTCCATACACTGTCCGGAAGGGCATGGTGGGCAAAAACGCCCTTGGCTACCGGAATGGTATACGGGGATTTATGTTCACTGCTGTAGTATTCTTCCTTCCATTCCGTTCCTTCCAGGGTATTGGTGAAATGAGGAATGTAGGGCACCAATCCGGCTTCATGGGTTAAAATGTCCCGGATGCGTAGTGGGGCCTTATTGGTTCCCTTAAGCTCCGGTAGATACGTTTGTAAAGGTTCGTCCAACGAAATGAATCCCCGGTTTTCTAAGAACATAATGGCCTGTGTGGTAGCCAACACCTTGGTAAGGGAAGCCAGGTCGTACATGGTTTTGTCCGTGACGGGTACGTTTTTTTCGTATTCCAGGTGCCCATAGAATTTTTCAAAGACCACCGCACCATTTTTAACGACCAGCACGGTGCCGCCCGGGGTGGCTTTCGATGAAATGGCCTTCTCCATCAGGTCGTCAATTTTCATTAAAACCCGACTGTCCATCTGCTGGGCTTCCGGGGTGCTGTATGCCAGCCGGTCCAGATGTGGCGTAGCGATGCCATGCCCCTGACTCCAGGTTTGGGATATACTAATGGGGAGTTTTCCGGTTCCCGCCCTTCCCCCAAAAATTACCTGAGGCACCAGGCTCTCCGTGAAATCGTTTTCCTCGTAGGCTAAAATGAGATTTTCCTGTCCCATGAAATTATCGGCCGCATAGGCATTGCCGAAAACCACTGTGATGACCTTATGGTCATTCTGTAAACGGTTAATGAACTCAATTTCCTCGGTATTTAATCCAAAATTCCGCCGAGGATTATTGCTCATGCCCATCACCCCGACCACGATGGTGTCAAAATCCTTTAGGTTGCGCTCCATGGCAGCGTAATTGTCCCGATTACTGTTTGTTCGCAAAGTGAAATGGGTAAATTCCGTATATTTGTCCAGGTAGTTTTTAAAGGTTTCCCCCTTTCCACCCAATGTAAGGGAGGCCATTTTTTCCATATCCAGGTGCCGTACAGGGATGGCTTGCTCCTGGTTGTTTACTACCGTAATGGAAGCAGCATAAAGCTGTTCTATCAGTGCCTGCGTACCAAAATTACTGATTCTCTCTACCAGTTTTTGGGTAGAGACCTCTTGTTTTTGGTGCAATCCGGCCCAGTATTTTGCATGGAGTATTTTGCGTATACGGAGATCTATTTCCTCCCGGGTGATTATACCGGATTCCACTGCATTCAGGATTAGGGCTTTGGATTTGGGCACATCTTCTGCATAAAGCAGGATATCATTTCCAGCCAGGAGGGCCATTAAGTCTACCTGCCCCGGCTTGTATAGATTGCTGACCCCTTTCATATTCAGAGCATCGGTGAAAATCAGTCCCTGAAATCCCATTTCTTCCTTTAGTAACCCGGTGACTACCTTTGGTGAGAGCGTGGTAGGCAGGTCCGCCTCACTTCCCAGGCTGGGGATATGCAGATGGGCCACCATGATGCTCATAAGTCCCTCATCGATTAGTTCCCGATAGGGATATAAGTCAATGTCCATTATCCGTTCCTTGCTGTTGTAAATTACAGGAGTGGTATAGTGAGAGTCTGCATTCGTGTCCCCGTGTCCTGGAAAATGTTTCGCATTGGCCATGACGCCATTATCTTGCATCCCTTTCATATAGGCCAGGGATTTTCTACTGACCAGGTTCTTTTGTTCTCCAAACGACCGGTAACCAATAACCGGGTTCTCCGGATTCGAGTTGACATCCACTACCGGGGCAAAATTAATATGCATGCCTATTTCCTTAAACTGCCTGGCTATTTCCTTGCCCATTTGGTAGACCAGTCCATCATCGCTGGCTGCGCCCAGGGTCATTTGCTTGGGGAATTGCAATACGCTGTCCAGACGCATCCCCATGCCCCATTCCGCATCCATGGCAATAAAGAGGGGTGTTTTAGCCAGTTGCTGATAATGGTTGGTCAGATGCGCCTGCCTGACAGGACCTCCCTGAAAAAATATCAAGCCTCCCAAATTTTCCTCGCGAATCAGGCGTGAAATTTCTTCCCGATGTGCGGATCCTTTATTAGAGTAGGCCGCCACCATAAATAGTTGCCCCAGGCGTTCTTCAAAACTCAGGGAATTAAAAATACTGTCAACCCAATGCTGCTGTTTCGGGCTGTTTTCTCCCGGGAAAGGATCGGAAGCGGCCTGCAACCCATTACCCGTAAAGGAAGCTAGCAGCAAAAGGAAACAAAAAGGCAATGCATAAACTTTTTGACACATGGGGGCGTTAAAATTTTATCGATTATAATAATAAGAATAACTTTGCAGACAACAGGCTAAAGAGTTAACCAAAATTACATAAATTCCGATCAGCTACCTACTTAAAAGTGATGAGCAGAATTTATTTTATTCAAAAAACAATAGTTAAGTAAGTTCGGTTTCAGCCACTTTTGGTTTGACCTACTTGAAAAGAGGAAAAGCCGATAAAAGTTAACCTGGCAGATCCCGGGCATTCAATCGTTACAACAATGAAATTTCCATCTATATTCCGGACCAACCAACCCAGAAGATTCCAAATAAATCCCAGGCATTACGATCCCGTAAGAGAAGAGATTGATCAACGAACGCAAAATATCAAAAGGGAGCTGGAAGCCAGGGGAGTCCTTGAATCCGAAGAGAAATTAAAGGCAGATAGTGGCTATTCCCACGGATCCAGTATCAGGGGCGCATTCACCAGCGGGAGCCCAATCAAAAAACAGCCATCGTCGGTGATGCAAAGTACCGGTATGATGCGCATGATTATTTTTGTGTTGCTGGTGGGTGGCTTTGTAGGATACCTGTACTTGGGGCCTGATTTTTTCTATTACGTGTTATACCTGGGAGCCTCAGTGGCCTTACTCATTGGCTTGTTCAAATTAAAACCCAAAAAAAATAAATGAATGACCTGATTCAGCTGTTGCCCGATGCGATTGCCAACCAAATTGCCGCAGGAGAGGTGGTGCAACGACCGGCTTCAGCCTTGAAAGAGTTGTTGGAAAATGCCATTGATGCGAAGGCAAGGAACATTTCCGTGGTGGTCAAGGATGGAGGCAAATCACTGATTCAAGTAGTCGATGACGGAATTGGGATGTCTATCACCGACGCGCGCATGTGTTTTGAACGGCATGCCACTTCAAAAATCCGGAAATCAGACGATCTGTTTGCCATCCGGACCCATGGGTTCCGGGGAGAGGCCATGGCATCTATCGCTGCGGTGGCACAAGTAGAGATGAAGACCAAACGGGCAGAGGATGAATTGGGAACCTGCATCGTCATTGAAGGTTCGATGGTGAAAAAACAAGAGCCGGTCGTGTTTCGGGAAGGTTCTTCCATTTCCGTCAAGAATTTGTTTTTTAACGTGCCCGCCAGAAGAAATTTCTTAAAATCTCATGCAGTTGAAACCCGGCATTTGGTGGAGGAATTTCAGCGCGTGGCACTGGCCTATCCGGAGGTAGCCTTTTCATTCTTTCAAAATGACCTGGAACTCTTTAACTTAAGCGAAGGAAAGCTCAGCAAGCGAATTCTTGGGGTATTTGGAAAGCAATACCGGAATCAACTCATTGCCTGCCAGGAAGAATCACCTCATATTTCCATCAAAGGGTATATCGGGAAACCGGAACAGGCCAAAAAGACCCGGGGAGAACAATACTTTTTTGTCAACAATCGCTTTATTAAAAGCAATTACCTGGCCCATGCGGTGCAAAACGCATTTGAGGCCCTGATCAGCTCCGATCAACACCCGTTTTACGTGTTGTTTCTGACAATTGATCCCAAACACATTGACATTAACGTTCATCCGACGAAGACCGAAATTAAGTTTGACGATGAACGGACCATTTACGGAGTGGTCCGGTCTGCAGTCAAGCAAGCCCTGGGAGCACACCATGTAGTTCCCATGATCGATTTTAGCATGGATGTGAATTTAGCTAACAACTGGAGTACTGATGGCGCAAAGCGGCAGGAAATAGGAGCCGAAAACGACTACCGAACTTACCGAGGGCCTGCCCTGCAAAATAAAAGCACCAAAGGTTGGGAGCAGCTATTCCGGCAGAATCCGGAAGACCGGGCCCTGCAATTTGATCCGGATAGGGGCGATCCTGAGGAGGGGCAATTGGTGACCTTTTCCAGTAAAGCCAATGAAAAGGAAGGTTCCCAATCGGCCTCCCCGGAGGTATCCATGGGATCCGGGAAGACCTTTCAGGTAGAACAAGCGTACATTATAGCGCAGACTTCCTCCGGATTACTTATCTTTGACCAACAGGCAGCTCATCAGCGCATCTTGTACGAGCGCTACTTCCGGCAGTTGGAGCAGTCCGGTGGAGCTTCCCAGCAATGTCTTTTCCCACAAACCATTAACTTGAGTCCAGCCGATTTTGCGCTAGTAATGGACTTAAAAGAAGAGCTGAATGATTTAGGGTTTCAGTTGACGTTTTTTGGACAGCACTCGCTATTGATCAACGGGGTTCCGGCGGACATTTCGATATCCAGTGAAAAAGTACTGTTTGAAGAATTGCTCGAGCAATTCAAACATTTTAAAAATGAACTTTCCCTCAGCAAAAAAGAAAATCTGGCAAGGTCGTTGGCCAAGAAAACGGCTATTAAAAAGGGGGATATGTTAAAAACCCAGGAAATGGAAAACCTGGCCGGACAATTGTTTGCCTGCCAAAATCCAAATTACAGTCCGGAGGGCATAAAGACCTTTGTTAAATTAGATGTAAACAAGATAGAGCAATTTTTCTATTGATAAAGTAAAACGGAATCCTATGTTCAGATCCCTTACCCCCATTGTGAAAAATTTACTGTTAATCACCGTGGGGATGCATGTAATTGCTTCTTTTTTTATCCCTCAGTTAAAAAACCTTTTTGCGCTCTATTATGTGGAAAGTAGGTTTTTTATGCCTTTTCAGTTTGTGACCTACATGTTTATGCATGCCGACTTCTGGCACCTGCTAGGCAATATGTTCGGTCTCTTTATTTTTGGCCCGCTGCTGGAGCAGTTTCTGGGGCCGAAAAAGATACTGATCCTTTGGATGGTGTGTGGCATCGGTTCCGGGGTATTGTATTCCGGATACAACGCGTATAAAATGGGAAACCTGAACGACCGGATAGAAGCCTTTACCAACAATCCGGATCCGGAAACATTCAATCGCTTTGTTTCAGATAACCGGCATCTGTTCAATCCGGCCATTTATGACTTTATTGACAAATACAGCCGAGATCCGGAAAATACTGAACTGGTTTCCGCGGCCAAGCGAACCATGCTGGATATTCGGGACCGGCAGGTGAATATTCCCATGGTGGGAGCTTCGGGAGCCTTGTTCGGAATTCTTATTGCCTTCGGCATGCTTTTTCCCAATACGCAGCTGTTCTTGCTGTTCCCGCCCATGCCCGTCAAAGCAAAATACCTTGTTTTGTTCTATGGACTATACACGGTTTATAATATATTTGTATCGAATCCGATGGATAACGTGGCGCATTTTGCGCACCTATCGGGCTTGGTCATTGGTGCGGTATTGGTCACCTATTGGAAGAAGGACAGGAGAAATTTCTATTAATACATCATGTACGGAGGATTTTGGTATCATATAAGGCATGCCTTTGATCATAAAGACAATGGTCTGTATAAAATCATAGCCATAAACTTGCTCGCTTTTCTGGTCTTGATGGTCATGAGGGTATTTCTTACCATCGGAGGGGCCGAGGACCTGTACCGCTCGATTGTTTCTTACTTCATGATGCCGGCTTCCTTGCCCAGGCTGCTGACCCAACCCTGGACCTTGCTAAGCTACATGTTTTTGCACGAGGGTTTCTTCCATATCATTTTTAACCTGCTCTTTCTATACTGGTTTGGATTGTTGGTTCAGGAATACCTGGGAAATCGAAAATTGGTCAATCTTTACATACTCGGAGGTATCGCAGGTGGTCTGTTATACGTGGTACTCTACAATATTGCCCCGTATTTTAGTGACAAGGTCGACGGTTCGCTGATGCTGGGTGCCAGTGCAGGAGTATATGCCATCGTCGTGGCTGCTGCTACGCTTAGGCCCGATACCCAGTTCCAACTCATCCTGATCGGACCGGTAAAAATTAAATACATCGCGATTTTCTATGTGTTAATAGCTTTTGCTAATTCCGCAGGCTCCAATGCAGGCGGCGAACTGGCCCATTTGGGTGGCGCAGCACTGGGTTACTTCTATATTTTACAACTCCAGAAAGGGATCGATTTGGGGAAGCCTGTTCAAAGCGTAGGGTTGTTTTTTGAAAACCTCTTTTCCCAGAAATCAAAGGTAAAAGTAACCTACCGAAGGGGGCCGGAATCCGCCAAAAAGAAAAGCAGTAGCAGCACCACCGTTTCAAATACAGGAGGAGGGAAAAGTACACAGGAAGAAATCGATCGTATCCTCGATAAAATAGCGGAAAAGGGATACGATAACCTGAGTAAAGAGGAAAAACGTAAGTTATTTGATTTTAGCAATAAGGATGTCTAAACGGTAGCTCAATTACCATTCGGATACTGCCACGCTCCGACTATCTTTGAAATTCATGACTAAATTTCGGATAAATGTTTGAAGGTCCTAATTATCCCCAACCTTTGGATGAATCGCTTTTCGGCGAATGGCTTGAAAATGGAAGGTCAACAATAATACCTCATTCTTATTTGTTGATCATTTGGGATGAACTGGACACTGCTTACCTTCCAGTTTATACCAATGACAGGGATGAGCTCCAACAATTTCCCCGCCTTGGCCAGGCACCCGACCACCGGCTTCTGGTAGCGGCTTATGACCTGTATTCTGAGACGAGGGTGGTGTAATTTTCTAAGAAATTAAAATCCTTCTTCGATGCGTTTTTAATTAGCCAAGTCAATTGTTTTTTTTATGAAACATTTTGCCCCCTTTTAGTAGAGGAAATAGCGGTGGAGCAACCGCATATTATTTTTCCGTTAAAATCTATTATGAACCAAATTTGGAGCCAGTTCCTGGAAGAAACCATTGGACTTCAGTATCAAAGAAGTCTATTTAGGATTTTTATCGTAACCTAAGATTTTTTTGTACAGTTCCAATCCACTGTCGGTCAGAAAGGGCAATACCATGGAAAAGACCAGCTTGCTATAATACTGGTAGTGGAAGGTTTCCTTACCAAAAATTATTTGATTATGGCTGGGCCAATAATCGGAAAGCATGGTCATTTGATTGGCCAGGTTTTCATAACTTCCGGTAAAATTTTCTTTTTCAAAAATATGCTCTTCGTTCAATTTTTGAAAGAGTTGGATCAGTTGCGCTTTTCGGAGTGAAATCAATTCAAAATAACGGTCTTTTACCCTTTCATGCCGCTGAATGATACTTCCCAGGTCTGCGAATAAAAAATGGTATTTCACCTGTATCCGGTAAGAGCTGATAATGCTGGAATATAAGATCTCAAGGGAAGGGCTAGAAAGGTCAATTTCAGCCGATGCCGCATCCGATTCGTTACACAAACGATAAAAAATGCGTACGATCAAATCATCAAAGTCCCGTATGTCCCGGTAGAAATCTGAGGGCCTGACCTGGAGACTTTCCAAAATCCGGTCTATATCCGTGTCATGGTATCCACGGTCATTTAATACGAGGAGGGATTTCTCTATAATGGTTTGAAGAGTCATTTCTGTACTTTAATACGTATTTCAAAGTTAAAAAAAAGGAATTCATATCCATAACATCTGCCAGAAAAGTAAGTAGCTAATTACCAATCAATTTTGTTGGCCAATTGCCCGCAGGCCGCATCAATATCTTGTCCCCGGGATTTTCGTACCTTGGCCACGATCCCGGAATCTTCCAGAATCCGCAGGTAAAGAGAAACTTTTTCTGGAGACGCTTGCCGATATTCCCCTTCGTCGATTGGATTGTATTGAATGATATTCACTTTTGAGGGGATGTGCTTGCAAAATTTGGCAAGGGCCCTGGCGTGGCGTTCGTCATCATTGATGCCGTCCCAAATGACGTATTCATAGGTAACCTTTCGTTTGGTGATGGAATACCAGTATTTCAATGCGTCTGCTAGCTCTTCTACGGTGTTGGTCTGGTTGATAGGCATCAGCCGGGTTCGGGTTTCATTAATAGCCGAGTGCAGGGAAAGGGCCAGATTAAATCGCACACCGTCGTCGGCTAGTTTTCGGATCATTTTCGCAATCCCCACCGTAGACAGGGTAATGCGCCTTGGCGAAATCCCCAAGCCTGTAGGCGAACAGATTCGCTCGATTGCTGCCAGCACATTCTGATAATTGAGCAATGGCTCTCCCATCCCCATAAAGACAATATTGGTTAAAGGCCGGTCAAAATAGAGACGGGCTTCTTCTTGGATGGCGACCACCTGATCGTAAATCTCATCCGGATTCAGGTTACGCATTCGTTTTAGCCTGGCGGTCGCGCAAAAATTGCAATCCAGGCTGCACCCTACCTGCGAGGACACACAGGCAGTGATTCTTTTTGAGGTTGGTATCAGGACCGATTCCACGATTTGATCATCAAATAATTTAACAGCGTTCTTGATCGTCCCGTCATTGCTTCGTTGGAATTGGTCGACTAGTATGTGGTTGATGTCAAAGTGGTCTTTTAAATGCTCTCTGGTGGCCTTTGATAAGTTCGTCATGTCATCAAAGTTTTTGAGAGATTTGCTCCATAGCCATTCGTAGACCTGCCTGGCCCGGAACCGCTTTTCTCCCACCGATTCAAAATACTGCTCTAACTCCTGAAGACTTAATTTACGAATATCTTGTTTGTTGACTTGTTGCATGGTTTCTTTTCTTTCAGGACTTTTAAAAACATAAAACACTTACAGATTGGTTCAGATTCCAACCCCTTCCACCTGAAAATGGACCTCCGTCAGGGCCTGGATTCGGGAAACCTGGCATTGGATTCCTTTAATTTGCGCATCAGGCTTTTGCGCAGGGCTTCCGTTTTATCGGGATACACCTTGGCCAGATTTTCCATTTCACCCGGGTCTTCTTCCAGGTTGTAGAGTTCGCTGATTCCCGTTTCATAAAAGTGAATTAATTTCCACCGGCCTTCCCGTAGGGCGGAGCCAGGTTTCCAGGCACTTCCATGGTAATGCGGATAATGCCAAACCAATGATTCACGCTCAATGGTATCGTCGTTGCGGATCAGTCCTGACAAGTCTTTGCCATCGTTGGCTTGATGCGGGATTTGGGCGAGGCTAAGCAGGGTAGGAAATAGATCCATGCTGACCACAGGAGTTTCGGATACCCTCCCTTTATCCGAAAGCCCGGGACCCTGAACGATCAGGGGCACCCGGATGCCCCCTTCATAGCACCAGCCTTTGCCAGCGCGTAAGGGTCCATTTGCCGTGGGAGCTCCTTCGTTAAACAAGGTGGAAAGCCCGCCGTTGTCGCTGGTCAAAATTACCCAAGTATTTTTATCCAGGCCCTCTTCTTCGAGCGCCTGCAGGACTCTCCCAACATTTTCATCCATGGAGGCGACCATGGACGCATAGGCGGCGTTGTCCTGGATGAGTTTGGTTTGCCCTGCGCCTTCCTGCCGGTAGGCTTGTAACCCTGAGGGGGCGGTCAATTTTTCTTTTTTGCGAAGAAAATAGTCGTACTTTTTAGGGGCTGGCTGAATGGGCGTGTGGACGTTGTAAAAGGAAAGGTAAAGAAAAAAGGGATCCGTTCCTTTTTGCCGCAGGAATTGGATGCTTTCATCGGTAAGCCTTTCCGTCAAGTACTCCCCTTCAGGACCATCTTCTAGCCGTGGATTTCCATAAGGCGCGTAATAGCCATTGGCCTCTCCCTTCCTCAGTTGTGGTGCTCCCACGCTCCATCCGCCTATATTCTGGTCAAAACCCTGGTGTTCGGGCCAATACGTATCCTCTTCCCCTAAATGCCATTTGCCGGCGAAAAACGTATGATACCCCGACTCTTTAAATTTTTCGGCAAGGGTGGTCTCTTCCAATTCCAACTGATGGCTAATATTCGGCGTGGAAAGCGGCCAATCCTCTTTATTCCGGCTGAAGCCCGGGATCCAGTCGGTGATGTTAAGTCTGTTTGGATGTATTCCGGTCATCAATGCGGCTCGCGTAGGGCTGCAAACCGGATGCGCCGAATACGCCTGAGAAAAACGTAGGCCATTGGCTGCCATCCGGTCGAGATTTGGGGTTTCGTAAAACGTTTCCGGGAAATTGGCACCCACATCTGCCCAGCCCAGGTCGTCTACCAGAATAACGAGAATATTTGGTTTTTCTACTTCCTTTTTACCACAGGAGAAGCAGCAAAACAGTAACCAAATAAGTAAACCTTTTTTCATGGAATCTAGCATGCCTTTTTTCATGGGACAAAGATAGAAAAATGGAAGAATACTGTATTTCGCTTTTGCTGATTTTCCAGCAACTGCGACCTAATATACTGCCAAAAAGTCTGTAAATCTTACTTTTTATGTTCGAAATCGGACATTTTTTCAGGATTTTACAGCAGATCCGGTTTGGTTACATATTTGATCGGTGTAGTAAGAGAAAAAATGACAGCGAAACAACATAACCCGGACCATTATGGATTTTAAGCAATTTACCATTAAGTCTCAGGAAGCCATACAAAAGGCACTTGAGCTATGCACCGCCGAGCAGCAGCAGTTTATAGAACCGGCGCACCTGCTCAAGGGAATCATCCAGAAGGATAGTAATGTTACCGACTTTTTATTTAAAAAGTTGGGAGTCAACAGCGGTCTGATTGTTCAAAAGCTGGAGGAAACCATCCGTCAACTCCCAAAAGTAAGTGGGCAACAACCTTATCTTTCCAATGCCACCAATCAGGTGCTGGAAAAGGCGAAGGGGTACCTGAAAACTTTTGGGGATGAGTATGTGGCTGTAGAGCACCTTGTATTGGGTGTTTTGGCCGGTTCGGATGCTACCGCCCAGTTGCTGGAGGATCAGGGATTGAATGAAAAAAAGCTAATCGAAGCCATCAAAGAACTTAGAAAAGGAAATAAAGTGACAGATCAAAACGCGGAATCAAAGTACAGGTCTTTGGAACGATACTCCAAAAA
>JAWLFL010000016.1:0-4221 GCA_041685605.1 Cyclobacterium sp. | reverse complement strand
TTGGAAATTGAGCGGGAGGCTATCCGAAGGGAGAAAAACAAGGAGAAAGAAGCCGTGCTAAGTAAAGAGCTGGCCGAACTCACCGAAAAAAGACAAGAAATCAAAGCCAAGTGGGAAAGTGAAAAGGCTGTCATCCAGGGGATACAACGAGAAAAGGAAAGTATCGATAAGTTTAAGCTGGAAGCGGAGCAAGCGGAAAGAGCTGGGGACTTCGGTAAAGTAGCGGAAATCCGGTATGGAAAAATAGGAGAAAGCGAGAAGAAACTGGAATCTTTCCAACAGCAGCTTAAAGAGATGCAGGAAGGCTCCCCTTTGTTGAAGGAAGAAGTAGATCATGAAGACATCGCAGCCGTAGTCAGTAAGTGGACGGGAATTCCCCTTTCTAAAATGATCCAAAGTGAGATGGAAAAACTCCTTCATTTGGAAGAGGAGTTAGGTAAGCGGGTAGCTGGACAGCGGGAGGCAATTGTGGCCCTTTCGGATGCGGTCCGAAGGAGTCGTGCGGGTTTACAAGATCCCAAGCGCCCCATAGGGTCCTTCATTTTCCTGGGTACTACCGGTGTTGGAAAAACCGAGTTGGCAAAAGCCCTGGCCGAGTACCTGTTTAGCGATGAGAATGCCATGGTTAGAATAGATATGTCAGAATATCAGGAACGTCATGCAGTCAGCCGTCTGGTGGGAGCGCCTCCGGGTTACGTGGGGTATGACGAAGGAGGCCAATTGACAGAAGCCGTGAGAAGAAAACCTTATTCCGTGGTACTGCTGGATGAGATCGAAAAAGCCCATCCTGATGTATTCAATATCCTGCTTCAGGTTCTGGATGATGGCAGGTTAACCGATAATAAAGGAAGGGTGGCCAACTTTAAAAACACCATCATTATCATGACCACCAATATTGGCTCTACGCTGATTCAGGAGCGTTTTGAAAGCATGGATGAATGGAACAAAGAGCAGGTGATGGAAGAAACCAAAGAAGAGGTCTTTAACTTGTTAAAAAAATCAGTGCGCCCGGAGTTTCTCAATCGTATTGATGAAACCATCATGTTCGAACCCCTTAATAGGGAAATCTTACGGAAAATTGTGGATATCCAATGGAGGGAAGTACAGCAACGACTGGCTGAATCCGGTATAGAGCTGGAAGCTACACCAGAGGTGTTAGACTATCTCGGCGAGGTGGGCTTTGATCCTCAATACGGAGCCAGACCTCTAAAGCGAACCATGCAGCGGCTTATATTGAATGAGTTGTCCAAGCAAATCCTTAGTGGCTATATTAAAAACGAAAGTGCTGTATTGGTAGACCTGGATGCGGATAGACAGGTATACTTCAAAAATGTGGATGAAGTAAGCGTGGAATAAGTGATTCCAGGATCAGTTGGTTTTCACTAACCATTATTCCGGATTTTCATTCGGTAAAATAGACAGTTGGCTGTTAATTCAGTCAGCTGTTTTTTTTTGTCCAGTTGTAAAAGGAGGTCCCTCAAAAAAATAGCGTTACTTTTGATAATCGGGACCTGCCCGGGATCTAACGAAGCCATCATGGATTATCAGGAATTAATTTCAGAAGTATATCAGGAAGTAAATCAACTGGGCCTAAAGGGGAACGTTGCCAATTACATTCCCGAATTGGCAAAAGTATCCGGAGACCGGTTTGCTATTGCTTTGGTAGATCTGGAAGGGAAGGTCTATGCGGTAGGGGACTATCAAGAGCCCTTTTCCATTCAAAGCATTTCCAAAGTATTTACCCTGACCATGGTTTTTCATGTATTTCGAAGTAAACTCTGGTCGCGGGTGAATGTGGAGCCGAGTGGAAATCCGTTTAATTCCATTGCGCAATTGGAATATGAACAAGGCATCCCCCGAAATCCCTTTTTGAACGCAGGGGCTTTGGTGATCACTGATGCCCTGACGAGTAAATTTGAAAAGCCGATTCAGAGTATACGGGAATTTATAGATGAGTTGGCGGGACAGCATTGCGTCCGCATAAATGAGGAGGTAATGCAATCGGAACTACTGCATGCGGAGCGAAACACCGCCATGGCTTATTTTCTAAAGGCCTATAAAAATTTTGAGAACGACATCCAGGAAGTGATCCGGACCTATGTATCCCAATGTTCCATAGAAATGTGCTGCGAGGAACTGGCAAAAGCCTTTTCCTACCTGGCAAACGACGGGTATTCTATTTTTGCCAAACGGGAAATCTTAAGTGAAAGTCAATCCCGGCGGGTCAATGCACTCATGCTTACCTGCGGATTTTACGACGAATCCGGTGAATTTGCTTTTCGCGTGGGATTACCCGGTAAAAGTGGCGTGGGGGGCGGAATAGCGGCAGTCATGCCCGGAAAATTCAGTATCGCCGTCTGGTCTCCTGAATTAAACGAGAAAGGAAACTCCGTAAAAGCGATCAAGGCGTTGGAACTGCTAACCGATAAACTGAAGTTTTCCCTGTTCTAAACCAGGTTCACTGTTCTCCACATGGCTTTGGAGGTGGCGGCCAGGGCTTGCTCATTTTCCATTGCATTTAATTTCGCATTGAACGGTTCCGCCCTGACCGGTCCATCGTATCCAATAGTTACCAGGGCCTGCATAAATCCCTTTAGATCTATCAAGCCACTATCTCCTGGTAGCTGCCGTTCACCATCGATCTGTTCAGGAATAGTTCGTCCAGCAGTGGCATCGTTGAGATCGCATGTCACAATTTGCTCGTTGGTCAGTTTTTTCAGATCGGCTACGCTTTCACTGGAAGTGTACCAATGGAAACTGTCCAGCTGCACACCTACATTTGGTAGGCCAATATCGGCTATGAGATCCTGAACTTCTTTCAGCGTTCCCACAAAGGGGTAGCGGTTAATGATTTTCAGTTTTTTCGTACCCACGTATTCGAAGCCGAGTTTCAGTCCTTCTTCTCCCAAAATTTGGGCGGCCAAACCGAGCCGCTGGCTGTGTTGCTTCAGATTTTCCAGGTAGGGTAGTTCATCGTGGCTGGGCATGATCCAGGTACTTACCCGACTGACTCCCGCCTCGCGCAACCGGACAGCGATTTTGGGTAATTCTTTAATTCCTGATTCGTAGGTAGCCTCGTCCTTTCGGAAATCCACCGGCAGTCCTGCGGCATCCCAGGTCAGGTTGTGGGCTTCTTTTTTGGCCAGAAACTCGTCAAACTTTCCCGGAGACATTTCCATCAACTGAGCCGGAACGGGTAAGATGGCTTCAAAATTATAAGCAACTGCCTTGTCAATCATCTCCTCCTGATCAATGGATACTCCGATGGCGTAGGGATTCAAGCTCACACGGAATTTTCGTTCCTGTATATTCGCTGTTGCATGCGTTAGGTAAGGGGCGCTGGCTAATCCCAGGGAAAGTAAACTGCTTTGCTGAATAAATTTTCTTCGGTCCATTGGATGTTTTCTAAAGTTGTTCTGTTAAGACGGGCGGTTTTGGATTTATTCAGGATAAAATTTCCCGAATCACATGTCCTTCCACATCCGTTAGGCGGAATGGCCTGCCCTGAAAGTCAAAGGTAAATTGTTCGTGGTCAAATCCCAGCAAGTGGAGGATGGTGGCGTGTACGTCATGTACGGACACCTTGTTTTCTATCCCGGAAAAGCCAATTTCGTCTGTCAGTCCATGGGAGGCTCCTCTTTTAATACCTCCCCCGGCCATCCACATGGTGAAGGCATCTACGTGATGATCCCGGCCCTTGTAACTTTGAGTTTTCCCCTCCCGGTTTTCCTGCATAGGAGTGCGGCCAAATTCACCTCCCCATACTACCAGGGTTTGATCCAGCAGGCCTCTTTGCTTGAGGTCGGTCAGCAGCGCGGTGATGGGTCGGTCAATTTCCGTGCATTTATCTTTCATGCCCAGGTCAATGGCAGTGCTCTCGCCGGTACCATGCGCATCCCAGCCCCAGTCGTATAATTGGACAAAACGCACGCCTTTTTCTACCATTTTTCTGGCCAGCAGGCAATTGTTGGCAAAGGATTCTTCTCCAGGTTGGGTACCGTAAAGCTGGTGAATGTACTCAGGCTCTTCGTTTATGTTCATGACTTCCGGTACCTCAATCTGCATGCGGAAAGCCATCTCGTATTGGTTGATACGGGCTAAAATTTCCGGGTCCGCATAGTTTTGGAAATCCTCCTGATTGATAGCGTTGATGGCGTCCAACAATTTTCTTTTCATGGTTCTGGACATGCCTTTCGGGTCTTCAATATACAATACCGGGTC
>JAWLFL010000141.1:0-10133 GCA_041685605.1 Cyclobacterium sp. | reverse complement strand
CGCCAAAAAAATCCTCCAAATCCAGTTTAAACCCCTTGATCACCTTGGATTCCACCACATCTCCTGAAGTAAACAAAATTGAAGGGACATATTTTCCATCAATAAGGCTATAGATAAGCAAATCCTGCGTTTCGGAATGGATGATCCAGTATTCCCGAACCCCGTTGGACTCATAAAGCTCGAACTTATGCTTCAACTCGGTTTTGCTATTGCTGGGGGAAAGAATCTCTACAATCAGGTCCGGAGCTCCAATACAGCCCCGCTCATCGAGTTTTTCGGTATCGCAAATCACGCAGATGTCCGGCTGTACCACATCGTGGATTTTATGATCTGCTTTGGATGCCTTTGGAAAACGCACATCGAAGGGGGCGTCGTAAACTTGACAGGGCTTGTCCTCTAAAAAAACATATAGCCTCGCTAAAAGTTTAGCCGAAATACGCTGATGGATACGTCTCGGCGCAGCCGCTGCTTTTTTAAAAATTTTCCCTCTGATTAATTCTACCACTTCCTCCATCTGCCAGGTCAGGTAGTCGGCGTAGGAATAATTGGTGTATTCCAAATCCGGTTCGTTAGCGGTATCGTTTTTTTTGCCATCCATGCTTAAATATAACGATATAGGAGATTTAATTAAAATGAATTTTCTTTTTATGGTTGCCCCCTCTTATATCTATACTCAAAAGACCGAATGGTTAGTTTTTGCAAAATTTTCAGGAATTGTAGCAGTGGATATAAATACCTTTCTGTCCCCAACCTATAAAAATTATCTGACCTTTTTTGAACCCTGCAAAGGGCTGACAAGTAACAGCCACCCTTGGCCCAGGTGGCTTGTCAAAAACAGGTTAACCTGACCTAACCCAATTTTCACAGGCCAAACCAGGTACTCTCTGAAATTCCCTACTATTGTTTGTAACGAGGGTCATCTTTCTGGATATTGCCTGCGCGGCAATCTGAAGATCATAGGGTCCGATGACTTGCCCTTTTCTTTCCAGTTTCGCACGAATTTCTCCATATGCGATGGCATCAGCATCCGTAAATGAAACAAATTCAAATGGAGCAAGAAATTGAATCAACGCATCCGCATTCATTTTCTTCCGTTCACTTTTTGACACCCCGTAATACAGTTCAGCGATGGTGACCGCAGAAACCCTAAACATTGAAATGGGATAGGACCTGAACTTTTTAAGAACGATTTCAGGACGCTTCTTAATAAGATATATACAAATATTCGTGTCCAATAAATACATCAAAGCGTTTCTCTTTGCTGGAGGGGAGGCTGATTTCGTCCTTCCTCCAAATAATCATCCGAAAATGCTGTGAGACTCTGCGCTACCATGTCCCATGAGCTGGCCTTAGGGCTGAGAAGTAGCGAAGAACCTATCCTGCGGATAAAGAATTGCTTTTCATCCGTATTGAATTCCTTTGGCAATCTGAGTGCCTGACTATTTCCACTTTTAAATACTTTGGCTGTCTTCTCCATAATCGATTTTGAGGATTTTGTATATACGTTTTAATATATACAAATATACGGAACAAAACCAAACAGGTTGTCTGTATATTAAGAAACGGTCAGCAAACGAATACACTCCCTAGTAGGATAAAGCAATGTTTACATCACTACTCCATATCCCCAAAAAACTCCTCCAAATCCAGTGTAAAGCCGTCGAGGACCATTGACTTCACCACATCACCTGAAGTAAAAAGCCGTGAGGGGATGTATTTTCCGTCGACAAGGCTGTAGATAAGCAAATCCTGCGTCTCGGGGTGGATGATCCAATATTCCCGGACACCGTTGGACTCGTAGAGATTAAATTTATATTTCAGTTCGACTATACTATTACCAGGAGATAGAATCTCTACAATCAGGTCGGGCACCCCGATGCAGCCCCGCTCATCCAGTTTTTCCGGATCGCAAATCACACAGATGTCCGGTTGTACTACATTGTGAATGCGCGTATCAGCTTTGGATTTTTCAGGAAACCGGACATCAAAGGGTGCGGAATAAATCTGACATTTTTCACCTCTCAGAAAATTACCCAACCTAAGAAAAAGCGCTCCCGAAATTTTTTGGTGAATCCTTCCCGGAGCAGCGGCCGCTTTTTTAAAGACCTTCCCCCTAATCAGTTCCACCACTTCCCTCATCTGCCAGGTCAGGTAGTCGGCGTAGGAGTGGTTGGTATATTCCAAATCCGGTTCATGAACTGCATCAGGTTTTTTGTTATTCATGGTTTAAATATACTGATTGTAAGGTAAAATATACTCCCTTTTTGCAGGTAAAAAACTGCATTCCACCGGATCCAAAATGAGGACAATTCCAGTAGTTCAGAATTTCCTGACTTTGCTACCAGTTCTGGAAATAAATTCTTTTATATCGTTCTAAATAACGGCTCAAAAATTATAATTGCGCTTATGTAAAGCTAATTATTATATAAACATCTATTTTCAGGATTACATCGTTTTCGGGTCATCCTCCATTTTTTGCATGTCTTTTGTAAAATCTTCTTTAACTACCTTTTTTATCTTTTGACCGCTGCGTTAAAAACATTTTATGCAAATTTGAACGTGTTTCCGGGTGATCTTCGGTCAGGTTATTTTCCTCCATCGGATCATCCGCAATGTTGTAAAGTTCCCAATCGGATGGCTTTTTGGGTTCTTCCGTGCCGTCCTGGTACGGTTCCGGATGGACAACGACAGCGTGCCTAACCCCTGCACCATCCATACACTTCAATAAGTGTTCTGGGGTGGTAGCGGAAGCAGGCCTATAGGGACCGTTGTGATGATAAGGGAATTGTTATTTATTTCATTTCAAACCTTTCACCAATATTTTTCAATATACCGAGGTCTATTCTACCAAAGGTCTTCTCCGTAAGACCATCCTTCACGAACAGGTTCCTTAATGTATGCATCTAACTCTGGACGACCAATGGCCTTCATGTTTTTTTCGTCGTAATTAATAGTTCCGCCAAAACGTTGAGCGAGTACACCTACAAGTCCCATTTCTGTTAAGTCTGCACCATAATCGAAGTTTGAACCTGGTAAGGTGTCATTTTTAATGGCAGCCACCCATTCTTGTACCGGTTTTTCTTCTTCCACTCTTGGAATTGTTTCTGCTGGTTTATTTTTTTGGAAATCTATCCATTCTTCTTCAGGAACAAGTAATCGAGGATTGTTTGGACGACCACCATGGTAAAGCGTCTTCTTAGAACCAATCATAATCATCCCATTATCCGGCATTTCTTCGAGCCCATACTCCTCCTTTAATTCGGGTTTGCCCATGCCTTCAATCCATTTCATAGTAACAGGTGGTTTATTACCACGAGCTCCAAATTGCCAGGTTATCGTTGATTCCTGTGCAATCATACTGTGATCAGGAACTTCAGGGTTTGGTACCACGGCATCTACGGTATGTGGCATTCCAAGATCCAATGACCAGAAAGGAGCATCCAAACTATGACAACACCAGTCGGCCATTGCTCCGCTACCAAAATCGTAGAAAGCTCTCCATGATTTAGGTGCATATTCATTATTAAAAGGACGATCAGCTGCGGGACCTTTCCATAAATCCCAATCTAAACCCTTAGGTACTTCATGTACAGGAAATGGAAAATCTTCAGGCTTCGAGAAATATCCATCCGGACTAAATGTTGTCGGGCCTCCCCATCTAATTACTTCTTTTACATCCCCAAGAACACCTGCATCATACCATTCTTTTACCAATCTAATTCCATGGGTTGTATGTCCCTGATTTGCCATTTGCGATACGATACCATAATGCTTCGCTGCTTTTTTCATGGTCCGGCATTGCCAAATATTATGCACTAGCGGTTTTTCAACTAATACATGTTTCCCAAGTTGCATGGCAGCCATTGCCGCTGGGAAATGGGTATGGTCAGGCGTAGCTATCATAACGGCATCAATTTCGTTGGCCATTTCGTCGAACATCACCCTGAAATCTTTGTACTTTTTAGCATTAGGTACCGTTTTGTATGCATTTTCGGTCATTCTGTCGTCAACATCGCACATGGCCACAATATCCTCTACGGCAACCTGGCTCCAACTGGCACGACCTCTGGCTCCTACACCAATCATTGCAAAACGCAATTTTGTACTTGGTGGACGTTCAATAAAATTAGGAATAAAAAATGCTCCTAAACCAGCTGTTGAAGCTGATTTTAAAAATGTTCTTCTTGTTGTATTCATTATATTATATTGATTTAGGTATAACTTCAATAGCTAATTTAAAATCCAATTTAGTATTTTTTGAGCCGATTTTTGCAATGGTATCAAGACAAAAACTATTTATTCGTAACGAATCTGATTAACTTCAGTCAAAATACTTTATTTTATTGTCCGGAAATCATACTTTTTGGTTCTTTAGAGAAGGCTTCAGTCCCTTTCAAATCAAAAAATAGTTCGCCCAAACCTTACCAACAGACCAGTAAATGAAAAAAGCACCCGGAAGTATCCGGATGCTTTTTTTACTCAACCGATAATAGGGTATAAGAACTTTAAAGACCTGTTAAAAATAATTAGGATTCTGAGTGAGTTCAACTTCCGTATTCGCATCGATTTCTGATTGAGGGATGGGTAGTAATTCATCACGGCCAACAGTAAATGTAGGTTCTGAGACAGGGTTATACATTTGGATTCGTTCCCTTTTTTTGATAACCCGCAGACGAATACATTTCTACCGGGAGGTTAAAACACTACTCAATATCCCCAAAAAACTCCTCCAAATCCAGTTCAAACCCCTTGATCACCTTGGATTCCACCACATGCCCTGAAGTAAACAAAATTGAAGGGACATATTTTCCATCGATAAGGCTATAGATGAGCAAATCCTGCGTTTCGGAATGGATGATCCAGTATTCCCTGACTCCGTTGGACTCATAAAGCTCGAACTTATGCTTCAACTCGGTTTTGCTATTGCTGGGGGAAAGAATCTCTACAATCAGGTCGGGGGCCCCGATGCAGCCCCGCTCATCCAGTTTTTCCGGATCGCAAATCACACAGATGTCCGGCTGTACCACATCATGAATCTTTTCATCCTCTTTTGAGGCCTTTGGAAAACGCACATCGAAGGGGGCATCGTAAACTTGACAGGGTTTGCCGTCGAGGAAGTTATAGAGCTTAGCAGCTAACTTAATTGAAATATGCTGATGGTTACGTTTTGGGGCAGTGGCCGCCTTTTTATAGATTTTGCCCCTAATCAGTTCGACCACTTCCTCCATTTGCCAGTTCAGGTAGTCGGCATAGGAATGGTTGGTGTAATCCAGATCCGGTTCTTTGACGGTATCGTCCTTTTTGGCATTCATGGAATAAATATAGTGAATTCAGGTCTTATTTGCCACCATCAATCCACCTTTCGCCGCTCAGGAAATAGGGCAATGGCATCATCGATGATGCGCTGGGGATAGCCTAATCCAGCTCCGGGATCATTGGCTACAAATTCCTTTTCTTTAAAGTTTTGCCAATCTTCCATACTGAGCCTGTCATCCGTATGGCTGTATTGAAAGGCATTGAGGGCTTGCAGCAATACATAGCCATGGGGAGTTGCAAGTGCTTCCTTCATGATGGCTTCAAAGGCGGTATCCGCATCTCCGCATAGGGCAAGTGCCTGGGCAGCCATGATTCTATTAGCAGCAAACCCATCTTCCCGGATCATTTTCTTCAACCTGTTTTGCAGGGCAATACCTTGATCTTTGCTTAGAAAAATCCCATAAGCCCCCCAAAATCGGATGATGGGGTTTTTATCCTCCAGGTAAACCATGGAATGGGATACTTTTCCCGACCCTCCGGAACTGACCACTTCCGCCGCTTTTAGTATTCTCTCGATAGGATAATCTTTACTTTGGGCAAATTCATACAGTGTCTCGTACTGTTGATCCTTTCCAATAAGTTGATGAAACATGGGTTCAGGGATCAATCCAATATCCCTGGTCTCCACCATCCAACGGGACAGTTCCTTGGATAAGCTTTTCATCCGTTTTTCCAATGTCTCATCCTGGACGAGGTTCTTTACATACCAGGGATCATTTTCCGTATCGAAGAACTGTTCAGCAGGTTTTGGCTCGTAAAATTGAGACTGAATTTCATTGGTATTCCCTGCTTCATAAGCCGTTTCATAGGCACGCCAATTGGCCTGCACCTGGTATCCGTATCTTGAATCCCGGCCCCTGGGTCTGTGTGGCATGAAATTTCGGATATAATAATACTTTCCATCGGTAACTGCCCTGGAAAAATCATAGCGCGCTCCCATCCTATCTCTATAAAAATGAACAAAATCTGGTGATTTTCCAGGTTTCTCTCCTAAAAAAGACCTTCCCTGCATGATATCAGGAATGTCACAACCGGTAATGGAAAGTAAAGTGGGGGCCAAATCCACAAAACTAACCAAATCTTCCTCAACGTCTCCCGCTGGTAGCGAAGATAAATACTGCCATTTTTTTGGTAAATGTACTAGAAAAGGAACCTGCGTTCCGCCATTATAAATGTAACGCTTGGATCTGGATAACTGCCCTCCATGGTCTGAATAGAAAAAAATAATGGTGTTTTCAGAAAGTCCCGCCTCTTCCAATTCCTGCAATAAACCACCAACCCTGGAATCCATCAATGTGATCAGGTCGTGAAACCTCGCCCAATCTTCCCTGATTTCAGGTAGATCGGGATGGTAAGGGGGCAGTAGGATATCCGCCGGATCAATCCGGGGTTGTTCAGGAATCAAACCATCTTCTACATAGCATCGGATCCTTTCCTCGCTAAGCTGGCTTTCATGGGTAACCGTAAGATTGAAAACTGCAAAAAAGGGTTGAGCGGCATCCCTGTTTTTATAATGTGCTTTGTTGCTGGATTCATCCCACAGATCGGGGTCATTGATAAATTGGGAATTATAATCCTTTTTACTGTTATTGGTACAATAATAACCTGCCTCTCTTAATATTTCAGGATAAGCAGGAATTTGTTCCGGCAAGTGAACCCTTGTTCGCATCTGATGGGTTCCGGTGGTAGTAGCATACATTCCGGAAAGGATAGTGGCCCTGGCTACAGCACAAACGGGTGCATTGGCATAGGCGTGACTATATTGGATCGATCTTTCTGCGAGTTTATCCAGGTTCGGGGTATGGGCCTGCTCAAAACCATAACTCCCCAGGTAGGGACTGATGTCCTCACAGGTGATCCAAAGTACATTTGGTTTTTCTTCTACCTCTATCTGGGCCCAAAGCACCTCAACTGAAAAAGAAAGGGCGAAAACAGGAATTAATACTAACCTTTTGATATGATCGGATAATATCATTTTAACGTACTCCCTTCTATTGGCTTTGGAAACTCCCGCATAGGGCTGTACCGCAGGTAGGAATCAAACACTTCGGGATCCGGGCCCACTACCCGGGGATCTTCTGTTTCCCGCAGCTCGGCCAGCAGGGCCTGCCGCAACTCTTCTTTGATTTCGGCATAATCAGGATCATCTGCCAGGTTATTCATGCAATCGGGATCCGATTGGATATTATAAAGTTGCACTTCCGGATTTTTTTCGAAGGCTGCTTCAAAAAATGGCCGCACGTCCTCCTCATCCCGGTTTTCTACCAGATAAGATTTGGTAGGAGCCGCATCCACATCGGTAAAAGCCCAGTCGGAATGGTGTTCGCCCTCTTCGTCCATTCCATAAAGGGGCAGCAACTCGTTTTCGTTTTCCGGATCGATACGTTGGGGAGCCCCTGCCGGCCAGCGATCGGGCTTTATGTTCCAAATCAACAAATGTTCCTGATTCCTTATCATCCGCTGTGGATATCCCCAATTCTGATAACGAGAGGCAGAGTGTCGCTCGCGACCGGAAAATACAAACTTCTTTGAGGGATCCACCGTACCTTCTCTGGGAGATTCCAAAATATTCCGGATACTTTCTCCTGTAATTGGCAACATTCCATCCGCACTGGTATGGGTCAGGTCAAGAATGGTGGGTGCCAGGTCGATGAAATTAATGGGATCGTCCACGGTTCGGCCCGGAGGAAAGGCACTGGGATAGCGAATGGCCAGGGGAACATGGATACCATAATCGTAACCATTGGCCTTTGCTCTTGGGAAAGCCATGCCGTTATCGGAAGTGACGATGATGATGGTATTTTCCAGTTCGCCTGTTTCTTCCAGGTATTCCAGCATGTATTGCAGGTGTTGGTCAAACCATTCGATTTCTACGGCATAGTCCAGGAGATCACCCCTTACAATGGGATGATCGGGTAGAAAGCCGGGAACTTCCGCATCTGAAAGCTTTTTATCGGTGCGTTTCCAGGAATCCTGCTCAAAGGCCCGGTGAGGTTCCGTGGCTCCATACCAAAAGAAAAAAGGATCATCGGCTTCCCTTACATTTTCCATGAAATACTTGAAGTTTTCAAAATAATTCAGGGTATTTATCTGATTGGCAGGTCGGGCATCTCCTTCGGTTCCTGGTTCATAGCGGATATTGCTATGAGCGATCCCGGCAGCATCGGTCTCCCTCCACAGGGAATCATTTTCATCCCGGGCATAGCGGAAAGGGGATACTCCCTTTCCGGTACGACCCGTGATATAGCCATTTTTATCCAGCAAATCCACAAAAGGCACATGCTTCTTTAGCCATGGAGCTGCATGCTGCCCGGATTGTTCATTTTGCCAATGGTGGCGGCCGGTAATGATGCTGCTCCGTGATGGGGCACATCCGGGTGAACCGGCGATACAATTGGTAAAATAAACCCCTTCCCTTGCTACCCGGTCAAAGGCAGGAGTCTGGACAAATGTACTTCCCGCAAAGCTGGTATGGGCAAAGGACTGGTCATCGCTTATCACGAAGAGGATATTGGGGGAGCGTTTCTCCGTTTCTTCTTCCGTGGATGAACAGCCAAAAATCAAAGGAGCCGCAAATAGGGCAATTATTTTGAGCACATTTTTCATAAAATAAATGCTTGGTTTCGGGTGTAAAATTTGTTAATCGGGCATAATATAATCAAAGATCGTGTTATTTCCTGAATTTATAGAACAAAGAAACCAAGACCTATTCGGCCGCATAGCCGGGATTTTGTACCAGTTGCGCTCCTGTATTTCGTTCAATCTCAGAAAAAGGAATGGGAAACAGGTTATGGTAAGGCTGTACATCCACACCGAAATTGGTTACATCGGGTCTGCCCTCGCAGTACCGGTTTGTTCGTTCGTAGAGTAGGCCCAGGCGATTTAGGGTAAGGCGCCTTTTTTCTTCTACCCCCAATTCACGCATACGTTCATCCAGGATAAAATCGATGTCCACCTCTCCCGGACTCACCAATTTGGCATTGGCCCTGTCCCTGACCACATTGATGTCGTTGGCAGCTTCTGCAGGTTGATTGTTGCCGAGATAGGCTTCGGCCCTTAGCAGATAGGTTTCTGCCAGTCGGATATGGTATTGGTCACTGTAGGTAGTTCCCGCTGTGGAAGAGTTCAGCAATTTTAATTCGGGATCTACATAGAGTTCGGGTGGATGCTGGCCTGGGGTGGTTACTTTGGATTGGTAAGGATAGAAATACCGTATGGTATCGTCCAAAGACTGCCTGAACAAAGGCATGTGATCGGAAATGTTCTGTCCATACCATTCCGATTCAGGGTTGTTAAAGGCCACATCCCGGATAAAATTATGCTCCGAATTCCGCATGTCATCCCAATCGTAATGCCAGATTCCATAGTTAAAGTGGTTCGTTCCCCTAAACCTACCAATTCCGCGACCTCCTGTGTAATCCGATACGCCTTGTGATAGAAAGGGAGCCACTCCCGAGGGATCCCGAACAATAAAACTCCAGGGCCTGGGAGCGTGATCGCGTTCTAGTTGCGGGCCTTCTTTACTAGAAGAAGAAATTACACCACCTTGAACATCCACTTCGTATTGCCATACCCAAATACCTTCAGTATTACCCACTCCCCTGTTTTGGTTGTATCTCCTGAACAAGTCCCAATACACATCACCCGGCTCACTGGAAAGGGAGCCAAAACGCTCGGTCATCAATGCCGTATTGGGGTCATCAATGACCATGCTGGCGGCTGTAATGGCATCGGTCCACCTTTCCAAAGCCACATAAATCATGTGTAATAGGCTAGCCTTGGCATGACAAACGGTTTAAATTTTTTACTATGAAATT
>JAWLFL010000015.1:0-38383 GCA_041685605.1 Cyclobacterium sp. | reverse complement strand
ACCTGGTATTTGTCAAAAAGGGGCTTCCAGGCTTCCCGAAGACGGGCGTTTTCCCTTCCTTCGGAGGCGGAGAACAAGGGATGGTGGTAGGTGACAATGGTCCATTTCTGCGGGTTATTGGCCAGTACTTCCTCCAGCCAGGGGATTTGCTCGGCCTGCATCACATTGCTATTCAAGGAAATGAATCGCACATCCTGGTAATCCATGTAATAGACCGTTTCCTTTAATTCCTCGATTCCTTCGGGCCCGTTTTCAGGTAGGGTAAATTGGGGTCTCCATTGTAGGGAAAGCCTGCGGTCTGCATCTTCTCCATCCCACTCGGGAATGCTGCGGTATTCGTGATTTCCAGGAGTTGAAAGAGAAGGTACCATGCTGTGAATAAAGCCTCCTGCGGTAAACCATTCGTGCCATTCCTGATCCCGGTGGGCTGTATTTACCAAATCTCCTGCATGAATGATAAACTTGGCATCCGGTGCCTTTCTATATCCCTCCCGAATCAGCCGGGCCCAAAGTTCGAGGATAAAATTTTGGGTGTCGCCGACGTAGAGAAAGGCAAAAGGTTCGTCCTTGTCCCTGGAGGCAGTGCTAAATTGAATCCATTCGCTCCAGGTATCGCCATCGCCCACCCGATAGGCATAGGTGGTAGCGGGCTGCAAGCCGGTAAACGTTACAGAGTGGTAATGGGCCTTCACCCGGGCCACTTCCACCGAAGAAGCATCCAATAGTTCCGTTTCAGCAGGGAGCGTCTCTGCATTCCTCCAAAACTTAGGTGCCGCCTCCGCCACAGCAATCTCAGCAAAGGTATTGCTGACGGTGGTGTCAGTTCTCCAGGTGACGCTGGCTTGACTGGCTGGATCCGCACCAAAATTCAGCACAATCCGGTCCGGATAATTTGTGGGTTTGCTCCATTCTTGCCGGAAGGTGGGGGCTTTGTATACGCGGTATTCCTGCGCCATGCTCCACTGGCAGGCGGCTATTAGTAAAAGGGTTAAAAGAAGGTTTTTCATTTTTTGGGGTGTGCTTTAATCTGATGTCGGACAAGGTACGAAAATCAGGTTTGGATTTCAACGGATTTAAAATCAAAGCTACGAATCCCAGATTACCCTGGTGTTACGAAAAAGGTAAGGATTGGTGAAAAGGGGCCGATTTAAGGGAGTTTGAAATTCATTTTTGTGGGCAAGTAGATTATTTCCCGTTTGTAGGAAAAATGATGGATGCGTAAATAATGCTGTTCCTCCTTTAGAAAATCTTCATACCAAACACCTGGGGGCAGAAAGTGCGTCCTAATCAAAACACACTCGAAACGTCCTGGCTGTCTTAAGGGATAATTTCTATTCAGCAGCATTTCATTAGGTTATCTTTTTAAAAATCCCGAAATTATTTTCTATTTCGCAAGGGAAGCGAGCAAGTTCCAGGAAATTTGTTTTTGGTAGCTGGTTGGGTATTTTCGTCTGTTCGATTAGTGGAAACCGCTCCGAATCCGAAATCAGGAAATTGATTCTATTGCAGCGACTACTTCCGTTATAAATTTTCTTAAATAAAAAAGACAACCATGCAAAAGATACTTTCAGGAAGTCAGGTGAAATCCCTGGATCAAAATTACATAGAAGGAGAGGTCATTCATTCCTACCAACTGATGGAACGGGCTGCTCATGCCTTTTGTAACTGGTTTGTGGCTCAGGTACCAAAAGAAAGGTCGGTATCGGTTTATTGCGGTACCGGAAATAACGGCGGCGATGGACTCGCCATAGCCAGGATACTGGACCAAATGGGCTATTCTGTGGCAGTCGGCTATATCGGCAATCCGGATAAGGGTTCTACTGACTTCCAGCACAACCTACGCGTGTTACCCGAAAAGTTACCGGTTAGCACCTGGGAAAAGGTAGCTGAATCAGAGGTGCTCATAGATGCTGTTTTCGGTGTCGGAATCAACCGGCCGCTGGAAGGCGAATACCTGAAATTGATTCAGTATTTAAATGAAAGGACTTCGTTGAAAATAAGTGTGGACATGCCATCTGGGCTGCCTTCCGATGGCCCCCTGGAAGGGGAGGTATTTCGGGCGGATTATACCTTGAGTTTCCAGTTTCCGAAACTTTCCTTGCTTGCGCCAGAACATGCAGCCTGTACAGGAAAACTGACGGTACAAAGCATCGGCATAGAACAACAGTATTTTGATTCCTTTGAATCGAATCGGTTCTTCTTTTCCGGAGAAAATTTAATTAAATACCATAAGAAATTTCTTACCTCTAGTCATAAAGGAGATTTTGGAAGAGTTGTTTTGGCAGGAGGGAGTTATGGTAAAATGGGATCCATTGGGTTGAGTACACGAGCCGCATTGCGAACTGGAAGCGGGCTGGTTTTTTGCCACATTCCTGCCTGTGGCGTGGAAATTATTCAAGGTAGTATTCCTGAGGCAATGGTTTTGCCGCCCGGAAGTGAAAAGGAAGTGGGAGACAAGTTGGATACGGAAGGAATAGATGCCGTAGGAATCGGTCCTGGATTGGGAAAAGGCAAGAATGCTGCTGAATTGGTATATCAGCTTCTGAGCCACTATTCGGGACCCACAGTATTGGATGCGGATGCTATTAATATATTGGGAGATAACCCTGCCTGGTTGAATTCCTTGCATTCCAATGTGGTACTTACGCCTCACCTGAAAGAATTCGAGCGCCTTACCGGGGTTGCTGCAAAAAACCACTTTCACCGTATGGATCAGGCCAGGGACTTTGCCAGAGAATACAGCTGCACATTGGTATTGAAAGGGGCCTTCACATTGATCAGTTTTCCGGATGGGCAGCAGGTGTTTAACAATTCAGGGTCCCTTCACATGGCCACAGGGGGCTCAGGAGACGTGCTCACTGGAATCCTCACTTCCTTCCTTGGGCAAGGCTATACGATGAAAAACGCCGTGCTGTGTGGCGTTTTTCATCATGGACATGCAGGAGAACTGGCAGGTGCCGATCGTGGTAGGGGTACGCTGGCCTCCGATATACTTGAGAGAATCCCGGATAGCCTCCTGCATTACGGGATTGCATGATGATTATTCAAAGGTCAATTTTAAGATCTTGTCATCGTGAATGCGTAATGCTGCCCTGCCGTCGGTATTGCTGGTGGTAACATATAGGTTTCCATCCGGTCCAACTGTCACGTCGCGCATCCGTCCATAGATACCTTTGGAAGGGGCATATGAAAACCAACGCTCTACTTTCTTGACTTCGTAATCATTTTCCTTATCAAAAACCAGGCGGATTAAGGCTTGCCCCCCAAGAGAGGCGACAAACAGATCACCCCGGTAAAAAGTCATGCCCGCAGGAGGTACGGCCGCTTTATTCCAGGAGACTTTTGGGTCCACGTAGGTTGCCATTCCAGGAGCCCCTACGACGATGGGCCAGCCATGGTTGCCACCTTTTTTGACCATATTTACCTCATCCCGGTAGCGAACGCTCCCTTCCACTTCGGCACCGGAGGGACCGTGTTCGGAATTAAAAAATGCCCCCGTATCGGGGTCCCAGGCAAAGCCCTGCACCACGCGGTGTCCATACGAGTAAACCGGAGAACCGGGAAAGGGATTGTCAGAAGGGATTTCACCTTCTTCCGTTATGCGTAGGATCTTTGATGCCAGGTTGTTTACATCCTGCGCCACAAAGGGCTGAGACATATCGCCCGTGCCAATGTAGAGCATGCCGTCCGGGCCAAAAGCAATTCTACCACCCAGGTGGATGGCATAAGCGGGTATGTTGTCCAAAATTACTTTATCCACCACGGCTCGGGTACCAAGATCGTTCAGCCGGACGACCCTGCTGAGAAGCTGATTTTCATCGTTTCGGTAGGCATGCATGATGTAGATCCAATGGTTGGTTTCAAAATTGGGGTGAACAGCTAATCCCATTAGTCCTGCATCTACCTCGTGCACGCTGCCCGGAACCTCCATATAAGGAGTTGGGTTGGTTTCTCCGGAAGGAATTCGGAGGATCGTACCGGGTCTTTGGGCTACCAGGGCATCTCCATTGGGAAGAAAGCGCAAAGACCAGGGAATAGCCAGGCTGTCCACCCACACCTCTACCTTTACTCCCGCCACTTCCGGTAAAAAGACATCTTCGGTTTTTTGGGGTAATTCACCCAGAATGGGTTGGGCTTTTTGAACAGCGTCCTGGGCTTGCAGGGAGAGCGTAAGTCCCAGATAGAGGAGTATCAAAAAAACGTGTTTTGGGTTCATAAGCGTTTTGGTTTATTTCAATTACTTAACTGATCGTACGAATCATTCGTTCCTGATGCAAGGCGTATTGATTTTATAAATCCATTTTCAATTGTTCCGGTAGCAGGCGGAAAGATTTTCGATGTACGGGGCTTGGACCTAATTTCCGGATTCCTTCGCGATGCGCCTTAGTAGGATACCCCACATTTTTTTCCCATCCATACCCCGGGTATTCCCGTGCGAGATGGGCCATCCACTCATCCCTATACGTTTTGGCCAGGATGGAGGCGGCAGCAATGCTGGCGAATTTCCCATCCCCCTTGACCACGCAGTCAAAGGGAATGGAACTTGTTGGTTTGAACCTGTTGCCATCAATCAGTAAATGATCCGGTTTCATAGTGAGCGCCGCTACTGCCCGGTTCATGGCCAGGAAGGAGGCATTTAAGATATTCAGCCGGTCGATTTCTTCCACATCCGCACTGCCAATAGCCCAACACAACGCCTTGGACTTAATTTCTTCCGTTAACACTTCCCGCTGGGTTTTTGCTAATTTTTTGGAATCGTTGATCCATTCGTTTGCGTAATGGTGAGGAAGGATCACGGCTGCGGCTACCACGGGTCCACAGAGGCAGCCCCGGCCTACTTCATCGCAGCCCGCTTCCGTTCTGTCAGCTTTTAAATAGGGTAGCAGCATTGGGGTAAAATTCCTTTTCCTTGTAATATTTATGAATAAGTTCGGCTACCAAACCCGTCCAACCGGTCTGGTGAGAAGCTCCTAAGCCTCTGCCATTGTCACCATGGAAGTATTCGTAAAACAAAATGAGATCCTGAAAATGAGGGTCCTGCTGCATTTTCTCATTGTCGGCATAAATGGGGCGGTTTCCGTTTTCATCCTTTCGAAACAGGTTGATCAGGCGCAGGGATAATTCCTTGGCAATCAAGTCCAGGGTAATAAATTTTCCTGATCCCGTCGGATATTCGATGGAGAAAGTGCCCCCATAATAGAAGTCAAACTTTTTGAGGGATTCGATGATCAGGAAGTTTATCGGGAACCAAATGGGGCCACGCCAGTTGCTGTTTCCTCCGAACATCGTGGTATCGGATTCTCCAGGGGCATATTTGACGGAAAACCGGCTGCCATTGATCTGAACGGAATAGGGTTTTTTTAGATGATCCTTGGACAGGGAGCGGATACCATAATCTGATAGAAACTCACTTTCGTCCAGCATTTTATGAAGGATACTTTTCATCCGATGTCCCCTTAACAAGGAAAAAAGCCTTCGTTTTTCGTGTCCCGGATGTATCCAATTGGATACCAGGGCAGCTAACTTGGGTTTTTCCTTGAAAAAGAAATTCAGTCGATTTTTGAATTCCGGAAGATCGTCAAAAAGCTCCTCCCGGATCGGCTCTACCGCAAATAAGGGGATGATGCCTACAATAGATTTGACTTTCATAAGCCTGGGCTCTTCACCGGATAGGTGCAGCACATCGAAGAAAAAATTATCTTCATCGTCCCACAAGCTGATATTTTCCTTTGATATATTGCTCATGGCACCGGCAATGTATAGAAAGTGTTCCAGGAACTTGGTAGCCGTATGCTGATAGACCTTATTGAATTCACAGAGGTCCAGGGATATTCGCAGCATGTTGAGACAAAACATGGCCATCCAAGACGTGGCATCCGCCTGCTCCAGCTTGCCAAACAATTTGTCTACATGGCTTCGGTCAAAAACACTAATATTGTCCAGTCCAAGGAAGCCGCCTTCAAAAATATTTTTCCCTTCTTCGTCTTTTTGATTCACCCACCAGGTAAAGTTTAGCAGTAGTTTGTGAAACGCCCGCTCTAAAAATTCCTGATCACCTTTATTTTTCCCATTGTATTTCTTGTCAATTTGATAAACCCGCTGAACCGCATAGGCATGTACGGGAGGATTTACGTCGTTGAAGTTCCATTCATAGGCGGGTATCTGTCCGTTTGGATGCATGTACCAATCATTCAATAGCAAAAGGAGTTGGTCCTTCGCAAAATCAGGATCTAACCTGGCCAGGGGAATGCAATGAAAGGCCAGGTCCCAGGCTGCATACCAGGGGTATTCCCATTTATCCGGCATGGAAATGATGTCGTAGTTTTGCAAGTGGCGCCAATTGCCGTTTCTACCCGATTTTCTTTCCTGGGGCGGTTGATACCTTCCCGGGTCTCCTTCCAGCCAGCGCTCGACATTGAAGTAATAAAACTGTTTGGTCCATAACATCCCGGCATAAGCCTGGCGTTGGATCAATTTCATTTCCTTATCCTTAACCCGTTCTTGCAAGCCTTCATAAAATGACTCCGTGTCCTGTATTCGCTCCTGAAAGATGTCATTTGCCCCTTCCAGCGGAGCGTCTGTTTCCGCGTGTTGCATGCGCAGTGTTACCTCCGCTTTTCCCCCGGCCGGGATGGTTAGTTTATAGATGGCGGCCGCTTTGGTACCTACAAATTTTGGGTTGAGGTGCTTACTTTCCCCTTGAACGAGGTAGTCATTGATGGCATCTTTGAGGAACTTTTTTTGATTTCCAATATGATACAGTCGTTCCCGGTTGGTTTCGTTATCACAAAACTGTAACTCGGGTTCATCTGAAAATGTAAAATGATAATTCCCTGATTTGGGGGAAAAAGCCTTGATCTGGTTTGGCCCTACCTTTTTCAAACTGGGCATAAAAGGCTCATCTCCTGTAAACCAGGTTTTTCTAAACCAGATGGTGGGCATTATCCAAAGCGTGGCTTCTTCTGCCCCTCTATTGTAGACCGTAGCTTTGCCCAGGATATCCTCTACATCTGCTTTAGCGTACTCTAAAAAAATATCGAAATAGGCATTTTTATCAAATACACCTGTATCTAACAGTTCAAATTCTTTTTCATTTTTTCCCCGCAACTGGTTTTCTTCCAATAATTGCTGGTACGGAAATGCTTCCTGTGGGTATTTATAAAGCATTTTCATATAGCTATGGGTAGGGGAAGCGTCCAGGTAATAGTATAGCTCTTTTACATCTTCTCCGTGATTGCCTTCATTTCCGGTAAGTCCGTATAAACGCTCTTTTATCAGGGGGTCTTTTCCGTTCCAGAAAGCCCAGGCCAGGCAGAGTTTCTGCTTATGATCGCTGATACCTCCGATTCCTTCTTCTCCCCATCGGTATGCTTTACTCCTGGCATCGTCATGGGTAACATTTTCCCAGGCAGATCCGTCCGGACTGTAATCCTCCCTCACCGTTCCCCATTGTCTTTCGGTAAGATAGGGGCCCCATTTCTTCCAATGACGGATTTTCTCTCTGTTTTCTTTTAATCGCTCTAACTCTATATTCATGGGTATTTCCGTCCTACTTAAACAAAGAGCGAATTTAAGTCATTTACGGTTCAAATTGCCAAATTATCCCGGTTCTATTTGGATTTTTTTGCTTCGGGGTTGAATCCTCCACTTCAAACCTTCGGGTTGGCTACCAACCTTATTTCAGCTTGTTTTATTTAGCCTGGCAAATTGATTTTTGACTACTAAAAACGGATTTTTACCCTTAAAAATATGCTGCATACATTATTTTGCAACTGGAATTTTCGAGCCTTGCATTTCTTGCATCCATTCGGCAAAGCAGGATTCAAGGGAGTGCTGCCATTCGGTAAATTGCTCAAAGGAATCAGTTGACGATGAATTGGATGCTGTCAACTGCGCTAATAATTGCGGATCAAAGTTTTTAGCACCCAGGCCGGCACCCGATTTTTCTGCGTCCAGCGCGTTACACTGTTGCTCATATTGCCCTTCCACCGGCACCATTAAGGTTTTTTTCCCCAGATACATGGCCTCGGCGATAGACTCAAATCCGGCAGTGGATAAGTACGCTTTGCATTGGCTTAATTTTTCTACAAACAAACGATCGTCAATTTGGTGAAACGTCAGGTTAGCCAATGGCTGGTATTTACGGGGCATTTCTCCGGCATCCCAAAATGCCTCAATGGTTATTTCCGGGTATTCTTTTGCCAATTCAAAAATTTCCCGGGCATAGCCTGAATTGACAATATAAACCAGGAAGAAGTTTCCCGAAAACGGGAGAGCGGAACGAACCGATTTTTTTACCATGGGCGGCCAGACGCTGTAATTCTTTACAGCAGCCTTTCTTACCGGTTTCCACAGGGACAATGCAATGATTTTGGAGGCATTCCAACAGGTGATTTTGGTATTTAGTTTAAACAATAGTTTTTGAATGCCCCCCGGTTGGGCAAAAGAAAAATCCGGATGATATATGAGGTATTGGTGTCCAATCACGACAAAGGATGATCTGGTAGGATAGAACATCGCATAAATTCCTCCCAGCATATCGTAGAAATTCAAGATACAATCTGGTCTCTCAGCAACGACCAGCTGATCTAGTTTTCGAATACTTTCTGTATAGTAGGGGAGTTTCTTTAGGTTGTCCCACAAGGTAGCCCCCATTTTTATGGCTTTATTGGCTTTGTCGGTCACAAAATTGGGACTTTGAATCCGGTGAATGGGACAGGGAAAAGCTTCCAGAAAATAATCAGGTGCTTTTCTTCGGTCGCTTGAGCCTAGCACGACCGACCCGATATCGTGCCCTTGTTGCTGTAGCAACGCTCCAATCACCATGGCCTGCGTCATGTGACCCCTTCCTTCTCCTTGTACAATAAACAGGAATCTCATTGCTGGCTAGCTAAATTTATCCAACGGTCTGGCAATAGGCTCTTTTAGGGGAATTACCTTGCTTTCGGAAGGTTTGGCTTTCCCGAAATCCAGCTCATTGTAATAAATGAGTTGCCAGTTTCCTTCGTGATCTTCTGCCAGGGCACTTAACGATTCCACCCAGTCACCTGAATTGTAATACTCAATGCCGTCAATGGTCCTGATTTCTGCTTTGTGTATGTGACCACAGATTATGCCATCGCATCCTTTTGAGCGGGCTATTTTACATAATTCCGTTTCAAATCCGTCGATATAGGTAACGGCCGATTTAACCCTGGATTTCACATACTGGGACAAGGAAAAATAGGGCAATCCTTTTTTCCTACGGTAGTGATTCACACGGGTATTGAGCCAAAGTAAAAAAGTATATCCCATATCCCCCAGGTAGGCTATCCAGCGCAGGTTAGTGGTGATATTGTCAAATACATCTCCGTGAGTAATAAAATATTTCTTTCCGTTGCTTTCATAAATCAGGTCTTTAAGGATGGAAAGGTTCCCGATTTCCAAGGGCAATACCTGGTCCAGAAAATCATCGTGATTTCCCCGAAGGTAAATCACTTTAGTACGATCGCAGTCGATCATTTTCAGCACCCTTTTGAAAACCCGGGTGTGTTTTCGCTTCCAACTGCCTGATTTTTTAAGCTGCCATCCATCAATAATGTCACCGTTGAGGATCAGGTTTTCGCATTGATATTGTTTGAGAAACCTGACCACTTCTTTGGCCTTGGACCCTTTTGTTCCCAAATGAATGTCGGAAAGAACGATGGTTTTAAAGTTTGTTTCCAAAGTATTCTTGTTTTGGTAGCAATATAGGCCGGTAAGATAAACTGTTGATGAATTGCTGTTTATCAAAATGCTATGAAAGTACTTGAGCGACCGATAGTTGTGAATGAATTGTTACCGGGCGGTTAAAAACGGGGGTGGGATGTCAGGCATTAAAGATTAATTTAAAAACCGTTCCCTGAGCCAAAGTGGATTTTACCTGAATGTTGCCCTTGTGCCTGCGCATGATTTGCTTCGAAAGGCTAAGTCCGATCCCAGAGCCTTTCTTTTTGGTAGTGAAAAAGGGGATAAATATCTTGTTTAGCGCTTCCTCTTCGATGCCTTTACCGCTGTCTTCCACTTCGATGATAATTTTTCCGTTGTCATCGATAAAGGCCCGGAGGTAGATTTTCTTATCGGTAGCATTCTCGACGGCATGAATGGCGTTCTGGGTAAGGTTGATCATTACTTGTTCGATTTGAGAACTGTCTGCAAACAAGAGTAGGTCTTCAGGGGTAATTTGTTTTTCAAGTTTCACATCCTGGGACTCTAGCTGGTTTTGAAGTAAAAGGTCCATCTGGTCAAACAATTCCCGGATTTTTATTGCAGAAAATTTAGGAAACGGGATATGGGCCAGGCTCCTGAAATCACTTACAAAGTTGATCAATCCTTCACTTCGCTTCTCTATTGTAGACAATCCCATTTGATAATCTCTCAGCTCTTCTATTGCTACGGTTTCTTTCTGGATCATCTTGGATTTTATATCCGAGCTGATCGTCGCCGCCAGGGAGGAGATCGGAGCAATGGAGTTCATTATTTCGTGCGTCAGTACCCGAATGAGGTTTTGCCACGCTTCCATTTCTTTTTCCTCTAATTCACTCTGAATATTTTGCAAGGAGACTAATTTAAATTTTACGTCCCGTAGTACCAATTCAATCGCATAAACAGAAAGCTGCATAATCCCATCCGGATGGGCGATCTTTATCAACTCGCTTCCTCCGGTTCGCAGGTTTTCGATGGCATGATGCAGCTCTTTATTAATAGATGCGATTTCTTGAATATGAGATAGTTTGTCGATGTTGAGCATGCGCTTGGCAGCCGTATTGAGAATCTGTACGCTGCCATCTGACTCAAACGTGATCAATCCGATACTGAGGTGTTGGAATACTGTCCTGAAATAATGGAAGTTGGCCTCCTTTTCTATTTGGTCTTCCTTGAGTTTAGCCAGAATCGCATTGAATTCGATGTGCAAGTCATCGGTTTCTGTACCGTCAAATTTTACCGGATATACCGTTGCGTAGTTGTTTTGTTTTATGTTGTCTAGAAATTGACGCACTTTTTTAAAGCTACTTTCTGCATAGCGGATCAGGAGGATCAGTTGTACAAAAGTGAGGATAATAAATAACGAAATCGCAAAGACTCCGGAATCATTAACAATGATGTAGGCTAGTAAAAAAAGCGTGAGCGTCAGTACAAAAATTCTTCCCAGTAAGCCGATTTTATAATCCATATTTCTCCAACCTTCGGTACAAAGAGGCCCTTGTCAAACCCAATGCTTTTGCTGCTTTGGAAATATTGCCGCCGTTCTTGTCTATGGCTTTTTGGATAAGGTTTTTTTCCACCTCGTCCAGATTGTAAGTGTTGCTGCTTACTTTGTCATTGGAGGGTTTGGCCGACAGAAAGAAAAAATCCCTGCTATCCAGCTCATCTCCTTCTGCCATGATGATAGCCCTTTCTATGGCATGCTGCAGTTCCCGAATATTTCCGGGCCAACTATACCGTTGCAATAACTGCAGCGCATTTTGCTTCAGTCCTTTAAATTGTTTACGGTATTTTGCGGCGTAAACGGTAAGAAAATGAGATGCCAGAATGGGAATGTCATCCTGTCTGTCACGAAGCGGTGGAAGGAATATTTCTACCGTATTGATCCGATATAGCAGGTCTTGCCGAAAGGAATTTTCTAGGATCATGTCATGCACCGGCATGTTGGTGGCGCAGATGAGTCGAATGTCTACCGGAATGGATTTATTGGTTCCGATACGGGTAACTTCTCTTTTTTGTAATACAGTAAGCAGTTTGGACTGTAGGGGCATGCTCAGGTTTCCGATTTCATCCAGAAATAAGGTTCCCTTATCCGCTATTTCGAACCTTCCGGCACGGTCTTCCTTTGCATCTGTATACGCTCCTCGTTTGTGACCAAAAAGCTCACTTTCGAATAAACTTTCCGTAATTGCACCCATATCCACTCCAACGAAAATTTCATCTTTTCTTTCGGATCGATCATGGATGGCACGGGCGATCAACTCTTTTCCGGTCCCATTTTCGCCCAGAATAAGAATATTGGCATCGGTTCCAGCCACCTTTTCGATGATGGAAAACACATTCTTCATCGAGGCACTTTGGCCGATGATCTCTGAAAAAGGTTTTTTTAAATCGGCCTGCAATTGTTTTTGCCGATTGGATAGCTTATCTACCTGATTGTAGCTTTCTTTAAGTTTGACTGCCGCCGAAAGCGTGGCCAGTAATTTCTCATTTTGCCAGGGCTTCAGGATAAAATCCGTCGCCCCCTCTTTTAATGCCTGCACCGCCATCTCCACGTCTCCAAAAGCAGTAATCAGGATGACGACTGCCTTGGGATCAATTTCTTTGATCTGTCGCAGCCAGTGAAAGCCTTCTTTACCGGAAGTGGTATCTTCCGTGAAATTCATATCCAGAAGAATGACGTCAAAACTCGTATTATTGACTAAAAACGGAATTCTTCTGGGATCTTTTTCAATAAACACCTCTTTCGCATGCTTCTTTAGCAACATTTTAGCCGCGAATAACAGGTCCTCATTGTCATCCACTATCAAAATCTTTCCCAAATTCGTCTCTTCCATTTTTTTTATTTAATCAATGCTGAAATAATGCCAGGTTTTCATCGGCTAATTTAGCCATAAAAAGCCAATTCTTGAATTTATTTGTTCGTAAATGGACATTTTAAGTACGCAATTGGACAAGTGGGGATTCCTTGCCCAATGACTTTTAATAGCCTGATAAAAATGTTACCTTTGTTGTTTAAACAAACTAATACAAACTTATGTCTGTAGCAACTAAAGGAAATACCGTAAAGGTGCACTACACAGGAAAACTAAAAGACGGAACTATATTTGACTCTTCTCAAGATCGTGACCCGTTGGAATTCATCTTGGGAGATGGGAAAATGATCAAGGGATTTGACGTTGCCGTTGAGGGCATGCAAGTTGGAGATGATAAAAGTGTGACCATTCCTTCTGAGGAAGCTTACGGTCAGAAAAGGGAAGACATGATGCTGGATGTTCCTTTGGAGCAGGTTCCTGAAGAGATTAAGCCTGAGGTAGGAATGGATCTTTCCATCCAGAATCAACAAGGACAACCTACTCCGGTAAAGGTAGTCCATGTAGATGAAGCTAAAATTACGCTTGATGCCAACCACCCGCTTGCCGGAGAAGATTTGGTTTTCGATATCAAATTGGTAGAAGTAAAGTAATCGTTATTTATAGCCTGTAAGAGAGAAAGGGAGCGTTTGGCTCCCTTTTTTTATTCGTCAAGATTCACATTTCTTTCCATGCTTCCGGGTGGGTTGGCATACACACTTTTCGTCTTGTTATACTTTGCGTTACCCACTTCTACCACAAACAGTTTGCTGTTTAAATGGGTGAAATCATAGTTTTTTTGCATGCCGTCTGCCGGGTTTAGTTGGTCGTGTAAAATCAAATTCCCTAAAATATCATATATTTTTACGTCGGTCAGTTGTTTTCTCGGCTTTTCCAAAACCAATTTGAATCGCTTATTTCCCAGGGATTGAAGGTTAAAGTTTACCGGGGCAGAACCCAAATCTGAGGGAAATGATATTTCAGTTTCAATAAGTTGCCTGACATTTTGTGCACCCACAAAGAATGTACTTGCACCAAAAAAAGCTAACAAAAGAAAAACCAGGGGTATGTATTTTTTCGTAATTTTATCTCCATCCATTAACGCACAAATTGCAAAAATTGAACCGAAAAATTTTAATTTTTCACCTATAATTAATATTAATTAACAAATTTATAATTTATTAATTAATTTTTTATCCCGATAGATATACAATATGAGCGGTTTTATGTAAGTGGTGCTGCCCGGTTAAGTATGGATTTAAAAAGCCTCCGGGCGGTTAAATGCCCGTAAAATATGGGCATCCATTAAAATTACTTTACTATTGGTTAATGCCACTGCCTTAATTTCCGGTACATCGGGTAAAAGAAGTCGGGTACTGACTTCCGATAAAAAGTTGGTTTTATGCAAGTAACCACCTTCGAGGTAGTAGATATACTCCTGATCAATAAAGGCCGGAACATCTCCGGGAAGGACTATTTTTTTAATAAAATTTGCCTGATTATCAAAAAGATAAATCCCCTCCTTCGCTATTTGTAGAAACAATAAATTTTTTCTTTCCTGTATCTGCAGGATTTCCAAACTACTATGAGGAAGTAATGCCATTAGGGGTTGTTGCTGTACCAGGTTACCGGAAGACAGGTCGATTTTTTTAAGTCTCAGGTCGGTCTCGTCGTAAAGCCAAAGGCCATGATTATTTCCTTGGCTAGCATGACTGATGTAACCCGTAATACCCAAGTCGGCCATTGTACTCCTATTGATTGGGTTTAAAAAACGATCCAGTATTTCAAATTGCTGCTGGCTTGCCGAAAACAAAAAAATGGATACCGTCCAAAATGCATCCAATTGGGTGAGAGCCGCGCTGAAGGCCGGGGCATAAATATTCACCGAATCACCCTGTTCGCTAAATTGTCTTAAGTAGCCGTTTTGGTCACTTACGAAAACATTCCCTCTCCGGTCAACGGATAATTTGTCTGCTTGCTGCAACTCCACCATCCAGGCCGTTTCGGATAGTTCCTGCATGTGGCCAGGGAAGCTGATGCCCAAGCTAAAAGCCTGAATTAAGAGGACAGATTTAATCAGATTTAATAGCATATCCATTGTACGATTTGAGTTGAAAGAACCATCCGTCAAATTCGCCATAATGAGATTGATTGACCCATTCCCCTAAATTGAAATAGGTGGAATTTCCATGAAGGGGCAGGTTTAATGGCAAGTGCCGATGGCCAAAAATGTAATAATCAAAATGCATCTTTTTTTCTATTTCCAGGCAATATTGGTAAAGCCACTCTTTGTCTTTACCCTTAAATTCCCCCTCTTGTTTCTGATCATTGGTTAGCCGGCTATTTCTTGACCAGGAATGGGCGATGGCCATGCCGATGTCCGGATGAATCCACTTGAAGAGCCACTGGCAGTATTTGCTTGTAAAAATTCGTTTTAAGATCTTGTACTTTCTGTCCCCCGGACCCAGTCCGTCTCCATGGCCTACCAAAAACTTTTTCTGGTTAATTTCCATCTCCAGGGGATGATGAAATACGGGAATTTCGAGTTCTTCCGTAAAATAATCGCGCATCCACAAGTCATGATTGCCAGTAAAGAAAAAAAGGGGAATGCCATTGGCCCGCATGGAAGTTATTTTAGAAATAAAACGGACAAACCCTTTCGGAATGACTTTTTCGTATTCAAACCAAAAATCAAAAATATCTCCCAAAAAAAATACCGCGGCGGCATCATGTTCGATTTCCCCCAGCCATTTGATGATTTTTTGTTCCCGCTCCCTGCTTGATTTCAAGTCCGGAGTTCCCAGGTGAAAATCAGAAACAAAATATACTTTTTGCTGATCTTTTAACCGAATCTTCATTTTGCCAGGGGGAGAGGTATGGGTTCCGGACACACACATAATTGTTCTCAATTTTCTAAAAAGAGTCGTACCGGGAAAATTATACCAACGGCATAGACCTATCAAATGACTTTAACACTATAAATATAGCGGAATAAAAACGAATCACTAAAATGAAACTAAAGCAAGGTATTGCCCATCGGTTTGATTTTTTAACCGCCTGTTCATGAGAGCTATTAAAATAAGAAATTCCGGTAAAAAAGTGGCTTGGCCTTTCCTTTTTTACCGGAATTATCACTTAAAATGACAAGTAAATCAATCCCTATTTTCGATTACGTCCTCCTTCGTCTCTTCCTGCTCTCCTGAGGCATCTTCCTTTTTCGGTTCGATCGTTTCTATTTTCTTACCATCTACCACCTTTGTGAATTTTTCATAAGTGGTTTCCTTATCAAAAGGCCTCTTTCCGATGAGGTTCTCCAGGTCTGACTGAAATAATATTTCTTTTTCAAGTAACTTCTGAGCAATTATTTCAAGTTCCTTTTTTCGCTCCTTAAGCAAGGTGATCGTCTTCGCATAAGAAAACTCTATTAACTTCCGAACTTCTTCATCGATGGTCTGAGCGGTATTTTCAGAATAGGGCTTTTCCAATTTATACTCGCTTCCCTTGCTGTCATAAAAGGAAACATTTCCTATTTTTTCGTTCATTCCATAAATGGATACGATGGAATATGCCATTTTGGTTATCCTTTCCAGATCGCTCAAGGCTCCGGTGGATATTTTTCCGAAAATGATTTCTTCGGCAGCCCGGCCGCCGAGTGCCATGCACATCTCGTCGATCAATTGCTCGGTTTGGTAAAGGAATTGTTCCTTGGGCAGGTATTGGGCATATCCCAACGCAGCAATTCCTCTTGGGACAATACTGACTTTTACCAAAGGATCTGCATGCTCTAAAAACCAGCCAGCTACTGCATGGCCCGCCTCATGGTAGGCAACAATTTTCTTTTCCTCGGGAGAAATGATTTTATTTTTCTTCTCAAGACCTCCTATGACCCGGTCCACGGCATCCTGAAAATCCTGCATATCTACCGCCTCTTTATTTCTTCTGGCGGCAATCAATGCTGCTTCATTACAAACGTTTGCTATTTCAGCACCTGCAAATCCCGGAGTTTGAGCGGCCAGTTTTTTCGGTTCCACATCATCGGACGTTTTGATAGGCTCCAGATGGACTTTGAAAATGGCTTCCCTTCCGACCATATCCGGCTTGTCTATACTGATCTGACGGTCAAAACGACCCGCTCTCAGTAGGGCACTGTCCAATACATCCGGCCGGTTAGTGGCGGCTAAAACGATCACTCCTGAATCGGTGCCGAAGCCGTCCATTTCCACCAATAGGGAATTAAGGGTATTCTCCCGTTCATCATTGGATCCTGGCATCTGTCCTTTGCCTCTGGAACGACCGATTGCATCTATTTCATCTATAAATATAATGCAAGGGGCTTTTTCTTTGGCCTGCTTGAAAAGGTCACGGACTCTAGCCGCTCCTACTCCCACAAACATTTCTACAAAATCGGAACCTGACAAAGTAAAGAAAGGTACCCCTGCTTCACCTGCCACGGCTTTGGCCAATAACGTTTTACCGGTGCCGGGAGGGCCTATTAATAAAGCTCCTTTAGGAATTTTGCCTCCCAACTTGGTGAATTTACCCGGCGTTTTAAGAAATTCTACAATTTCTTCTACTTCTTCTTTGGCCTCGTCCAAGCCTGCCACGTTGTCAAAAGTGATCTTAACCTTATTTTCAGCGTCAAATAACTGGGCCTTGGATTTCCCCACGTTGAAGATCTGACCTCCAGGCCCACTCGGTCCCGACATCCGGCGCATCATCATCCAAAAAAGGAAAAAGATCAGTATTAAGAAGCCGAAGCTGGAAATCCAATTCCCCCAACTCTCCTCTTCTTTGGCGGAATACCCAATGCGTTCTTCCTCTGGCAACTGTTCTTCCAAACGGGTATAGCTTTCAATAAAATTATCGACAGAAGCAATGTTGATTCGATAATGAGGTCCGGTAGGATTATAGAATCTGTTTTGCGCCTCCAATTCATCTTTATAGCGTTGATTTTCCAAGGCTGCCTCCCTAAGGGTAACTTCCACGTAGTTCTGATTGTAAATCACGGTTACTTTCTGAACATCGTTACTCAGAACCATGTCTTCGAAACGCTTCATCGTTATTTCAAGGGTGGCTGAATTCTGATTGAACCAAGTCACGCCTATCAAAACGATCACCGCGGTAATGATCAACCAAAGTTGAAAATTGGGCTTTTGAGGTGGCTTTGGAACAAACTTTTTAGATTTATTTTTATCACTCATGTGTTGATTTTTTTATTACTATAAACTTTTTGTACAACGAAATAAAAAAATGAAAGTTTAAATCCATCGGATTTAGTGACTGTTTATTTTGGTCACCTTGGCATCTCCCCAAAGCTCTTCTAATTGATAAAATTCTCTTTTCTCTTTCAGGAATATGTGCACGACCACATTAACATAGTCCATTAAGACCCATTGCCGGTTATTTTTACCCTCACTTTTCCAGGGCTTTTCTCGGTTGGCTTTGTAAACTTCTTCTTCCACGGAATTGGAAATACCTTCAATCTGAGTATCAGAGGTGCCCGAACAAATCACAAAAAAGTCAGTTATGGTGCTGTTGATGTCTCGTAAATCCATTAACACTATCTCGGAAGCCTTTTTATCTTCCATTCCTTTCACTATCACTTTGCTCAACTCCTCTGCCGTCATATATTTTTTTGGGTATTTTTTTTATTAATTTCCATTTTATGGCTAATTTCAATACAATTTTAAATATCCTGATTATGCAATAAAATAACTAATTATAAATGCATAAAATCCTTGCCAATACGGTATTTCTGGGAAAAGATTTGCAAATACTGACAGACTGTCACTCTACGAATGATGTAGCCGTCTCCCGGCTCCGTTCCGGAATGGCAACAGAAGGTACCGTCATCCTCACCCACAATCAAACGCAGGGGAGGGGACAAAGAAGTAATACCTGGCATGCCAAGCCCGGGTTGAACCTCACGTTTTCCATGGTTTTCAAACCCAATTTTCTCTCGGTAGATCGGCAATTTGTTTTTAACATGGCCATTGCCCTTGGAGTGCAAAAGGAGCTTTGCCGTTTGGTTACCGGAATTACCATCAAATGGCCCAATGATTTTCTCTCCCCGGAAGGAAAGAAAATCGGGGGAATGCTAATCGAAAACACACTGTCCGCTAACCGGATAGCTGCTTCGGTGGCAGGGATAGGAATTAACGTAAATCAACGTGAATTTCCGGTTCCGGAGACGACATCCCTCGCCAACCTCACCAACAAATCCTATTCATTGGAACAACTACTGGAAAATTTGATGGTTTCGGTGGAAACCTATTATCTGAAGTTAAAAGCCGGAGAACAGGAAACCATCCACGAAGAATACCTTAGTCAGTTATACCAATTTGGAACCTGGGCGAGTTACGAAGATGAGCAGGTGTTTACCGGTAAAATTTTGGGAGTTGGCAAACACGGACACCTTAAAATAGAGAAACAAAATGGAACGATGGCAAGTTATGATTTGAAACAAATCCGATTCATTTAATTTCTCTATTTTCTTTTGTGTCTTCGAATACCTAAATTTGCTAAAATTAATTTAAACCATAGTAAAATAAACATGTCTACAACCAAATCTCAAAAATATACCCAATACAAAGTCAAGGATATATCGCTTGCTGCATATGGAAGAAAAGAAATCAGGCTAGCGGAAAGTGAAATGCCCGGCCTGATGGCATTGAGAGAAGAATATGGCTCCTCCCAGCCCCTTAAAGGGGCACGGATCGCCGGATGCCTTCACATGACCATCCAAACAGCAGTCCTGATAGAAACCTTGGTGGCACTTGGAGCTGAGGTAACCTGGTCCTCCTGTAATATTTTTTCCACACAGGATCACGCAGCCGCTGCCATAGCAGAAGCGGGGATAAGTGTTTATGCCTGGAAAGGGCTATCTGCCGAGGATTTTGATTGGTGTATCGAACAGACCTTATTTTTTGGAGAAGAGCGCAAACCCTTAAACATGATTTTGGATGATGGGGGAGATCTGACGAATATGGTTTTGGATAATTATCCTGAGTTAGTTTCCGGAATCAAAGGGCTGTCGGAAGAAACAACTACTGGCGTTCACCGACTCTACGAACGGACGAAAAATGGAACGCTAACCATCCCAGCGATTAATGTAAACGATTCGGTCACCAAATCGAAATTTGATAACAAATACGGCTGTAAGGAGTCTCTGGTAGATGCCATCCGAAGAGCTACCGATATCATGATGGCGGGAAAAGTAGCGGCAGTAGCCGGTTATGGTGATGTTGGAAAAGGTTCGGCTGCCTCATTGAGAGGTGCTGGTGCCCGGGTGATTGTATCCGAAATTGATCCGATCTGCGCCCTGCAAGCAGCCATGGATGGATTTGAAGTCAAAAAAATGATGGATGCGGTAAAGGAAGCGGATATTGTCGTAACCGCAACCGGGAATAAAGACATCATTGGTGAGGCTCATTTCAAAGCACTGAAGGATAAAGCGATTGTTTGCAATATTGGACATTTCGACAATGAAATAGACATGGCCTGGTTGAATGGAAACTACGGGCACACCAAGGACGAAATCAAACCGCAGGTGGATCTTTACCATTTGGATGGCAAGGATATCATCCTGTTGGCAGAAGGCAGGTTAGTGAATTTGGGCTGTGCCACTGGACATCCCTCATTTGTCATGTCTAATTCCTTCACCAACCAAACGCTGGCTCAAATGGAACTTTGGAACAATACGGATCAATATGAAGCGGGTGTGTACATGCTACCCAAACATCTGGACGAAAAAGTAGCTGCCTTGCATTTGAAGAAATTAGGGGTAGAGCTAGACGAATTGACGGATGACCAAGCAACGTATATAGGTGTAAACCAGCAGGGACCTTTCAAACCTGACTATTACCGCTATTAATCAGTCGGTTAAATAACAAATAAAGAAGAAGCCTGGACGTAGTGTCTGGGCTTTTTTATTGCTTTGAGTACCGGTATCCGAAAGATTGGAAAAGTAAATTTTTTTTAGGATAAGCGCATATAGGCAGGTGAAGACTTGGTGCGAAAGCTTGTAACGATTAATTTTAGACGATAATCCATTTTGATGAAGACACTTTCTTTTGTATTTATACGGTTAGGTATCGGCATTAGCATGTTTGGTCATGGCCTGGTAAGGATTCCCAAACTCAACGAATTTAGTAGCGGGATGGTAAGCCGTTTTAGCGAATCTTTCTTACCCGGCCAAGTGGTACTACCATTTAGTCTGATTTTACCGTTTCTGGAGTTGTTAATAGGACTCTTGCTAATCCTTGGGTGGAAAACCCGACTTACGGGAATTTCCGGAGCCATTTTGATGCTCTTCCTGATGTTCGGAACTTCCATGATAGAAAACTGGGGGGCGCTGCCCTCGCAGATGATTCATTTATTATTTTTCGTTTTGGTATACGAGTTTCATCAGGTAAATACGTTGGCTCTAGACCGAATTAATGCTCCATCTAATTAAATGTATATGATCGAAAAAGAAGATCTTAAATCTCATTTACCTTTTATCACCGATTCCAGACTGAGAGATGCCCTGGTGAAAGAGGGTAGGCTCATGGAAATTGAAAAGGGGAAGGCCATTATGGAACCGGGTCAGTTCATAAAGATGGTGCCCATCATTTTAGAGGGTAGCATCAAGGTCTTACGAATGGACGAGGAAGGTAGGGAGTTATTTTTATATTACCTGGAACCGGGGCAGACCTGCGCCCTTTCCCTAACCTGTTGCTCTGCTTCCAAACCCAGCGAGATAAAGGCCGTTGCCGAAGAGCGTTCGGTTATATTGGCCATACCTGTTCAGGTACACGAGCGATGGTCTGATGAGTTTAAACAATGGAAGGATTATGTGTCCAGTACCTACCAGTCCCGGTTTCAGGAAATGCTGGAGACACTGGATGCGGTAGCCTTCAAGCGCATGGATGAGCGCCTGATGCGCTACATTGTTACCAAAATGAAGCAGGCAAAAGCCAACGAACTGCATACCACCCATCAGGAAATTGCCTCCGAATTGGGAACATCGCGGGAAGTCATTTCGCGGTTGCTAAAACAGTTGGAAAAGAAAAAGTGGATAGAACTGGGGAGAAATGTGATTTATATCAGAGATGATTTTGAAGAGTTGATTAGCAAATAAGATTCTCTTTACAACAGCGCATTGCCGCCAAATCCATCTTTTCGGAATAGCTAGCTGGTGGTTCGCTGGCAGCATATTGCTGCTGCCAATAGGTTTTCACAACATGAATGGGTAATGAATAAGTGGTTCCTTTTTCTGAGTAGTTGCTTGGGGTTTTTGTGGTTATCGGAACTCAATGCTCAGGATACATCATTGTTAAAGTTCAAAAAACTGGAAATGGACAAAAACCTTTCCAGTGGAAGCGTGCAGGCAATTTTTCAGGATGAGGATGGATACATGTGGCTAGCGACAAACAATGGCCTAAATCGATTTGATGGATCCCGGCTAGAGAGTTTTTATGCGGATGCACGAGATTCCAGTACCATTAGCAGCAATTCCATAGTTAAAATTTTTCAGGGGCCGGAAGGTAATTTGTGGCTCAAAAATTTTGAAAGAATAGTCAATGTCTACCTGAAGGACAAAGGTGTTTTTGAAAGGGATATGGACCAAATATCCAGACAATATCAATTGAGGAGTTCAGAGATCAGCCGTGTTTTTGAGGATTCACAAAAAAGATACTGGTTTTTACACCCCTATGAAGGTATCAGTCTGTTAGACAGCACGCTCCGGGAGACCAGGTATTTTTTCTCCAAAAATTCAGAGGAAGGTACCATCAGCAGTAATCTGGTGACTGACATACAGGAAGACCCGAAGGGTAATTTTTGGCTGGTTCATGCCAATGGATGGATCGACATCGTTTCCGGAAAGACTTTCAAGGTTATTAAGCGTATTCCACTACCGCATGCAAAGAAAGACCTTCCCGAATACTCCTTTGAGATGGTAATAGACCATGTTGGAGATGCCTGGGTATTTTGTCCGGATTACGCATTCGGTGTGTTTTGGGTTTCGGGGAGTACCTACACGATTGAATCTATTGACGATACCTCCGAGGAACTTCAACTCAATAATTCGCTGGTTAAATCAGTCCTGGAATATGCTCCCGGTCAAATTTGGGTAGCGACGGATCATGGAGGAATCAACATAATTGATACCCAAGAAAATGAAGTTCGGTACGTGCTCAACCAACCAGAAAACCCTCAATCGCTGTCACATAACGCTGTTTATTCCTTGTTTCTGGACAACGATGGGATTGTATGGGTCGGAACGTTTAAGAGAGGAATTGATCTGTATCACCCGAGATTGAACCGCTTCGGACTGATAAAAAGAGAGATAGATCCGGAAAATCCCATTCCAAGAAATGATGTGAATGCCATAGAAGAAGATTCTGAGGGCAATCTCATCGTTGGCTCAAATGGTGGCGGCTTGTGGCGGTATGATCCTAAATCCAATGATTATTTGGATGGGACCCAATGGGAGAACCGCGGAAGTAAAGCACCCGGGTCGGATGCGGTAGTGGTAGACTTGCTGACGGACCAATCGGGCACCCTATGGATAGGCACCTACCAACGTGGCCTTTACAAATACGATGGGAAGGAATTTACACATTTTGAGGCAGATCCGGGTAAATCAGATGCCTTAAAGGACAACAATGTATGGAAAATATTTGAGGATAGTGCGGGAAGGTTGTGGGTAGGAACGTTACGGGAAGGACTGTTCCTGATGGACAGGGAAAATGGCACCTTTACCCAATATAGGGCTGAGGGGCAAGGTATCCCATTGAATAACCAATACATTACTGGTATTACCGAAGATATGGAAGGAAATATATGGGTAGGAGGGGGTCGTGGTATCGATGTCTTCCACCCCGAACATGGTTATCAGCGGTATTTTTCAGGGGATGCTTCAGATGACTCCGGACTTAGTAATGCGAATGTTTCGGAAATGATCCGGGATTCGTTCGGAAATATATGGATAAGTACCGGAAAAGGCTTGTTTTATTACGATGAATCCACCGAATCATTCAAGGTTTTTGACCAATCCAGCGGATTGAAAAACGATTTTTTGGTAAGTTTGGTGCCGGACAAGAATGGTGATTTGTGGCTGAGTTCCCAGAATGGGCTGATTCACGCTGCCGTAAATCGTGACTCCAGGGAATTGTCCCTTGGATTTAGGTATTTTACTACCGGAGATGGCTTGCAGGGGGATTTTTTCAATAAAAATGCCGCCTTTTTGTCGGCTGGTGGCAAGGTGTATTTTGGCGGAGCGGACGGTATCAGTTACCTGGATCCGGAGACCTTTCCTTTCGTTGAGAAGGAACCTCAGGTGAAATTTACTGGTTTTCAGTTGTTTAACCAGCCGATTGGCATCAATGAACCGATTAATGGAAGGGTACTGCTTGAAAAACCCCTGGATAAAACCCGATCCATACAATTAAAACACCATGAGAATGTTTTTACCGTTGCTTTTTCTTCCCTAAATTACCTCAACCCTGAAAAAAGCAGCTTCTTATATCGACTGGATGGGTTTAGTAAGAATTGGGCGAGTAAAGAAGCCGCTCCTTTTGAGATTACGTTTACTAATCTTGATCCGGGCACCTATACCTTGCAGGTAAGAGCTGCATCGAGTGATGGGGTTTGGGGAGATGAAGTGGCTTCCCTTAGTATAGAAATTTTGACTCCTTTCTGGTTGACCCCCCTTGCCTTTCTTATGTACGGGCTGTTTTTTTTGCTGGCTTTCCTGTTATTCTGGAAGTGGTGGTTGTCCCGGGAACGACAAAGGCTCCGGCGTGCGGAGGAAATCAAGGAGAATAAACGGCTAGCCGAACTGGATCAAATGAAGAACCGGTTTTTTACCAACATCAGTCATGAATTCCGGACACCCCTGACGCTTATACTGGCCCCCATAGAAAAATTACTAAAAGACAAAAAAGAATCGGCTCCTGAAGCTTTTCAACTCCAAACCATTCAAAAAAATGCTCAAAAGCTATTGCAGATGGTTAATCAGTTGCTAGAGGTACGTAAATTGGAAAATGACAGCCTGAAATTAGTATTGACCCAGGGAGAAATGGTGACATTCATGGAGGAGCAAGTCCGTTCTTTTCAAGGTCTGGCCATAAAGCAGCAAATCGGTCTGACCTTCAGCTCTAACGTTCGGAACATCCCCACCTCCTTTGATACCGATATGATGGGTAAAATGATTACCAACCTGCTATCCAATGCCTTTAAGTTTACCCCAGCTAATGGGGAAATAAATGTTAGCCTGGACTTTCAACAACACAGCCTTGAAAAAGGCTTCCTTCAAATCAAGGTGAAAGATTCAGGAGTAGGAATAGGAAAAGAGCAATTAGATCGAATCTTTGAACGCTATGTTACCCTGGGTTCCCACGATAACCAGGGTACAGGCATCGGACTTGCTTTGGTCAGGGAGTATGCGAAAGTGCATGGCGGTACTGCCCGTGTTTCCAGCCTTCCGGGTCAGGGGGCTACATTTACCGTCTCTCTCCCCTTGGATTTAACGGAAGGCTACCTGATTTGGGAAGAATTTTACATGGATGCCGGGAAAGAAGAGTTGATCGCATCCGGTACCGGATCCGGAGTTCCCAGGGAGGAGCTTCCAACGATGTTGTTGGTGGAAGATAATCCGGACCTCAGGCAGTACCTGGTGGAAGTACTGAAGGATGCTTATTTTATTTATCAGGCCTCTAATGGAAAGGAAGCCCTTGAATTAGCATTCCGGCACCTTCCGGACATCATTCTTTCGGATGTGTTAATGCCGGAAATGGATGGGGTAGCTTTTTGCCGGGCGGTTAAAAACGATATTAAGACTTCGCATGTACCGGTAGTATTGCTTACCGCCAGGACGGCAGATGAGGATCAGTTGCTTGGGTTGGATTCCGGTTGCAATCTTTACCTGGACAAACCTTTCAATCTGGAAATTTTACGTTCATCCCTGAGTAATCTGTTGAAGGAACAAGAAAGGCTTCAGAGACGATATCGAAAGTTGATAACCGTGAAAACGAGTGAAGCCGAACTGGAATCACTGGATGATAAATTGATGCAAAAAGCCGTTACTTTGGTGGAGAAGGAAATCGATAATCCTGATTTTTCCGTGGAAATTTTAAGTAAATCCATGGGGATGAGCAGGGTACACTTGTACAAAAAAATAAACTCCCTTACCGGTCAAAGCCCGCTGGAATTTATCAGGGCCATTCGCTTGCAACGGGCAGCTCAATTACTGGGAATGAATCAGTATACGGTAGCCGAGGTTGCTTACAAAGTAGGATATAACAATGCCAAATATTTCTCCAAACATTTTAAAGCCAACTATGGAAAAATTCCATCCCAATACCAGAAGGAAATTGAGAATGAACAATCGTAACTTGCTGATAGCCCTGTTTTGTTTTTTAGCAGCCTGTTCAGCTCCTAAAGCGGATCCTCCCGAAGCCGTCTTGCCGGTGCCTCACGAGCGGCAGCTTGTTTGGCAGGACATGGAATTCTATGCCTTTGCTCATTTTAATATGAACACCTTTACCAATATGGAATGGGGCATGGGAGATGAAGATCCTGCCTTGTTTAACCCCACTGAATTCGACCCGGCGCAATGGGCCAGGATCTGTAAAGCCGCCGGAATGAAAGGGATCATTCTCACCGCCAAACATCACGATGGATTTTGCCTTTGGCCCACAGCGACTACTGATCATTCGGTTAAAAATGCTGCCTGGAAAGAGGGGAATGGGGATATCATTCGGGAGGTGTCGGATGCTTTCCGTGCAGAAGGACTTAAATTTGGGGTTTACCTATCTCCCTGGGATAGAAATCATCCGGATTATGGTAAACCGGAATACATAGCGGTCTTTCGGGAACAACTTCGGGAGCTATTGACCAATTACGGAGACATCTTTGAAGTGTGGTTTGACGGGGCTAATGGAGGCACCGGTTATTACGGAGGTGCCAACGAAGAAAGGCGCGTGGATAAGCGAAACTATTACGATTGGGAAACTACTTTTGAGTTAATCCGTGAGCTGCAGCCCAATGCCGTTATTTTTGGAGATGCAGGACCGGATGTACGGTGGGTAGGCAATGAGCACGGATATGCCTATGAAACCACCTGGTCAAATCTGATGCGGGACTCCATTTATGGAGGCATGCCTGAATATGCGGAAAAGTATTCCTCCGGTCAGGAAAATGGAACTCATTGGGTTCCGGCTGAGGCAGACGTTTCCATCCGGCCGGGTTGGTATTATCATCCCTATGAAGATCACAAAGTAAAATCCCTGCCTCAACTGTTGGATATTTATTACCGAAGTATTGGCAGAAACAGTTCCTTACTTTTGAACTTCCCCATAGACAAGCGTGGTAAAATTCACGAAAATGACGAGGCCCAGCTTATGAAATTGGTTGATAAAATCCACGAGGATTTCTCTTCCCCTCTGCCATTAGAAAACGCCAGCCTTTCGGCAAGTTCCACGCATGGTCAGGGGTTTGAAGTAGAAAATGCAATTAACGGGGAGGATGACCTGTATTGGGCAGCTGAAGAAGGAACAACCAATGCCACTATTCAGATTGAATTTGATGAACCGGTTCGGTTTAATCGATTTTTGGCGCAGGAAAACATAGCCCTGGGACAACGGATTAAGTCCTTTGACCTTGAAATAAAAACGACGGATGGGACCTGGCAAAAGCTGTCCTCAGGAACGACGGTCGGCTATAAAAGGATACTTCGGTTGCCGGATACAGAAACCACTGCTGTTCGGTTGGTGATAACAGATGCGAAAGCCAGCCCCACCCTTCAGCACCTGGGCTTTTTCCTGGCACCAAAGGTGTTGCTTCCTCCGACCATTACTAGAGAAAAATCCGGTTTGGTCAGGCTAAATGCACCGGAGGAAGGCCTGGAATTGCTGTATACCCTGGACGGGACCGACCCGAAAGAGAATGCACAGGTATATACCGATGCTTTCACCGTATTGCAGCCAACCGAAATCCAGGTACTTTCCAGGGATAAAAGTACAGGCGAGACGAGTGAAGTGGCTAAAAAAGAACTTCAAATAGCTCGTAAAAACTGGAAAGTAATGGGTGATGGGGAGAATACCGATCATCTAATAGATGAGAATCCGGAAACAAATTATTTTACAGAAACCAATGCGGTATCAATAGATTTGGGGGAGCCTTATTTACTAAAGGGATTTACCTATTATCCCATGCAAAACAGGTATTTATCCGGCTTGATCACCAATTATGCATTTTATGTTAGCAATAATGGGACACAATGGAAGAAAGTCAGCGAGGGCGAATTCGGCAATATTGTAAACAGTCCCATCGAACAACGGGTAAATTTCTCCCCATTAGAGGCCAGGTATATCCAATTGAGGGCGCTGGATAAAATGGATGAAAATCCGGCAAGCATTGCTGAGATTGGTGTCCTTGTTGATAACCAATAAATAATCTGGTTTAAAGGCCGGTTATTGCTGTTTTATAATTAAAAACTTCAAGAGTTTGAAAGTTTGGTTTATTTTTTGTGTTTTTTGAATAAATTGTTTTATTAATCAACCAAACCAAAAAACGATGTTAACTTGGGTAATTGTATTTCTGGTAGTAGCCTTGATTGCTGCCATATTAGGTTTCTCCGGACTCGCTTCCGGACTGGCATCCATCGCTAAAATTATTTTTTACATATTTATAATTCTTTTGGTGATCAGTCTTATAGCTGGGGGCTTGAACGGATTTTAATGATAAAACGCGGCCATCCGCAAATAAGGGTTGGCCGCGTTACCTAATTCCGAAGTTAAACTTTTTTCTTAGTAAGTCATTATTTCTTCCTTGGCCGAAACATGAACTACTTCTTCCAAAAAATCAATGGAGGCCTCCAGTACTTCCTGCCAATGATCGGTTTTGATGGGAGAAGCAATCACATGATCGCCCGCATCGGGAAATGCCACTTTTCTTTTGAGCGATTCCGGAGTATTGATTTGCGCGTACATGTCTAGCATGGCGGGTACCGATACCACTTTGTCCTGGATTTCTTCATTTTTGTAAAAATAGCCCATAAAAAGCGGCTGCTCCACCTTTTTAAACGTTTCGGCATTCATCTCACTTTTCACCAGAATAGCCAGGCTGCTGTACGCATTGATATGCAGGCGATCGGACCAATATTTTCCTTCCTCAGTCTCCCGGGGTACTTCCATAATGCCATTTTCTGTCATGGTCAGCGTCATCAGCTCTTTCATCCAGGGTTGAAAAAGTGGATCCAGCCGGTCTCCATAAATGCCTATACAGGGAGAATACAAAAGAACCGCATGGATTTCCGGCCGTTCTTCAGCCAAAACCAATGACAAAGCTCCCCCCATAGAGGTGCCGATAACAATCACTTTCTCTCCTAATTGCTTGCTGATCATATAGGCCTCCCGGGCTCCCTGAACCAAATCGGGCGCATTGAGATACTCGAATGCATTCGGCCGACTAATCCCATGCTCCGGAAGCCGGCTTAAATAGAGATTAGCACCAAAATGTTCTGCAATTTTGCGATGTACCGGATCACCTTCCATATGGCTGGCACCAAATCCATGCACATATAAGATGCTGTAGGGCGTTTTCGCTTTCGAAAGGCTATCAGCCCAAATGATCTGTGCCCGATTGTGGGGTTTCAATCCGGCTACGGTATCTTCTTTTTGCTGGATATAGGTTTCGAGGCTTGCCAAATCTGCCGGGACTTCCGGATAAGTACCACTGAGGTCCTGGATGCTTTCTTTGGGACCCAACATGTATAGGAAAACCAGCAAAATGGCAGATCCCATCAGCCAGGGAATGATTCGTTTCATCTGTTTATTTCTTAATGTCTTCATAAGAGGCGACTACGCCCCTAACCATAGCAGAGCTAAACCCGTGGTGCTCCATTTCATTCAGCCCCTTGATCGTGCTACCCTTTGGAGTAGTCACCTTGTCAATGGCAGCTTCCGGATGAATTCCCTTTTGAATGATCAATTCCGCGGCCCCTTTTACCGTTTGATTTACGATTTTATTAGCCGTTTTGGCATCAAACCCGATCTGAATCCCTCCCTGGGTCATGGCCCGCATAAAGCGCAACACAAATGCCGTTCCACAGGCACCCAATACAGTGGCAGCCTCCATCAAATGTTCCTCTATGGTGATGGAGATACCCACACTATTGAAAATGGATTTTACCATGTCCTCGGATTCGCTCGTAAAATCCTCCCCGCAAATGCAAGTGATGGATTCCTTGATATCGGCCGCAATGTTTGGCATCACCCGGAACACGGTAGTACCGGGTTCTAATTCCTTTTTAATGGCAGCCAATGAGATTCCCGATGCTAACGAGGCAATCACCTGCTTTTCCTTAGACAGGAATGGCTGAATCTCCTGAAGGACAGGAACGATATTGTAGGGTTTAACCCCCAGAATGACAAAGTCGGCCTCCCGGACAGCTTCTTTGTTGTCTGCCAGTACGCGTACGCCCTGAGATTGCAGGTAAAAAAGGCTTTCCGGATGCCTTTTGGTAACGGTTAGGTTTTTACCATCGAAACCCTTACTTCCCAATAATCCATTGACGATGGAAAGTCCCAGGTTTCCACAACCTATGATGGCGATTTTTTTGTTGGTTTCCATTGCTGGTTTTTTTTATAACGTGAGGGGGTAAAATTAATCAATTATTCACGGAAAGGTAATTTTATTACTTATTCAGACGGGGGCTGAATTTGTTGGGTGTAGCTATAAAAGTTTGGATCTGTTTCGAACATTATTCCTGCCTGCAAGCGATCGGTCGATTGCCAGGTGCCTGTCGGTGAAAGCCAATAGGTTTGCTCCCCTTGGTGGACCTTGATGGGCATGGAAAAGTCTTTTACCACCTCCTGCCAACGGTAATGGAGCCGTTCGCCTTTCCAGTAATACTGAAAAAGGGGAATCTTGGCAGTGCGAAGATACTGGTCAAAGAACGGTCTTAAGGAGAGGCCTGTCTCCTGAGCCAGAAAACCTTCAATATCCTCTGTGGATACCGTTTGGTGGTAAAACTGATGGTTCATTTTACGTAAAATTGCCCGCCATTTTTCGTCCTGGTCTATCCACTGCCTTAGGGTATGGAGTATATTGGCCCCTTTAAAATACATGTCTCCCGACCCTTTCTGATTTACCTCGTAATCACCAATGATGGGTATATCGTTTCTTATTACCTGACGGGCTCCCTGTAGGTAAGCATTCCCTGCCAACACGCCGTAGTGATAATCCAGGAAGAGGCTCTCCGAGTAGGTGGTAAAGCTCTCGTGAATCCACATATCGGCGATGTCGCGATAGGTAATGTTATTGGCAAACCATTCGTGCCCGGCTTCATGTATGATGATGTAATCAAAGGTAAGGCCCCAGCCGGTTTCACTAAAATCCTTTCCCTTGTAACCCTGCTGGTAACCATTTCCGTAGGTCACCGCAGATTGGTGCTCCATGCCCAAATACGGCACTTCGATCAGTTTGAAACCATCTTCATAAAAGGGGTAAGGACCAAACCAGTGTTCGAAAGCCCGCATAAGGCGTGGGGCATCTTTAAATTGAACCTTGGCTTTTTCCAGGTTTTCCTTTAAGACATAATAGTCCATGGACAGGGACCCTTTTTCACCCAGGTATTCCTCTGAAAAATGGGCATAATCCGCTATGCTGATGTTTACACCGTAATTGCTAATGGGATTACTTACAAACCAATGATAGGTGGTTTTATCATCAGCTCGTTTTTCTTTTGAGCGCAACCTACCGTTAGAGACGTTTATCAGTGGATCGGGAACCGTAACGCTGATCAGCATGCTATCCGGCTCGTCGTACATATGATCTTTGCAGGGCCACCAGAGACTTGCCCCGTCTCCCTGATTGGAATTGGCAATAAAGGCTTTTCCTTTCTGATCTTTCTCCCAGGTTAGCCCGCCACTCCAGGGTGGATTGGGACTGATTCTGGGCTTTCCCCCATAGCGAATCTCTAGCCTCTTGACCGTACCTACTTCCTGTGGCGATGCTAGTTGCACAAAATAGGCATTTCCTTCCTGCCGGTACCTCAGTTCCGTTCCTTCCTGATAAAATCCATGAATTTCCATCGGTTCCTGCAAGTCGATCTGCAGCGTTTCTTCCTGTTCAAGGACCTTGTAATGGACGGTATTTTTTCCATATATGGATTTTTTTTTGGGATCCACCTCTATGTCCAGGTGATAATAGACCAGATCCCACCATGCCCGCTCGGGCGTGATGCTTCCCCGTAAACTGTCCTGCCGACTATAGGGGATGGTCGATTGCTGCGCTTGTAATCCGTTTGAGAATATAATCGAAAACCCCAGGCTAAAAATCACAATGAACCGGGGGTTGAGAAGGAAAAGCTTTTCCATAATTTGAATCTTCATTTATTCGTAGCGGTTTGCCAGGTCCAGCTTTTCAAGGTCAATCATCAATTGGGCCACTTTCTGGGATACATCTTTAAAAAACCGCTCCCCTTTTTCAGGGCTGGAAGCTTTGGGATTTCCGATTCCCGTATCTTCGGTGACCATGGACCACTTTCGTTCTGCCCAGGCCCAGCCTTCTCTCAGTGCCGTTACGGTTGATTTTTTTTCGGCACCATCGCCTGCTTCTGCCAGCGGGCCGACCAGATGGGGATGCAGGTGCATGATCAGACTGGTTTCCATTTCGTCTGCATGATCGCCCATGTGTTCAAAGTAGATGGTCTTATCCATGGATTGAAACCAATTGCAAGTGCTGAAAAACATGTCGGGAAATTCCAGTCCAATTTCGCGCAAAATGGTTTTAAAGTCATTTCCTCCATGACTGTTTAATATCAACAGTTTAGGGACACCTTGCCGATGCAAGACATTGGTCAGGTCCCTGATAATCGCCAACTGGGTGCTGGGATTGAGATTCATGTCCAGGTAAATGTCCGACTGCCCGGTATTGACTCCAAAAGGAATGGTGGGGAGTATGGTGATTTTGGCTCCTGATTTCCAGGCTATTTCTCCGGCAGCAGCAGCGATGGCATCCGCCTCGTAAATATCGGTTCCATAGGGAAGGTGATAATTATGGGCTTCAGTGGCTGCCCAAGGCAATACAGCCAACTCTATTTTCTCATCTTTTAGGGCCTTCCAGTTGGTCTCTGCCAATATATAGGGTCTCATTGTAAATTTATTAATGATTTAAACCGGTACTCCAAAACGTAAATAAACCATATTTTTTTAGAAATTCCATCTCTCCACTGAGAAGACTTTCCTTTACCCCTTTGGCAAAAAACCAATTTGTCTACAACGACTGTCACTTTAAATGAAGGTTAGTTTCGGAGATTCTTTCGCTTTAAAGGATATAAGCTCCGGGATCATTCCTGTCCCGGGTTATTGTATTTTTCGGCAATGGAGTTCAGTTTTTCTTCAATGAACTCGTTGTCCAGCCAGCGTCCCCGGACCATGACCCCGGCTGGATTCCGGAGATGGCTCAGGTCCTCCAGCGGGTTATTTTGTACCAGTATCAGGTCTGCTTCCATTCCTTCCTTTAGTTGGCCAAAATTTCCTTCGAAAAACGTAGCCGGATTAACGGTGCCAATCTGCAATGCCTCCAATGGGCTCAATCCCGCATCGAGCATGCCCTGCAATTCGTGGTGGATGGAAAATCCAGGTACATTGAATACCTGAGGGGCATCGGATCCCAATAGTAACCCTTGCCCTTTCATGTGGAGTGCTTTGATAAGCGCGTGTCTGATTTCATTGAATCGTCGCCATTGATCCGGATCATAGTTATCCCCTGTGGTTTGGTTATTTTTACTAGCGATCCAGTTTTTTATGGTTTCCGGATTCATGTACTTCATTTCTGGCTGCCTGGCCAGCTCCTCTGCGGGAGTGGGCGAAAACCAGCGGTCGAAAAGTGCCTGCGTGGGCACCACCCAAACCCCATTTGCTTGGCTAAGGGCCACCAATTCGGGAATAAGTTCTTTATCAGCCAGATCCGTAAAATTATAACCAAAAAAACCATTTTCTATAGGGTTTACTCCTGCTTCCTCCGGAACCAACCCTTCCAGAAAACCATCTACATGATCCACCGTTTGGTATCCACTCGAAAGGGCATGACGAATACCTACCAGATTCGAAACGTGGCCTGCATAGGGGATTCCGACTTCCCTGGCCGTCTTTACCAGGGTGTCAAATACATGTAACCGAATACCGGGATGCAGCTTCAGAAAATCGTACCCCGCTTCAGCATAGGCGGTCACCTTCTCCCGGGCCTCTTCCGGATTGCGCACGGTGTTGCCGTTTAGTGAGGGGCCGGAGGTAAAAATTCTCGGCGAAAGGATTTCTCCCTTTTCCGCTTTCTCGCGCAAGGGCAGGTGTACCGGATTGCCCAACATTCCCCGGATGGTGGTAATGCCATTGGAAAGGTAGAGGAACAGGGTTTCTTCCACCAAGGGGTCATTCCATTCCAGGGCAGGGATATGCGCATGCATTTCCGCCAGGCCCGGCAGGAGGTAGTTACCTTCCCCTGCCAGGACCTTACCCTCTCCCCAATCAACAGGGGAGCCAGCAGGGACGATCCGGTCGATTAACCGGCCTTTAATGATGACATGGCCGCTGTCTATTTTTCCGGATATGATATCAATGACCCGGACATTTTCAAATACAGTATCGTCGGTAGTTAGGGAATAATTTTCAGTCTGCTGTCCACAGGAGATGAAAACGAGACACAGAAATAGGGAGATGGAGAGGTATTTCATTGGTAGGTTGTTAGGTCGGGGTACGCCCGATATTGGATGGATATTGGTTTATGCCAATAATAAGATCTTTCCGATATGTTTTGAACTTTCCATCAGTTGATGGGCTTTGAAAGCATCTTTCAAGGAGAATGCGGTATGAACCACCGGTCGAATCATATCCGGGAATAAGGGCCAGACCTGAGCCATTAATTCGGTTGCAAGGATTCCTTTGTATTCCACGGACTGAGGACGCAGGGTGGAACCGGTAAGTACCAGTTCCTTTTTCATTATCCGGATCAAATCAACCTCTCCAATACTCCCATTCATGGCATTGATCATAATCAGCCGCCCCTTCTGAGCAAGCAGCCGGATGTTTTTTAATGAATAGGAGCCGCCCACCATATCCAGGATCAGGTTAATTTTTGCCCCTTGTAACCTGGTTTTTAGCGTTTCTTCGAAGTCCTCGCGGCGATAATTGATAGCGAGGCTGGCACCCAATTCCATGCAGATTTCGCATTTTTCATCCGTTCCAGCCGTCGTGAACACCTCTCCGCCAAGTGCCCTGATCACCTGAATGGCCGCTACACCAATGCCGCTGCTGCCGCCATGTACGAGTACTTTTTCGCCCGATTGAAACCGGCCGATCTTGAAAACATTATTCCAAACGGTAAAAAAGGTTTCCGGCAGGGAAGCCGCTTCTTCCAGGCTAACACCTTCCGGGATGGTTAGGCACTGGTCTGCCGGGGCAACCACGTACTCCGCGTAGCCGCCACCGGCAATAAGGGCGCAAACCTCGTCCCCGATTTCCCAGGTTTTAACCGTTTTACCCAACTTCTCTACCCAGCCGGAAACCTCCAATCCCGGAATATCCTCCGGCACCCCCTCCGGTGCAGGGTATTTTCCCAGGCGTTGGGCAAGATCGGGTCGGTTCACTCCAGCTGCCCGAACGCGGATAAGCACTTCGTTTTCCTTGGGCTCCGGCAGTGGTCGTTCTTCCAATTGCAAAACTTCAGGGGGACCGGCCTTGGTGATTACGATTGCGTTCATGTGTTTATTTTATAACCAATAGTGGAATATGGGTGTGGTAGGCCATCTCTACGCTATGACTTGTGGAAAACAGGGAATTGAAAAAACTTTTTTCCTTTGAAAACATCACCAGCAAACTTTCTGTTTTGCCCTGCAGGTAATCGTTTAGTCCCTGATCGCTGTCCTCGCCCATCAATTTTTCAAAGGTAAAGTCACAGTCAGGAAACGTCTCTGTCAGATGCGCAGCGATGCCTTTAAAGCTGATGTCTTTATCAAAATCAGAACCGGTTTCCACATGCACCACTTCGTAGGGTAGGTTCCAGGTTTCTGTCAGTTCGATTAGTTTTCGGAACATGGCTTCGTTCTCGTTTTCCAATTCCAGGGCCACCTTTATTTTTTTGACCGATTCGAAGGAGGCATTAAAGGGCACGGCGATGGAGGGGACCTCGCTTTCTTTGACCACAGTAGCGGTGTTGGATCCAATCAGGTTTTTTTTGATCCCGCTTGCGCCTTGCGTCCCCATGATGATCAGGTCATAATCTCCATTCGCTACCGTCGCAAATATGGCCGTGGAAACCGTGCCCTGGATGATTTTATAATCCACCTCTACCGATCCATCAGTGTCGCTGATCACTTTTTTTAATGCTGCCTTGGCATCGGATTCAATGGCTTGAATGATCTCTGCTGCCTGTGCGGCAAAATCATACACGGCATAGTACGAATACATTAAGGTAATGCTGGCATCTTGCTGTTGCGCATAAGACCTGGCAAAGGAAAAGGCGTTGGCCGCATTTTCGGACAAATCGGTTGGAACAAGGATCTTCATAGTGGGTTTTTTTACGGTCCTTAAGATAATGAAATTTAATCTATTCGGCACAATGATTTAAATCATATATCTTTGTTATTCATACCCAATCAAGCGATGTTTGAATTTGATAAAGAAAAACATTATCCAAAGGAAACCGAGAGCCGGGTGGTCGTTCGCTTTCAGGATTGTGACCCGTTGCAGCACCTGAACAATGCCAAGTATTTCGATTATTTCTTCAATGCACGAGAGGATCAGGTTCCCAAATTGTACGGCGTGGAAATGATTGATTTTATCCGCAAATACAAAGCTGCCTGGGTGGTGTACAATCATACCATTTCCTATGTCCGACCTGCCCGGGTAGGGGAATGGGTTCGGATCATGAGCCGGGTCATCTGGCACGATCACCAAACCGTGCTCATCGAATATTACATGACCGATGACAACAAGGAGGAATTGAAAACCTTACTTTGGACAACCATGCGCTACGTCGATATGAAAGAGGGAAAGTCTACGGAACACACCGGAGCCGTCAAGGAATTTCTTATGGCCGTTTCTGAATCCATCGACGTTCAGAAAATGACCGTCAAAGACAGAATTAAAGAAATAAAATCCAAATTATAGGCGCACCAAACCCAGCGGATAAACTACACAGCCTTTCCTTTTTCCCGCTGCACGCATACCATCCATTTCAAAGATTACGCATTTCCGGAAGGGAATTTACCTACTATTGCTAATGACAAAAGCCCTTAAAAATAATGATTTATTCTTTAAATAAAAAGAATATTTTTAAGGTAACCATTTGATATTGATTACCTTACTGTCGTATAAAACCGTTTTTTCCAGCCCTTTTCAGACTACGTTCAGACCAAAGGTACGCCTCGGGTACCGCTCCCAAAAAGCTGGTTTGGGTAGGGGCGATCAGGGCGGGAATTTGGTACAAGTCCGTTACTTTTAATACGTTCAATAATTCCAGTGCCGTGTCCCTTCCATTGACAGGACTGGGTTGGTCATGCGTTTCTGGTGGATGGGACAGGATCAGGTTTTCGCATTGCTCGTCCAAAAAAGCCGCATACATGGCAACAAGCCCCATGCCGTCTCTGGCAGCGATGCTGATGTTATCCGGGTCTACTCCTGGCAGGGTTCGGGCATATTTCAGGGCCCGCAAGGCATCGTAAACCTGCATGGAAGGCAAGGTTCTTCCCGTCCAGGCCGCTGCCCTCCGCACGTGCCAATTCAATTCTGGTGCCCAGCCAACCTCTCCGGTTCCCCGTACTTCCAGGTAGGCCACGTTTTTTCCGCGGGCGATTTTTTGGGCAAAGCTCTCCGAATCCCACCGTTGTTCCCCGGGGCTTCTTAAAATGATTACCAGGGGGTGGTTTTCTTCCGGATTCTGGCGGTAAAATACGTTCAGCTTTAAGCGCCATCCGTTTTCGCTGATAAATGCAAAGGTCTTGTTGCCAAAAGGAGCCAAATCAGCCGTTCGGTATATTTCCTTACCTTCAAAGGCTGCTTCGGCTTTCGGAAATGCACCGAAGGTTCGGGTGGATAGGTATTCTTTAACCTTTTTGCGGTGCTCTTCTAACTCTTTTTCACTGTTTATTTCCGGGGGGGAAGGAATCTCTATGAAGTGCTCCTGAATGACAGGGGTAAGATCCCCATCCGGTGCGGAATCACCATACACCGCCAGGCTATCGACGGGAAGCAAGGCAGCGGGATCCGTTTCGATGTCTTCGATTTGCCCGGGAGGGACGGTTTTTCCCATCAGGTGCTTGAGGAAGAATGAAAAAATGGCTTTACGCGATTGTTCGTGATAGGAATGCCCTCCGGGTGTTATCACCAGGGAAACCTGGTGTTCCGCACCCATATTTTTATAAAAGGAGGATAGCATTTGATGGAAGTTCCGGGTGGATTCGACACCATAGAGTTCGTCCCGGTCCGACTGGGCAATTAATAGCGGCCTGGGGGCGATCAGGGCTCCAATGTCGGTGAAGTCCATTTGAAACGTGTTGTTCGGCATCATGCAATCGCAGTGTCCGTCAATCCTTCGATCGCCTATCTGGGAATCCATGGTGCCAGCCCCACATACAGGGGCGGCTGCTTTGATCCGGGGATCTGCTGCGGCCAGGTACCAGCTTTGGGAGCCGCCGCCGGAAATACCGGTGACCCCTACATTATTCATATCCACTTCCTTTCGTTCGGCCAGGTAGTCCAGGGCCCGGATGGCATTCCATAGCTCCACAGCGGCGGGATTGTATCCGCGGGAATACCAGT
>JAWLFL010000140.1:0-10180 GCA_041685605.1 Cyclobacterium sp. | reverse complement strand
TGTGATGAAATACCTGCTGCCAGAATGCCCAGTGTAAATACTGTTACTGCGGCTTTCCCGGCAAGAGGCTCCAGCAAAGGAATCATTTCAGCAACATGGTTCATTTTTAAACCCTGAACATGCAGGGTGGTGGCTGCAGTGACTAATACAGCAGCACTGATGATAAACATCAGGATTACACTTATCAGGGCATCGCGTTTTTGAATGGTATTGTCTTTCATTTTCCAACCGATTGCTTTCACCACCTGCGAGCGGATGATAAAGGCAAAAACGGAAACTGTGGTCCCGACCATTCCTGCTATAACTACCAGGGGGCTGTTATCGCTTCCCAGCGCGCTTTCCGGAACCTGCGGGATAAACCCTTTTGCTAGTTCTCCGAGGGGTGGGAAATTGATAAACATGGTCAGAATAAAAGCAATCCCCATTATGGCAACCAGCAGGGTAAGCACTTTCTCGAAAAAACCGAAATTCCCTACCCACAGTAAGCCATAAAGGACTCCTGAAATGATAACAGCCCACCATATTGATGCAATTTCTTTTTCCATAAAAGTTGCTGACCATACCTGCAGTACATCAGCCAAAATGCCCAGCAACCCAATTAATGCCGCAAAAATAACAAGGGATAATGGAATGATCATGCCCAGGGCTAGACCCGGATGAATGTGTTTTTTTACTCCCTGAATAAAGGTTTCTCCGGTTACCATCGTGTACTTGCTAAAATGCAGAATCAGATACCAGGTCATCAAACAACTTATAAGCAGGGTCCAAAGCAAATCAAATCCGAAGTTGGCTCCTGCCTTCGACATGGATGTAACACTGCCTGTACCTACATTATACCCAATAATAAAAATACCGGGCATGATGCTGGCGATAAATATTTTTATCTTATTTTTCATGTTAATCCATGTATCGTTTTCTATTTATAGTGGTAAATGTCTACAACATATTCAATTCAGAATCAAGGACCAAAGGCTTGTTTTTTCCTGTTTCAAATTCTTCAACTTTCCCATTGTGACGTATTTTTATGGTTTTCTCATAGTTGGAAAAAATCTCAGCTTGTATCAACTTTCCATTTTCCCATTCCATATCAACCTCGAAACCTCCACGAGCAATGAGCCCTTTAACCTTACCATTTGACCAGGCTTTAGGCAGAGCAGGTAACAAATGCATTTCATAGCCCTTCTGCCAGTTTCCAATATGACTTTGCAGAAGCATTTCTGAAACTGCAGCAGTAAAACCAAAATTACCATCTATTTGAAAAGGAGAATGGCAGGTGAGTAGGTTTTCATAAGCTCCACCTCCTCCCCGATAAACCATATCAGTATTCTCAGTATGCCTTAATATGGTTTTAAAAAAATCATAAGCCTTTTCTCCTTCTTCCAGCCGCGCGTAACCGGCAATGCGCCATGCGGAACCCCATTCCGTATGGTCTTCCCCGCGAATTTTCAACGATATATCGGCTGCCTTCGCCCATTGAGGTGTGGTGACCGGATCAATCAGCCGCCCGGGATAAAGTGCATAAAGGTGGGAGATATGACGGTGCTCCTCATCCTCAGCAGACCAATCCTCCACCCATTCCTGAATTGCTCCATTATCCCTGATTTTTATCGGCGGTGACAGTCTTTGCAAACGATCAGTTAATTTTTCGATTAATTCGTTCCCTGTTTCGAGAATCTTTGCAGCCTCAATCGTATTTGTAAACAGGTCGTAAACCACTTGCTGATCAATACTTGCACCAGCACTCAACCGGTAGCTTTTGCCATTTTCATGAATAAAGTTAATTTCAGGTGAGAGACTGGGTGAAATTACCAAAGAACCGTCAACATAGGGAACCAATAGGTCGAGGTAGAATAGACAGGCATCTTCCATAATCGGGAAAGCCTTTTCTTTAAGATATTCAATATCTCCGGTAAACAGAAAGTGATCGTACAAATTCTGACACAACCAACCTCCTGCTCCGGGCCATAACCAACGTGGCTCAGCATACCCCCAGGGGTTGGTATAAATATTTACAAAAAAGCCCCGTGCATTAAAATAGTTTTTTGCTGCCTCGCTTCCGGATTTCCGAAGAAAATCAACATAATCTGCAAATGGACCAAAACATTCAGGCAGGTTGGTAGAGCCTGTCAACCAGTAATTCATTTGCACATTAATATCCGTATGATAATCACTTTCCCAGGCAGGTGTTTTTGAATCATTCCATACTCCCTGTAAATTTGCCGGCAAACTTCCTTCACGCGAAGAGGAGATAATAAGGTATCTGCCATAATGGAAAAGAAGTGCTTCGAGTCCAGGATCACCACCATTTTCTGCACCTTGTTCATTGGCATTGGTATAAGCAATTAATCTTTTGTCGGTTGGTAATTTGGAACGATCTAAGGGTGATTCCAGGCTTAAACTAACTCGATTAAACAAAGGTTGATAGTCCTCAAGATGCGCTGTCAGGAGCTTATCATATGTTTTCTTAGCAGCCACGTTCACCTGGTTCTCCACAATTTCGTGAGGATTCACATCAGATTGACAAGATGGCCAATTCATATCATAATTGGTTTTTGCCGATAATAACAGCGTAATACTATTGGCTTCACTAACCAGCAATCCTTTTTTATCAACTGTAATTGTTCCGTCCTGATTTATCACTCTTAATCGTGATCCATAATTCAGTCCACTTTCCGGCATTTGCCCCTTTAGAACCAGATCGGTGTTATCTTCTGTCTGCACCTTACTGCTTTCATGTGGACTAGTTTTGGATACCAACACATTGATTTTACCAGGCTGATCGGCAGTTATTCTCATTACAACTACCTGGTCAGGAAAACTGACAAAATATTCCCTGTGGTAATTTATCCCATTCACTTTATAGCTGACTGTGGCAAGTGAACGGGAAAGATCCAATTCACGATGATAATCTGTAATCTCACCCTGGTGACTAAATTCCATAAATACATCGCCAAACGGTTGGAAGGCGCCAAAAAACTCACGAGCAGGTATTTCTTCCCCTTTCAGCAGGTCGTTCCCTTGCACCACCCTTCCCTTTGCCAACAACTCCATAACTTCAGGGATTTTCTTTTGGAATGAAGGTTGTGAATGATCATGCGGTTTTCCACTCCACAAACTCTGCTCGGCAAACTGAATATGCTCTTTTTCTATTCCACCAAAAATCATGGCACCTACACTTCCATTGCCAATTGGTAAGGCTTGAGTCATCCATTCCTCTGCCGGTTCATTATACCACAATATCTTTTCATTTTCATCAGTAATATTTACTGCACTTTCGGGATGCTGCCTGCAGGAAAGCAAAACAATAAACACAAAACCTAATAAAATTAAATTTTTTATCATCTTATTTTAATTTAACTAATGATCCATCATTTCCAAGGTGAATAGCTGAGCTGCCGGATTTGAATTTATCCTGTTTTTAAGCTGCAGCTGACAAATTACATAGCTTCCTTTTCCACTTTTCTTTTCTGCCGCTGCCAGGTAAGGGCCCTGATCGCCGGCCCAACTGGTACGCCCTGAATTTAATACAGGTGTCCATCCTTCCGCTTTAAACACTTTACTTATGAATGGACGAATACATTCTTCTTCACTATTGTACCAGAATTTAAAATCCATCGGTTTTGCCCAGGCAACCATTTCATGACCTGTTGTTGGCGATACAAAATAATATTCGCCCATAATGGTGTTTTCCACCTTCACATCGCTGTCGGAAATGGTATAATCTCCTGCATCCAACTCTAAAAAGATGGCCCTCTTTCCTGAATTTACCTGTTGTTCTACCTTTGCTCTATTTTGCTTATACCAGTTAAAATCATCTATCAAAATCACGGATGCCTGATCCAATGAGTTTTGCGGAGCTAGCCCAATTTCAGTTACTATTTCGCTAGCCTTACCACCTTCAGAACTGACAAATACTTTTGGGGATCCGACCTTTTGTTCCGGGAAAACTTCCAGGTTCAGCGTCGATTGACTGATCTCATTCCCTTTTTCATCAAACAGACCCAAACGCAGCAAATATTCTGTGCGTACTACTACTTTAGGTGCCGGAAACTTAAGATATCCCTGGAATTTGGTACTATTCACCGGTATGTTTGGAGTAATACTATTGGCAAAAACAACTTCCCCTTTTCTTTCCAACTGATACTTTAGGAAATAATTATCCGGAGAGTTATTCAAATCATTGCAAATCCAGGCTTCTGTTTGAATTTCTTCTCCGCTGGTAAAATGATAACGGTCGGTTCTTAGGTTTGCCATAAGTGGCTCAAGTGCATCACGATAGACGAAAAATGCTTTTTTGGGCTGCCTGTCAACATCCATTATGGCTTTCATCCAACCTGCGGGCCAGGCATCTATAAACAGATGTATAGCAAATGAGACCATATCCGGGTTTCTTCGAAAAGACTCGGTTAGTATTTTTGTTCCCCAGGCCTGATGCTCTTGACTTGCCTCTATCCAGCCTTCTAATGTATTTTGGGTATTAAACCACAAATAATGAAAATTTTGGGTTTGTGCCATTGCTATTTTATCAGGCGTCCAATTTTCCTCTTCTTTCTTTGTTTGCGGCAACCAGTTTTCCGGATAGTATTTACGCATCACATTTTCTGGGTCAAGACCCTCTGCCCCAAACTCTCCACAGGCATAATACCAGCCGGGTTTTGTAGGTAGCCAATGCCCCTGATGTAACTCACCAAGTCCTAACCCATGTCCGTTGTACCAGGCATTATAAACATGGTTATCTGGCAACCCTGGAGAAGGCGGATCGTAGTCCCCATCAGCAGGCTTAATTACTCTATCAGGGTTGGCCTTGTGAACAGCCTGATCAGCAGCCGTGAAAAACCTTTTATATTCTTCAAAAGTACTCATACTCCGTTGGGGAGATCCTTCGGCATTGGGAAAACGTTCGTTGATATAAGTTACCATTATATTGCACGGATGGCTTCTTACCAGGCGTTCCATTTCTTCGGCCTGTTTTACTGCTTCTGCCCATTTATTGGGTCGTAACCCTCCGAATAATGGCAGGTCGGTTTGGGTCATCATACCTAACTTATCGCAGTATTCATATATTTCGGGCTGAACCGGGCGCTGGGTAAGCCGGTAAAAATTCATGTTGGCAATTTTTGCCAACAGGATATCATCGATGAGTTGGTCCCAATCTTTTTTGAAAACATCCTGCTGCATAAAACCCATGGTGTTGGCTCCTCGCAGGCGAATCTTCTCTCCGTTTAAATACATCATTCCCTTTGGCACCGACACCGTATCCATGGCAAAAGAGCGCATCCCAAATTGTTGTGTCTGAATATCTGTTAGCTCGTCTTTCTCATTATACATTTTCACCTGCAACTGGTAAAGCCAAGGTGTTTCGTTGTTCCAACGTTTTGGTTCCGGTATTTGCACTTTCGTTTTGAGGAAATTTACACCGTAGCCCATAGGCAAATTGTTCTCTTTCCAATCAGTAGGTTTGGCCAAATCACCTACTCCCGGAATATGAATCGAGGATGGAATGTATTCCAGATCTTCAACGATTGTCTGTTTAAAATTCTGCCCGTAAATGGATAATTTAAATTTTACGGCTTTGTTGGATTTGAAATAATTATTTACCTCTAACCATATTTCAGCTTCATCCGTTTCTAACAAGGGCCTGACGAAAATATCATGGACATGCAAAGGAGAGCGGGCTTCCACATAGCAGTCCTGGTATATGCCCATGCCTGCAGGGCTGTGGTGCCAACCATGATAAGGGTCGTCGTACCCCAAATTAGTAGCTCCAAATATTTTATCGCCTTTCACCCTTTCTCCAAATTCGTTTATCCCGCCAGTGGTCGTGTAATCATTCTTAACCTGTACAACCAGGGTATTTTTTCCTTCTATTGCATAAGGTGTAAAATCGAATTCAAATGGGGCGAAAAACCCTTCGTGTGATCCAAGAAAGCGTCCGTTCATGAATACATTGGCTATATAATCCACCGCTTTGAAACAGATAAACAGCGAACCTTTGTCCATCATCTCTTTTGTGATGTCTATTTCCTTGCGATAATAGGTCACTGCTTTTCCTAATGGTTCATCGAAATGAGGAAGTTGCACCTCTTCCCACTCGCCTTTTCCTGCAGAAACATTGGAAAAGTCGTGTAAGTCTGCATCGGTCTCAATCCGCCATGAGGCGTTTTTCAAGTAAATCCTGTCCCTTGTCTGCGCTATTGATGGGGCATGATTTTCCAAAAAGGGCTTATATTCTTCTCGCATCTTTATCAGTTCTGCCTCCAATTCCTTCTTGGTGTCCATTAAATGAAAGGGTTTAAACGCTGAAGCCTTGTCGTTTGATGCGGGTAAATACTTTTCGGGCAATTCGGCAGGCACATTTTCTTTCAGCAGGTGTGTCCTTACCGCAACATCCATATTACCGATTTTGGCAAACTGATCTTCTTGAGCCATTGCAAATGGTGAATTTAAAAATGCCCAAATACATTGGATTATGTATATTTGAAATTTCTTCATAACTGGTCCTTTTTATTTCTTTTAGCTTATACTTTTTCTATACTGATCTGTATACAAACCCATCTTGTCAAATGGAGGTGGCTCAAAACCGGGGATCTTATCAAAAACCTCGGAACCGGACCTCAGATTAAAATTCCCATTTTCATAATCAACGAAGCCTGGATCGCTGTTTGTTCTGAAATTGTTTACAGATTCGCACTGGGCATGTTCGCCCCTCAGTAAAAGTATTTCTTCAGGCCCGCCAACAATGAGATTTCCTGATACTACATTTCTCCGTAACCTCATGCCTTCCCATTCCTTTCCGTCAACTATAGGGTGTAAATAATTCATTAATTCGGGATATCTTTCGGAGTAAGGCCGTTGATATATATTTACATTCTGCGTCAAACGTTCTCTTAAAAGGCCATCATCACCAAACATATTAGGACCAGTTCCTCTAGCCCATGTATAAAATGGACTAGATATTTCTACAGTATAAGAAATGGGGTCAATGACAATGTTATTCCTAAACTTCAAGTCCCAACCACTATTCGAAAATAACATCCCATGTTTTGTATTCATTTTGTAAAACACGTTGCCGTAAATCAACACATCCGTGCTCGAATCGTCGCAGTAAATTCCCATGTTCATTCGATTGGGGTTACCGATGTGATGAAAATAATTGTACCTAACCACATTGCCCCGGTCGCTTGGGTCTCTGCCTATATACCAGGGAGATGTGTCGTCTGAGTTGAGCGTCACATGATGGATATGGTTGTACTCGAAGAGATGTTCATTCCCATGAACGTATATCCCCTGCCAATCGGAATCAAAAATTTCGCAATGACTGATCCTATTTCCTACGCCGTCGGTATTGATACCCGACCAGAGAAATTTGTTGCGTCTGTTGTAGTTAGAGACTTTGCAGTTTTCCGCATAATTGTTGCCCGGGACCAATTGGCGTTTGTTACCACCGCTCAGATAAATCCCCCCGCTTCCGGTATTATAGATATCACAACTCAGAATACCGTGGTTCGATCCGGCTTTCCTGTCCCAATGCGTGTATTTATAGATATGGCCCTGCAAATTCCCAATTCTTCTGGAAACAGGTACGCCTTCGTAGTCGTCATGCGTCACGAAGGGAAAGGTTTGCTTAGCACCCTGTCCCATAAATATACCACTGGTACCGACATTTCTTACCGTACAACCGGCAATCAGGTTTCCTGTTCCCCTTTCCAGGTAGATACCGATGCCCCTTCCTACTTCCACCGTGAGATCTCTGATAACAAGGTTACTTACCCCTTCCAGACTTATTATGGGATCTTCAAGCACAGACACCATAACAGCACTTTCATCGATGGGGGCGGGAGGCCAGAAGTACAGCATGCCTGATTCCTTATCCACATACCATTCGCCGGGGCTATCCAGTTCATCCAGAATATTATAGGCGACGTAGTGCTGAAAGTCACGCCCGCTTCCAATACCATACATGGATGGTTTGGCCAGCTTAACCTGACTCTTTTCAGTATCAATCGATTCTACCAAAATATTGTCATCGGCATATCCATACATAAACGTTCCCTGGAGCCACACATCGGGTAGTCCAGCCCAGACTTCATGCCGGGGGTCCTGGTATTCAAAAGTACCGCCAAGGTTACCGTAATCCTTAATTCGAGGCACGGAACCGGGATCAAGGACCTTTCCAATTTTGATGTATCCTTCATTGGGGTACCTGGCCAGGGTCATGGGTTCGTTGTTAAAAAAAACTTCAAGAGGAGACGGCACTACCGGCATGGCATGTCCATATTGCTTGATCTCACCATAGTCCATGATGCCGTGTTCCCTTAGATCTAGCTGCAGCACATTTTGAGCGGCAGAAGATGAAAGCCTTTTAAGAATGGCTTTTTTCGTTACTCTTTGGAAAGCGGATGAAGGAATGCTTTTTCCTCCTGTTACGCTTACCTTCTCATCGGGTAGTGCCCGCCAAACAATAGGAGCATTGGGCTCTCCAGAATCATTTTCATTAAGAATGAATGGCTTTTTCTGATCATACTGACCTTTGCCAATCCAAACAGTAATTCCAGCTTTGGGCAAATCATTTGTTGCCTTGTACTGCCGGATCAAGTCGCGGGCTGCTTCGAGGCTGGCAACAGGTTTTTCCTTGGTGCCGGGATTAATGTCGTTCCCGCCTTTGGAAACGTATATATCCTGAGCACCAACATTTAGCTCCAGAAAAATGGCAAAGAAAATAATTGCAGCAAGATGTAGTTTCATCTGTAAATAAATTAAAAGCGTTATTGCACACCAATCTTATTAAACGGAATGGGCTCAAAACCGGGAATAGCCTCAAAAGCTTTGGCGTCTTCCTTTAACCTAAAATTCATTTCTTCTTCGTTCACAAATCCCGGATCTTCTTCCGTAATCCAATTGTCATCCATAAATGGCAACCACGCTTTATTACCATTTACTAATTTTTCTACGTTGTAAAAAATATTCTTTGACACCGGATTTCGTTTTGGAAGTGAGGGATTATCCTCCCAATGTTTTGCCAGATTGGGGTATCTTGTGCTATAGGGTGGTTCATTGTAATTCACCATTTTAAGTCTTTCATCGACAATTCCTCCTTTTTCCACAATATATTTTCCCCAGCCCTGCTGGCTTCGGTTATCAACATGAATGGCGATTTCGGTATCAATAAATATATTGTTGGTATAAGGATTGTCATGTCCTCCACCAATTAGGACTGCTCTCTCTCCAGGTTTATAAAAAATGTTTCCGAAAACTTCCATGCCGCAGGCCCCGTCATCGTGATAAACGGCATGTGTTGCGTGAATAGAATTCAGATGATGAAAGAAATTATAACGCACCAAATGTCCCCTCTCCGACGGATCGCGGCCATAATAAATAGCTCCCTGGTCGTGCACTTCCTCACAGACATGGTGTATTTCATTGAATTCAATCAGATGGTCATTCCCGTGAAGATAAATGGCCATGCTTGGTGCGTTGTACACTTCACTATTGGATATCCGGTTTCCCACGCCGCTGATGTCGATACCGGCCCTATACGATTTTTCAATGCGGTTAAAATCGTGGATGGTACAATTTTCAACATAGTTATTTCCCGGCTCTAAAGTAAGACGGTCGCCTCCACTTAAATGAACGCCTCCTGCCCCGGTATTGAATATGGTACAGTTTACAATTCCATTGTTCGTGCCTGCCTCGCGATTAAATACCGGATTATCGTAAAGATGCTGGAGGTAACTTCCAACTTTCTCAGAAGCGGGTTCGCCAGTGCCCTGATGTAGCAATTGCTTAAAAGGCTCAATTCCCTTTCCCATACTAACACCAACAACACCAAGGTTTTTCAATGTACAATTTTCAACCCGGTTATTATGTGTATTTTCAATGTATATTCCCATGCCCCGGCTGCATTCAAAGTTGATGTCCTTAAACTGCACATTTGAAGCACCTTTTATACTTACCAGCGGTTTTTCCAACATAGAAAGTTCAATGGAAGAAACATCTTCTTTGGGATAGAAATAGAGTTTACCATTTCCCCTGTCGAGATAATATTCTCCGGGCTCATCCAATTCTTCAAGCACATTATAAACATACCAGCGGCTGAATTTTTGCCCGGATATGAAACCATACAGAGAGGCTTGTTTGGTCTTGAACGTTTTATTATCCGTGTCAATTTCCGCCAATTCAA
>JAWLFL010000139.1:0-10201 GCA_041685605.1 Cyclobacterium sp. | reverse complement strand
TTATAGGATTCTCTTTCTTTAACCATATAAGGGATATAAGGTCATTGAAGGGGGTATGAAATTCTTATATGCACTTAAATGCCTTATACGGTTCCTTATTTATTGCTGAAAAAAGTGTGCGTCACAGATTACTCAGATGGATCTTTGGCGGGTGATTACACAACTAATATCCGTTTAGTCCAGCCGCTCCAGTACCAGTGCGATTTTTTTTGTGTCAGGGCTGATCGAAAGCCTGCTGATATCGCCGTAACCAGGGATCATAAACGTCCCTACTTTCTCCCATTCGATTCCTTTATTTACCTTTCGGAGAAATAATTCCTTTCCCCTGGCCATCAGTATATTGTTCTTATCTACCCAACAAAAATCTTCCGATCCCCCCAGTGCCAGCCCCAAACTGGTTGTTTCCCTTGTTTCAGTATGAAAGGCCTTCAATTCGAAGGTGGTTTTTCCATCTACTACGATGTTATTGTTTTTGTCCAGGAAGATAATTTCATCGGTTCCCGGCCGTTTTTGAATGCTTCTTCCGGTGTTTTGCGCAATGGTATGAATGTCCTCCCGTCCGTAAGGAAATACCAGACGGTTAGGTTCCCCTATTACAAACAATGCCGCCGTTTCTTCATGCCATCCGTAATAGCCTACCGGCTGGATGTCATCATATAAGAGTTCAGGCTCCCCAAAATTGATGGGGTAAAGCCAAACTCGTTGGCTACTGTCCTCCTCTACCGTTACGGTTGAAATGTACTGCCCGCAACTGGTCAGATCAGGCGAAAACTCGCTCTTATCAGGAGTTCTGGTCATGTTGGTAAACTGCTCTTTTTCCCAGCTATATAAGATGGCTTCTACATTGCCTGTATCGTCCTCGGATGAAAAAACCAATTGCGAATCATTAATGAATTTTGGTTGATTGTCGTAGTGCTTACTATCGGTTACCTGTTCGATGGAAGCGGAAAAGACCTTAAATCCCAGAATATTCTTTTTAGCATCCACCAAAAATACATCACTTGCCTCCTGACCAAAAGCAGCAGGCCCGAAAATGAGCATAAGGGATAGCAGGGGAAGTCTGAAACTCGGTTTAGATTTTGAAAGACTTGAATGGCACCACATACTAAAAAGCAGGTTAATAATTTATTTTAAACCAATTTACGAAATACATGTTAGATTTTTGTGAATAAAGTGGATTTGTATACCAGTGGAAATCTGGATCAATTAAGAAAAAAGCAGGATGCACCTGCGGATGCTGCTGCAGCGGAGCTTATCAAAGACCCGCAGCTGGTATCGGTTATCAATTCTTGGGATTTCATTCCGGAGACGCTTCCACCTGCTTTTCCGGATTCCTTGAAGTACTTTTTCAATGTTTTCATGTTGCCTCCTCCTGTGAATGATCCGCAAAAAATTCGACAAACCCAGTGCTTCTTTGAAAAAAACGCTCCTTTGATATTGTCCTTGCTAGGTTTTTATTCGTTACCCTACACCTATGCGTTTGCAGATGGAGCAGAGGTATTGGTTAGATCCAAAAAGATCCTTGATAACCCCGGGAAACGGCTGTCTGAAACCGCCTTATTTGTACTGGAGTGTTACCGCCCTCAGGCTTTTTTAGGCGAAAAAAAGGTATTACAGGTGTTGGCTAAGGTACGGTTGATTCACGCCTTATCACGGTTATTTATTGGGAAATACGCTCGGGATTGGAATTCTGAATGGGGGATGCCGATCAATCAGGAGGACCTGCTAGCCACCAACCTCACCTTCAGTTTGCTGGTTTCCCGGGGGATGGAACGCAGTGGGGTGCGTGTGAGCAAGGAGCATCGAGAGGGTCTGCTCCAATACTGGGGGTTGATAGGGTATTACCTGGGTATAGACCCTGCCTTTTTGCCCCATACTAGTAAAGAAGCATTCGAGCTGGAACGGGTCATCCGAAAGCGGCATTTGAAATCCTCACATGCTGGAAAAAGGTTGGTACAGTCACTTCTTCATTTTTATCAGCAGGAATTGATTAGGCCCGAATTAGCACCATTTATGGAGGCAATCGTAGCCTTTTATCTGGGTGAGGAAATAAGTCAGGTGCTGGGACTTCGGAAGACCTCCCTGATTCCCGACTGGGTATTTCGCAATTTATCCACTAGTGGATTATTCAGTATGGGATCGTCTCCTTCCCGCTATTCGCTTTTATACCGACAATTTATCGTCCAGTCCGAAAAATCGATGGGTGCTCCTGTGTCCATTGCACTCCCACCCTTGCGGTAGCCTCTTTTACATTTTCTGCTTTCGTTATCAAAACTGTCCGAAATCGATCGTAAAATGCTTTGAAACCGAACGCTCCATTTTTTCCAACGGCCTCTACTTGGCCTATTCCGGCTTTTCAATCCTGGCATTCTATTCGTATATTTCCGTATATGCAACGCATACCAACCGGAATTTTAGAATTTCTCATTTGGACCATCGCGCTAGTAGGCTTGTACTTCTACGGGATGGGCGACGGACCGCACCACGGTCTATGTCCCCTGGCAAACGTGGGGCTGAGCTGGTGCCCGGGATGTGGATTGGGGCGCTCCATACATTATTTCATGCACGGAGCGTTTCAAACTTCCCGGAGTTGGCATCCATTGGGAGGTTTTGCCTTACTGGTGATTTTGTGGCGTCAGTTTGAATTATTTCTACTTATAAAAAAACAAATAAAATTATGGCAAACGTATTAAAGCATCTTCCGGAACTGGAAGGCATGGAATTGGGGTACATTCAAGGCATATTAAAGGATATGAATGACGAACAAGCAAGTCTTTTTTCGCAGGTATACAGGGCCCGGAGAAAAGATAGCCAGATGGTTTTGATTTTGACCCTGATCGGTTTTTTTGGATTTGCGGGTCTACATCGCTTTATCCTTGGACAAATTGGACTGGGGATTTTGTATTTGTTGACGGTAGGGTTATGCTTTATTGGGACAATAGTAGATTTGGTAAACTACAAGAGTCTTGCATACGAATATAACCTAAAGGTGGCTCACGAAACGCTATCTCTAATGTCTATGAGTACGGATCTGAAAAAAGGGGATTCCAATGAGTCGAATTAAGATACAGTTTGCTGTTGCTCTCATTCTAATCCTTTCTTTTGGCTGCAATCCCTTGCCCAAAGAAACGATATCTGATATAGACACCTCTTTTGAAGGAATCCGCAAAGTGCGTGTACAGGGGGGAGCCTTGGAGATCAGCTATACCGGAGGCGACGATACCGATAAGGTATATTTAACAGCCTTCCTGGAATCAACGGACGCGGGTATAGAGGGCATCCACTACGAGCAGTCAGGGGATGAACTCATCGTTAGTTTTGATTCCGAAATGGATTTTTCATTTTTGTTTGGCAGTCAGGTTGATGGGTTTATTAGTTTGAAGGGACCAAGGGAAATAGAGCTGGACATGTACAATTCTTCCGGAAAACTGGAGGTATACCATGTTCGTAATGAAAATATTAAACTAAGGGGTAGTTCCGGTACTATTGATGCGAAGGATTTGGATTCCCCCAACCTTCAGGTGAAAATTTCTTCCGGAAAGGTTCAACTGGAAGATATCCGGGGAAATCTGGATCTGGAATTATCTTCCGGCATGGGATCATTGGATGGCATGGAGGGTTCCGTTAGGTTTAAAGGTTCCAGTGGGCTGGTACAAATCGCTGATGTAGATGGACTGGTCACCGGGGAGATGAGTTCTGGTAAGGCAGATTTAAACAGGGTGGCTGCCTTGGGTGAGATTTCTCTTTCTTCTGGAATGTTGGTAGCAGTGGATTGTGGACTAGGGGCAGAGAGCTATTTTTAGGCATCCTCAGGCTACATGAAAGTTACCCCCAACACGGACTTAAGCCGGTTTAATTTTGATTTTAGTGTGGGGAGCGGCCGATTAAGTATCGGGGATCGATCCAGTAGTGAGGATTTAGTTATTGACCATGGGGCAGATCAAACCATACGAGGTAAACTTCGATCCGGAAGGATGGTATTGGAAGGAACATAAAAAGAAAGCAACTGCAAATTGCTCAAAAACCAAAAAAGCAACCCGTTTGGGTTGCTTTCTACTACTGATGTCAATGTTATGTTATGCGTTAACTACCTTCACATTCACTGCATTCAGACCTTTTCTTCCTTCTTTAAGATCGAAGGATACATCATCGTCTTCTCTGATTTCGTCGATTAGTCCAGAGACATGCACAAAATACTCTTTAGATGATTCGTCATCAATGATAAAACCGAATCCTTTGGATTCATTAAAAAATTTTACTTTTCCTGTGTTCATAATTGTAATTAATTGATTGTATTAATGGCAGTAAAGGTAGTGATTCTTTTCGCAAAAAAAACAGTTGGGTAAAATTTTTTTCTGAAAATAAAAGATTTCTTAAAATGGTATTTTATACGAATTCGATACAAAATGAAATATACATTCATATTTTAAGGACTTATTTCATTAATTCAATACCTTGCTCTTTGCAGCTTTCCACCTCTTTTGCGGGCCAAATGCCTGATTGTACCTCGCCAATATGTTTTTTTCGTAAAAGAAACATACAAGTCCTGGATTGACCTATTCCCCCACCGATGCTTTGTGGTAATTCCCCATTTAGTAGCTTTTTATGAAAAAACAATTGCTTCCTCTCTTGCTGACCTGAAATTTCCAACTGTCTTTCCAAGGTTTCGGCATCTACCCGGATTCCCATGGAAGAAAGTTCAAAACTATTTCCCAGCATCGGATTCCATACCAGGATGTCCCCGTTCAATCCTTTATGGCCCTCAGAATTGTAACTACTCCAATCATCGTAGTCAGGAGCCCTTCCATCATGTTTTTCCCCATTGCTAAGTACATCGCCAATGCCTATTAAAAAAACAGCTTTGTGCTCCTTACAAGCCTGGTATTCCCGTTCTTTAGGGGATAAATCCGGGTACTTCCGGAGGAGTTCTTCGGCCTGGATAAAAGTGATTTTTTCAGGCAAAATCGGTTGAATAGCGGGGAACGTTTCCGCTATTGATCCCTCCAGCTCCTGGAATATACTATAAATGGATTCCACTACCATTTTGAGGTATTCCAGATTGCGATCCTTATCAGTAATCTTTTGTTCCCAATCCCACTGATCTACATACAGGGAATGCAAAGCCGAATAGTCTTCATCCGGCCTCAGAGCGCGCATATCTGTCAGGATACCTTCTCCATTTTCTGCCTCCAGTTCAGCCAACTGCCACCGTTTCCATTTCGCCAGGGATTGGACCACCACAGCGGTGGCATCTGCCTGGTTTCGGATCGGGAATTTTACCGGTCGTTCGATACCATTCAGGTCATCGTTGATACCCGTACCATCCATTATGGCCAATGGACAGGAAATTTTGAATAGGTTTAACCGTTCGGACATCATCACGGGAAACTTGGTTTTGATCAGGTCAATAGCCTTTTCTGTTTCCCTCCTGTTTAGTAAACAGTGGTAGTTTTGCTCCGTTGTGGCAGTCATTTTCTTGCTTTTACTTTTGGAAAAAGGTATCGGCTACGCCGAAATGGCCACAATATTAAGTAAAAGAATTGATACGCCGAAATATACCGGGTGAATCACGGATTTACGGCAGGAAGTTTATGTAGACGGGTTTATGAATATCAAGTTGATGGTCGGTAATGGATAATAAGCCGCTTTTTGCATCCCGTTTAAAGGCAAGCAGGGTATTAGCGTTTTGGTTGCCTACCAGGAGATAAGCACCATCAGGAGTAATATTAAAGTTACGCGGGGCTTCGCCTGCTGACGACAGGGTTTGGATGTGCTTTAAACCACCCTCCGGAGCTACCGCAAACCCGATAATTTCATTGGCATCTCCGCGGTTGGAGACATACAAGTGGTTTCCGTCAGGGCTTAGCCGAACCTCAGCCGCTCCGACCGTTCCCTCAAATCCTTCCTGTAAAAGAGAATGGGTTTCCAGGTGTTTTATGGTGCCCTCTTCATAATGGTAAACACCGATTTCAGCCGTTATTTCATGCACCAGGTACAGCCGGTCTCCGTTTTCGTTAAAGACCATGTGCCGGGGTCCGGCTCCGGGAGCCACCTGCAGTCTGAAATGGGGAGTCTCTTCCAGGGGTTTTTCCTTTTGGGAATCAAAGTTATATACCACCACTTCATCGGTACCCAGGTCGGCCACCAACAGTTTACCGTCCTTCGGATGAAAGACGGTCGAATGGACGTGTGGCTGCTGTTGCCTTGCAGGGTTTACGCTGCTTCCTTTATGCTGGACGACCTGAATGGCAGGTTTTAGAAGGCCATCACCTGCTACGGGAATTACCGAAAAGTTTCCCTGCGAGTAGTTACCTACTAGCAGAAATTTTTCAGAAGGATCCAGGCTTAGGTAGCAGGGGCTGTTTCCGGCGGCGGATACGGTATTGATTTTTGAAATACCATTATCGGTTAACTGAAAGCCAGCTACGTTTCCTCCCTCGGCACCGCTGGTTTCTTCTACCGAAAAAATTAGGTTTTGGTCCTTATTAGCGATGACAAACGATGGGTTTTCGGGTTCGGAGGCGGTAGCCAGAACTTCGAAACCATTTTCAGGACTGAAGCTAGCCAGGTGGATGCCTTGTTCGGGAAGGTCCGTATAGGTTCCCAGAAGAAATACATAAGTAGCAGACATATCTTGAGCGTTATTTCCCTCTTCCTTTGTTTCGCTGGAACTGCATGCCAGGGAAAGGAACAGGACTGTGGCAATGAATAAGTTATTTCGATTCATTTTCTTTTTCTGGTTTCATGTCACTGGCCAATTCATGACTTTTGGGATGGTATTTTCCTTTGAGATCATCTACTTTGGAATGTTTCCATAATTTCACACCGGTAAAATACGAGGCACGGCCAATCATGTGCGCGCCCACGGGAGCTGTCAGGAGCATAAAAAGGATGATCGCTGCAACGCGTGAAGAAATCCCAAACTCATTGAAATAGGTGGCTGCTGCGATGAGCAACAAACCAATACCCAGCGTGGCAGCCTTGGTAGTAACCGAAATTCTAAGGTAAAGATCGGGCATTCTTATCACGCCAATGGCCGCCAGAAGGATAAACAAGGCACCCAGGGAACTCAAACCTATGATCCAATAATCACTCATTTTTTTCTCTTTTTTCTAAATAATAGGAAAAGGCTACGGTACCTAAAAAGGCAATCAGTGCCATGATCATCGCAATATCCAAAAACGCGGGTTGATTGGTATGAATACTGTAAATGGTAATGATCCCGATTCCAGTAGTCAGTAGCAAGTCCAGTGAAACCACCCGGTCAGAAAGGGTGGGGCCTATAACAAATCGGATAAATATCAACATGGTGGATGCGGCGAGAATGGGCAATATCACCAGGTATAAATAGTCGTTTACGCTCATCTCAATATCTCTAATAACTTCCGTTCAAATCCATTTTTTATTCCGGTAATAAATTCTTCCCTATCGTTTACGTACATAGCATGTACGTATAAGACCTTCCGATCGTCCGACACGTCCAGGCTGAGGGTTCCGGGTGTCAGGGTTATCAAATTGGCCAGTAAGGTAATCTCTAAATCCGACTCGGCCGTAAGCGGTATCTTGATAATCCCCGGTTTCATATAATAGCTGGGTGTCACCACATCATAAGCTACCTGAAGATTGGCCTTAATCAACTCGTAAAGGAAAAAGAAAACAAATGCGATCAATTTGGGGCCCCTGTAAAAATATTTGTTTTCCCTTCTGTTTCTGGATATCAGCCACAGCAGGAAAAAACTCAATAAAAACCCAAATACAAAATTCACGAATGAAAAGGTACCCGTGACCGCCAGCCAGATAAAGGAAAGAAGTAGATTGCTGAGAAATCTGGTTTTTATCATTTTTAGTGCGATTTAAGTTCCTAAAACGGCTTGTATGTAGGCAGACGGATCCATCAGATTCTCGGCGACGGTCATTGCTATTCGCATGACCCACTCCGCCCCGAAACCTATTCCCAAAGAAAGGATGGATAGAAAAACCACCGAAGCCAGCATCGCTCGCTTTTTAAGGGGTTTTAACTCATCAAAGTATTTGATATGCTCTTTCTTGGGCAATATCTGCGGATCTTTCCAGAACACCTCCGACCATAGTTTGGCAATGATGAATAAGGTAAGGAAACTTCCCAATAGTATGAAGCCAATCAATAAAATATTGGACGAGTCCATGGCACCCTGGATGAGCAAGAGCTTCCCCCAGAATCCGGATAGGGGAGGAATACCAACCAACGAAAACAACGGAATGGCCATCAGAAGACTCATCAGTGGCTGTTCTTTGTAAAAGCCACCTAGTAGCCGCATGGAATAGGTGCCCTTGATTTTGAAAATCAAACCGCTAACCATGAATAAATTGGTTTTAACCACAATGTCATGAACCAGATAAAATACGGCTCCTGCAAGGGCAAGGGTACTGTATATACCAAGACCGGCCAACATAAATCCGATATGACAGATGATCAGGTAGCTGAATACTTTTCGGATATTATTTTGCATCAAGGCACCGACTCCTCCCGAGAAAATGGTCAACATGGCCATAACGGTAATGACCGAGCTAAGAAACGTGTCTGGGACAAATATCAGTGTAAACACCCGCAGCATGGCATACACCCCTACTTTTGTGAGCAACCCACCGAAAATAGCCGATATAGCCGGTGGTGGCGTGTGATAGGATGCCGGTAGCCAAAAATACAGAGGGAAAACGGCCGATTTGATTCCAAAACCCACCAGAAATAAGATAGCGGTTACATTTACCAAGCCCCGGTTTTCTACCTTTGCCACTTGTAGTGAAAGATCGGCCATGTTGAGACTTCCGGTCAGGCCATACAGGATGGCAATTGCCGTAAGGAAAACCACCGAGGCCAACAAGTTCATGGCCACGTATTTGATCGCCCCTTCTAACTGAGCCTTCTCCCCACCAATGGTGATCAGTACAAAGGATGAAATGATGATGATTTCAAACCATACGTACAGGTTAAAAATATCTCCTGTGAGGAAAGCGCCACTAAGTCCCATGATCAATAAATGGAGTATGGGGAAATAACCGAATCTGACCCGCGCGTTGCGGATGCTGCCGACGGAAAACACACTTACGGCAAGGCCGGAAATAGCGGTAAGTAAAACCAGCAAGGCACTGAAGGTATCGGCTACAAAGGTGATTCCAAAAGGAGCGATCCAACCGCCCGCCTGCATGGTCTGGATTCCCTCCTGATTGACTTTTATCAAAAGCGAAATACTGATCAGTAAGGCAATGAGAGACCCAACGACAGAAATCAGCTTTTGCAGGTTTTTGTTGGTCCAGGAAAACATCAACGTTACGGCGACAAAAAGCTGGAAAATGACCGGTAAAACAATATAGGGGTTGCTCATAAATCTTCGTCGGTTGCGTACATTTCGTCCAGATCGTCTGTTTTTACTACTTTATAGGCCCTTTTTATCAAAATAATGGCAAAAGCCTGCAGGCCAAAACTGATAACAATGGCCGTCAGAATGAGTGCCTGAGGTACCGGGTCTGCATAGATTTCACCCAACATCTTCTCGTTTGGGCCTATGATAGGGGGCTCACCCTTCACGATCTTTCCCAGTAAAAAAATGAGTAAGTTGGCACCGTTACCAAGCAGAATAAGCCCAATAATTAATTTAACCAAGCTGCGCCGCAGCATCATGTAAATGCCTGCGGCGTATAATAAACCTATGATAATTACCAATAATAGTTCCATACTTAAAGCCCTTCGGATATGGTGAAAATAATGGTGAGGGTGACCCCGATTACTACCAGATACACGCCTGTGTCAAAAAACAAGGCTGTACCGACCGAACCGATAACCGGAACGGGCTGATCCATCCACAGGCCGGTCATAAAGGTTTCACCCGTAAATAAAGGCAGGCTGCCTGCCAGCAGGGCTAGTGCCAAACCAACGGGCATCAAAAATCCGGGATGGAATTTTACGATATTTTTCGTGTTTTCGACTCCGTTGGCGAAGGAATGGATCACAAAAGCAATGGAGGCCATCAACCCGCCAACAAATCCACCCCCAGGAAGGTAATGGCCCCGCAGCAGAATAAATACAGAAAAGAGTAATAACAGCGGAAGCAGGTAGACGGATGCGGATTTGAATATGATTGTCTTCATAGGTTATTCTTTTTCGGTACTTCTAAGGTGCAATTTCAACAGGCCAAAAACGCCGATGGCGGCAATGGCCAAAACG
>JAWLFL010000014.1:14332-38461 GCA_041685605.1 Cyclobacterium sp. | reverse complement strand
TGATTTTTCTTTGAGGTAAAACCCGGAAATTCCTGATCGGCGTGTTTTACAAACTCGGGATCGTTTGTCAACTGCTCTAAGCCTTTCCAATATGTCTTTTTATTTTCTTTCATTGTATATTAAAGAAAAGAATGTTCGTAAAGATTTAATAGTGACACTTTGCACATTCCAGACCTCCAATGTCCTTTACTTTCAAGGCATCTTTGGATTCAGAATGTAACTGCACGAGTTTATCGTAATATTCATTGCCCCGGGTGGTGATCTCCGTGTTACGGTGACAATCAATACACCAGCCCATGGTCAGTGAACTGTGTTGGTATACCACTTCCATTTCTTCGATCGGTCCGTGGCAAGTCTGACATTCCACACCTCCTACCGCAACGTGCTGGGAATGATTAAAATACGCCAGGTCTGGCAGGTTATGCACCCGAACCCATTCAATGGGCTGATCGTTGTCCACGGCGGCATATATTTTAGCAATTTCCGGAGAAATACCCTCCTGGCCGCCCACATTTTGTATGTGCATGTGGCAATTCATACAAATATTAGCGGAAGGAATATTAGCTGATTTTCCAATCTCCACGCCCGTATGGCAGTACTGACAAGGGATTTCGTACTCCCCGGCGTGAAGCTCATGCGAATAAGCGATCGGTTGCGAAGGCGCATATCCTTCCTGCACACCAATGGTGTACAATCCATCGACGGCCGTCTTTACTACAAAGGCCAACACAATGGTGGTTACAATCACTATAAAGCCATCACTTTTCAAGATGGACAGGTAGTCGGTCTTCTGGTTGATAAATTCTTTATCATCCGCATCCAGCTTATCGCTGTTGTTCATGTACTTGGTGAGGACCGATACGATCAAACCCAATACCACCAGCACCAAAATCAAAACGATTACCAGCACTACCAGAATAATGGTCAGGTATTCGCTGGGAATGCCTCCCCCGGATCCTCCTCCTGATTCCCCACCCGCACCAGCCGCATCCGCAGCCGCTTCAGGTTCTGCCTTGTCGCCGTATTCAATGTAGGCCAATAGGTTCATCAGTTCACCATCGCCTAAAAAGTCCATCGGCGGCATGACGGTGTTGTTGTATTCTGCATACAACTCCACGGCAATGGGATCCCCGCTTTGAATTAAGACCTGAGAATTGAGAATGAACTGCTTAGTCCATTCCAGCTCCCTACGCTCGGTAACGCCTCGCAAGGCAGGTCCAATTAATTTCTGGTCCAGCCGGTGACAAGTTTTGCAGTTGGCGTTGAAAATAGACTGACCCGCGGAGATAGCATCTTCGCTATCCGGTACTTCAGGGTCCACCGCATACGCCTGAAACCCCAAAACGAGGAAAAACAGGACCATCAGGTGGATAACGCGAAAGGAAACCCCTAATAATGAGCGTTTGATCGACATAGTTATATATACTTTTTCAGATTATCTCAGTGCAATTCAAATTCCCCACAAATGTACTACCCAAGTTCTATTTTTCAAACTTGCAGATGAGGTGGGTATCTGATTGGTTAAAAATTGTAAAATGATTGTAACCTTTTGTATTCCAAACTATTATAAAACATGTGTTTGGGTTTTAATTAATTTAGAACCGTTATAAATAACTCCATTTCCTTACATTTTATGAAATAAAATTATCCGGTTGGGTGCTGATAAAGGACGCCTTCAAAATTTTAGTAAAAAATCCAGGCCAAGCTTGAAAATAATATTTTTTACCCGGTTGATTTGAATGGGCAGCTTTTAATTCCTAAATTTGCGCTTCAATTAATAAACAGGTCGAGTGGCCGAGTGGCTAGGCAGAGGTCTGCAAAACCTTGTACAGCGGTTCGAATCCGCTCTCGACCTCCGAAAAGCATCCCCTGTGGATGCTTTTTTTGTTTCCCGCTTCGGGAACATCCAATAGGGATCAACCCAGATAAATGACAATCCTTCAGAAACGTTTCTGTGGTAAGCCATAAGGATGTACCAGAGGTTTCTCAGATTAACCCTTAAAAATAAATCTGTGGTTATCAGTGTCCATCTGTGGTGAAATAAACCACCCAAGAACAAAAAAAGCGCTAACCGAATTCGGTTAGCGCTTTTCAATTTTATAAGCAATTCTTATTTTTTTGTCTGATCCATTTTTTCCTTCAGGGCAGACAATGCGTCCAAATCTCCCAAGGTGGATTTTTCTCCTCCAGCACCGCTTTCGGACCCGCCGGTAGCCTTTTTCTTGGCTCCCGTAGTCGGTTTCTTAGCACTGGCTTTAGGCATGGCCTCTTCTTTAAAGGTAGCCGTATGCGAAAGCACGATACGCTTGTCATCTTTAGAGAATTCCGTTACCCGGAAGTCCAGACTTTCGCCAGCTTCCGCCTGCGTTCCGTCTTCTTTCTCCAGATTTTTGGCTGTCGCAAATCCTTCCAGTCCATAAGGAAGCTCCAACACGGCTCCTTTGTCATTCTTGGAGATGATAGAACATTTGTGGGAAGAACCGATCGGGAACACACTCTCGAAGGTATCCCAGGGATTCTCTTCGAGTTGCTTGTGACCCAGTGCCAGTCTTCTGCTGTCCAAATCCAACTCCAGCACGATTACGTCCAACTCGTCTCCTACTTTCACAAACTCGGAAGGGTGCTTGATTTTTTTGGTCCAGGACAGGTCGGAAACGTGTACCAGGCCGTCGATTCCCTCTTCCAGTTCGAGGAACAATCCAAAATTGGTCAGGTTACGAACAATCCCTTTGTGTTTGGTACCGATGGCATATTTCTCACCCATCTCTGCTTTGGTCCATGGATCCTCGGTAAGCTGCTTAATGCCCAAGGACATTTTTCGCTCGTCCTTATCCATGGTCAATACAACCGCATCGATTTCGTCTCCTACTTTCACAAAGTCGGCTGGATTTCTCAGGTGTTGTGACCAGGACATTTCCGAAACGTGAATAAGCCCCTCTACGCCAGGTGCCAGTTCCAGGAAGGCACCATAATCGGCCACATTAACAATTTTGCCCTTGACCTTGGAACCAACTTCCAGACTGGCTGAAAGGGAATCCCATGGATGTGGGGTCAATTGCTTCATGCCCAGGGAGATTCGCTTTTTATCATCATCGAAGTCCAGTACCACGATCTGTACTTTATCGTCCAGATTAAGCACTTCCTCGGGATGGTTGATTCGGCCCCAGGAAATATCGGTGATGTGCAATAATCCGTCGACACCGCCCAAGTCGATGAATACACCGAAATTGGTCATATTTTTGATTATCCCTTCGAGTACCTGGCCTTTTTCCAGGTTGTTCAGGATCTCGGCTTTTTGCTTCTCCAGATCTTTTTCTATCAACACTTTGTGAGAAACCACCACGTTGTCGTTGGCATGGTTGATTTTCACCACTTTCACTTCCATCTTTTTGCCCACGTAGATATCAAAATCCCGGATAGGCTTCACGTCAATTTGGGATCCCGGCAGGAAGGCCTCTACTCCGTAAATATCCACGATTAATCCGCCTTTCGTTCTTCGCTTTACCAGTCCTTCGATCACATTGTCTTCTTCCAATGCTTCCTCGATGGTCTGCCAGGCTTTCACCATTTTCGCTTTCTTGCGGGAAAGGACCAGTTGTCCCAATGAATTTTCCTGCTCCTCAATAAACAACTCCACCTCGTCTCCGATTTTAAGGTCTTCAAGGTCACGAAATTCGTTCAAAGGCACCAGCCCGTCTGATTTGAAACCAATATTGATGATCACGTCCTTGTCGTTAATGCCGACTACGGTGCCGGTAATAACTTCCTTTTCGGTGATCTCGGTAAGGGTGTTGTCGTACAGCTTTTCCATCTCGGCCCTTTCAGCCTTGGTATAGCCTTCTCCAAATCCCTTGGTTTCGAATTTTTCCCAGTTAAAATCTTCTTGATTTGACATATAATATAGTACAACCCTGATTTTCAACAGCCTTAGGGTCATCTGGCTGAGGTTTTATTTCGGATTTCCCTCCTTAGAGTGAACCGTTCACCCGAACGGATTGCAAATTTACGAATATTTTTGCCAATAGAAACGGGTAACCCACAAAAAATCAAGTTCTTTCCATTCCGGCATGGTAACTATCCCACCGGCTTGACCTCCAGAAATGGCAACCACTCCGCTGCATGCCGTTCGGCATATTCAGCCAGGAAATAAGACAGGGTCGGACGAAAGGGCAAGCTACGCAGCTGCATGCCCGCCTGCTCGGGTGTTTTATCACCTTTAAGCGTGTTACAGCGATGGCAGGCCGTCACCAGGTTCTTCCAACTGCCCTTTCCTCCCTTAGAGCGGGGAATTACGTGATCCAGCGTCAGGCTTTTTTCCCCTCCACAATACTGGCAGCTGTGTTGATCCCTCTTGAAAAGATTGTTCCGGTTAAGCATTACTCCCTTATAGGGAATGTTTTTGTATTCGTAAAGCCGGATGACCGCGGGGTAGGGAAACACCCGATCTACGGTTCGGATTTCCAGATAATCGAAATGGACCAAGGGAGTTGCTTTTTCCAGAAAAGTCAGTACAAACGCCTTTTGAGCGTTGACAATGCCGATGGGTGTATGATCCAAATTCAGCACCAGTACCTTTTTTTCCATCCGCTCCTTCATTATTTCACAAGATTTTTAACATGAAGAACCTGAGCATTGTGGGATTTGTTTTTGGATGCTGACCAATTTTCCGGGTCAAATTCCAGGATGCGGACCTTCCCGTCTACCAGGAGTAGTTTCCCTTCTCCCATATACAGGCCGACTCCGGAGGGAATTCCGTGTTCATTGCCGAAAATCAGCATGTCCGCTGCCCGCATTCCAGCTAAACCCACCTCCTCTCCTGCCGTTAGCAAGGTAGAAAGATAATTTGGAACGCGATACCCCCCGATTTTGAAAACCAGCTGGAGCCAACTGCCTCCAAACAGGCCAAAAATACTTCGCCCACCCGACAGGTAGGGGGCATTGAGGAAGCCGGTTGCGATGGATACGAGCTGTTCTCTAGTAACTTTTTCAGAAAATGGTCGGCTTTCTCCTTCGAATGAAAAGGATGCTGCCCAATCGAAAAGCTCGTTTTGATCCGCATGTAGTTGGCTTCCGGGAAGTAAATAAACGGGAGTTTTGTCCCAGATAAGTTTACCAATGGTACTGGTGCTAACGTGGAAGGCTGCCTGGCCAAAAAACACAAACTCCCTTTCTTCCAACTGCTGGTGTTGGGAGGCAAGTATCCATCCGGATCCGGCCTGGTTTTCGCCCTCGGCAAAGAGCCAATCGCCGTCTTTCGTCCGGCGGGAGATCTGGTACAGTTCCCCAAAAAGCAACTGTGAGCTCATTCCGGAGCCAGGCACCGGTTCCCGGTACATGGGAAGGAGCGTTACCCGGCAAATCCCATAGGCACGCTCAGAAAGCCATTCGTTGGAGGTCCCGTTTTGCATCTTTTTCTTTTATAGATTGCCTTTTATCGTGGATTTTTTTGCCTTTTGCCAGTGCTATTTCCATTTTGGCAAGGCCCCTGTCGTTGATAAATATACGAACCGGAACGATGGAAAGGCCCTTTTCCGAAAACTTATTTTGAAGTTTTCGGAGCTCTTGTTTCTTTAGCAATAGTTTGCGCTCCCTTACAGGATCGTGGTTATAATGGGTGGCCAGGGTATAGGGGGCGATGTGCATTTGCTTGATAAACAATTCCTCCCCTTTGAAATAACAGTATGCCTCCGTGAGGGAAACCCTTCCTTCCCGGATGGATTTGATTTCGGAACCCCGTAAAACCAAGCCCGCCTTGAATTTATCTAAAAATTCAAATTCAAAACTTGCCTTTTTGTTTTTAATGTTGATAATCTTATCAAATGTATTTTTTTTAGCCATGGTTTCCAATTTTCATTCTTGCCAACGGACTGATGTCCAGGTCGCAAAATATTCCCGCCCGATACTTATAGTGTGCTGCCATTGCCACCATAGCAGCATTGTCGGTGCAATATTCGAGTTTGGGAAGGTAAATTTGCCAGTCGTTTTCGCGGGCTGCTTCTTTTAACGCATCCCGCAGCCCGGAGTTTGCCGACACCCCTCCTGCAATGGCCACCACCCGGATTTGTTGTTCCCGGCTCGCTTTTACGAGCTTTTGCATCAGCATTTTCACGAGGGTATATTGCACCGAGGCACAAATATCTTCCAGATGAGTCGCAATAAAGTCCGGTTCGTTTTTGATGTTTTCTTTCAGGAAATACAAAACGGCCGTCTTAATTCCACTAAAGGAAAAAGCCAATCCCTTCATATCCGATACGGGAAAAGAATAAGCCTTTGGATTGCCCTTGCTGGCCAGTTTGTCCAGGTGAGGACCTCCCGGATAGGGCAGCCCCAGGATTTTGGCGATCTTGTCAAAAGCTTCCCCCACCGCATCGTCCGAGGTTTCACCAAGCACCTCCATGTTCAGGTGACTCTTTACCAGGACCAATTGGGTATGTCCCCCACTAACGGTCAGACATATAAATGGAAAATCCGGCGATGGTTTCTCAATAAAATGCGCCAGCACATGCGCTTCCATATGGTTCACTTCGATCAAAGGAATATTCAGCGCATAGGCAAATGCCTTTGCAAATGACCCGCCTACCAACAGGGCTCCCATCAACCCGGGACCCCGGGTAAAAGCCACCGCCGTCAGGTCTTTTTTGGAAACCCCCGAGGATCGGAGCGCTTCCGCTACCACTGGAATCAGGTGCTGCTGGTGAGCTCTTGAAGCCAGCTCAGGCACCACACCACCATATTTCTCGTGGACAGATTGCGTCGCTACAATATTATTAAGTATTTTGCCATCAGAAATCACCGCTGCCGACGTTTCATCACAAGAGGATTCGATAGCCAATATAGTACAACTCATTTAGCGTCTGTTGGAAAATAAACCGAAAGTTAAGGAAAATTTGATGAAAGCCCTCAGGAGCGTATTTCTGTTCCTGCGATACCTGCTGTTCTTCCTAATATTCCTGACCATATTATTGCAAATCCCATCCATTCAAACCTACCTGGCTGGGTTCATTACCAACCGCATCTCCACAGGTACCGGTTACCTCACCGATATTGGCCGGGTAAACATCCGCTGGTGGGATGCCGTAAGCCTACGGGATGTCCGGGTCTACGATCTACGGGACAGCCTGATGGCCGACTTGGATGAGGTTTACATTGATTTTTCAGTTCGTGGCCTCTTAGACAAGGATAGGCCGGGCCTGGACGAGGTAAACCTGCGAAACGGGAATGTAAGACTGCTGACCCATCCCGGCGGGGAAGGACTCAATATTTCCGTTTTCCTGGAAAGGCTGCGGGAGACATTTTTTGTGTCACCCAACAAACAAAAAACGCCTACCGCTACTTTTGGGATTGCTTCCATTTCCCTTGACCAAACTTCTTTGGACATCATTGACTACACCCAGCCGGAGATGGACATTAAATTCGACTATGCCAATTTACTATTTCGGGACCTGGTGGCCAGGGCGGAAAATTTTTACGTGCGTAGAGATACCGTGGCTTTTAATCTGCGCTACATGAAAGGTGTCGAGTCTAATTCGGGCATGGTATTCCAGCAATTACGAACCGATTTCACCTACTCCGGTACCGGGATGGAGTTTAAATACCTGTACCTGAAGTCCAACGAAACAGTGATCAAAAACTACCTCCGGATGGATTATGAAACGGTAGCCGATTTACGGGATTTTAACCGCAAGGTAGACCTGATCGCCCAACTGGATGAAGCTGTACTGGACATTCGGGATTTGAGGTATTTTTCGGATAACATTCCTGCCATAGACGACCGAATTTACCTTAGTGGAGACATTATAGGCAAAATTAACTCTGTTTTTTCCGAGGAATTATTATTGCGATTTGGGGAAAGAAGTGCGCTTTTTGGAAAATTCAATATCGAAGGCCTACCCCTGGTGGAAGATACTTTTTTCAGTCTATCCCTGACGAATTCCGTTTTGCTGCCGGAAGATTTGCATCCCTATGTCAGTTCCGATGCCAGAAAGGAACTGGATAAGTTTGGGACCGTACGCTTTGATTCTGACTTTGAAGGGTACCTGAGCGATTTTACTGCCCAAGGAGATTTCAGGACCGAAATTGGCCTGCTAAAGGGACAACTTAATTACCGAGATGAGGGAGACCTTCCGACCTATGAAGGCCAGTTGGAAGCGGTGGAGTTCAACCTGGGAGTACTGAGCGAAGAGCCCGAAAAGTTTCAGAAAGTCAGCTTTAAAGGGGATATCAAAGGTACAGGACTCAAGGTAAGCACTGCGCTCATCGAGCTGGATGCAAGCATTAGCAAAATAGGCATTAACCAATACGATTATACCCAGATTGAAACAAAGGCTACCTACGGAAAGGATCTGTTTCAGGGAGCGCTTAGCGTCAATGATTCGAATCTAGTCATGAGCGTGGACGGTACACTGGATTTACGAAACAATAAAGATTCCGCTAACCTCATGCTTCGCCTGGACACCGCATTTTTAAACCGCATTCACCTTACCGAAAAGGATATTTTCCTGAGCGGGAATTTCGAACTGGATACCAAAGGCATTCATTGGGATACCATAGAAGGGGTTACCCGCTTCCGTGACGTACTGATCAGCTACGACGGCAGGGACCTTTTTTTAGACTATTTTTTGTTTCAATCCCTGTTTACCGAAGACTCCCGGGTCATTTCCCTCAATTCGGACTTATTGGTTGCGGGAATTAGCGGGGATTTTAAAGTGCAACAATTAGGGCAGGACATCCAACAGCTCTGGGAGGAATACTATGCCATTCTCACGAATGACTACAGCCCAGCCGCCAGGAAACAACCGCTCAACGGAGATCCCTACCACATTGACCTGACGCTGGACCTGCAAGATCCGAATCCCATCTTGAACCTGATCGATCCCAGACTGTTTATCTCTAGCAACACCCAAATGGAAGGAGCTTTTTACAAAACGGAGCGCAATACAGTATTCAATTTTTATTCCGGTATTGATACCATTTATTACAATAACAACTATTTTTTAAATACCGACATTGACCTCAACACCTCCAAATACAAGAACAGTGACGAAGTATTGGCTTCCTTCTACGTGCTTTCCAAGGAGATTCAGCTAAATTCCGGGTTTAACTTTCACAATCTTTCCATGGAAACGATCTGGGATCAATCCCGGCTGAATCTCTCCTTTTACCTGGATCAATTGGAGACGGAAAGTTATGCGAACATTTCTGCTGGAATCAATCTTTCCCGAGACCAGACCCAGATAGAATTTGCCCCATCGGAAATCAAACTTTTAGAAGATTTCTGGCAATTTGAATCCGGCAACAGCATTACCATCGGTGCGGCAGAAACCCATTTTCAAAATCTCAAGATTTTTCACGAAAACCAATACATTTCCGCAGAAGGGAAAATCAATTTGGATCCCGGGGATCAGATGGAAATAACCGTAAACGAATTGAACTTGAATTTTCTGAATTCATTCGGTATGCGGGATTACGAGGGTACCGCAAATGGTCGGGTCAGCCTTGCCGAAGGCTGGAATAAAGAAGGCATGAAGGGCAGCCTGTCGGTGGAAGGCATCCGGATCAATGAATTCCTGGTTGGCGAAATTGAAGCGGAAGCCCTCTTCGCTGATCAAGCGGTCAACCTATCACTTCAAAACTACCGGGAAGGAAAGAAAGTAATCGAACTTTCCGGTAACCTGGGTTCCGATACACAGGAAATGGCCCTGAATGCTGCGTTTGAAAATGCGAATTTATCGGTTATCGAGCCCTTCATTTCCGATTATCTCAGCCAGATCGATGGTAACCTGAGCGGAAACCTAACGGTGGGGGGCAGCATCACCCGGCCGATTGTCGAGGGATTGGGAAGACTGGAAGGAGCCACGTTTCGGTTCAATTACCTGAATACTACGTATCTGATAGACGGAAATGTAATTTTCGAGCCCAATGACATTAGCTTCAGGGGTCTGGAGTTAAAGGACATTAATAATAACACCGCCCGGCTGAGAGGCGGGATCACGCACGATAATTTTGACAACTTCATTCTGGATCTGGATGCCTCCATCACCAATTTTCAGGTAATGAATACCAGTGCAGCCGATAACGACCTGTTTTTCGGAGTGGCCTACGCCACGGGAGACATTAATGTCTTCGGAGCTGCCAATAACCTGGATCTGACCGCAAATGCTACTTCCCAGCCCAATACCAGGGTGTACATCCCCATAGGGGATACCAACGGGCAATCTCAGGAAGACTTCATCAATATCATCAATGTTCGGGATACCACGCAATCGGTTAGTTTTGAGGAAAGCGTAGACAAGCTGACCATCAATAACCTTCGCATGAACCTCAACCTCGACCTTACTCCTGATGCCTATGTGGAAATTCAAATTGACCCCAAAACAGAAGAAAACATACAAGGCAGAGGAAGGGGAGTCTTGAATTTGAATATCGATACCCAGGGGAATTTCAACATGGCAGGAAATTTCGAAATCGTAGACGCTTTGTATAATTTTTCGCTGTATAACGTCATCAACAAAAAATTCCTCATAGAGCCAGGCGGTATCATTAATTGGTATGGGGATCCTTATGAGGGGGTGATGGACATTTCTGCGGTTTATGAGGAAAATGTCTCCCTGGCTTCCCTGCAAAACACTGCCAGACAGAATCAGTTTGAAAGCAATCAGTTGAAGCGTCGATTTCCGGTAAAAGTGATCATGGACCTGGACGGCCCCTTATTGTCCCCGGATATTGGCTTTGATTTTGATTTTTCCGAATTTCCGGAAGACAGCGAATTACAAACTACCATATCGGCTTTCCGAAACCGCATCGCAAACGATGAACAGGAAAAAAACCGCCAGGTATTTTCACTCATTATGCTACGTCGGTTTTCGCCCGAGGGGCAATTTAGCGGGTCCGGAATTGGCTTTTCCAATCTCAGCCAGCTAATTTCTTCCCAACTTAACAACCTCATCGCTCAGGTAGATGAAAATCTGGAAATTGATTTTGACCTGGTAGGATTGGATGAAACGGCACTCGAAACGTTTCAGCTACGGGTTGCCTACACCTTTTTCGATGGCCGCCTGCGGGTGACCCGTGACGGTGGTTTTACCGATCTGCAGGGAAATGCCGATTTCAACACCATTGCAGGGGACTGGCAGGCTGAATACCTGCTCACCGAGGATGGCAGGTACCGCGTTCGGGTGTACAACCGCAACAATTTCAATACGCTTACCGCCCTTAACATCAATAACCGGGCACCCAACACCTACGGCGTGTCGGTATCCCAAAACCTGCTCTTTAGTTCATTGAAAGAGTTATTCCAGAACTTTAGTAGAAACAGAGACCTGCCCATCAGCGATTCGGATGAATACCTGCGCGGCGATTTCACCATCGATCTGGACGAAGTGGCCCCCGAATTGTTTCAACCTGATCCGCCACTCGATCCTTCAGGAATCCGCATCCTGGAAAAGGAACCTCCTGAAAAACCCTAAACATTTTTGCGAATACCTGACTTATTAATTTATGGATAAAATAACACTATTTTGGTTCAGAAGAGACCTGAGGCTGGAAGACAATCTGGGACTCTATTATGCCCATCAAAACGAAAAGCAGGTTTTGCCGCTTTTTATTTTCGACACCGAAATACTGGACAAACTCGAAGACAAAAAAGATGCCCGCGTGCAATTCATTCACCAACAGGTACAAAGGCTAAGGGACGAACTAGCCTCCTATCAAAGTTCCCTGCTGGTCCGGCATGGCAAGCCATTGGATATCTTTCGCTCACTGACCCGGGAATATGCGATTCAGAACGTGTATACCAACAGGGATTACGAGCCCTATGCTAAAAAAAGGGACAAGGAGGTAGCGGCGTTTTTGCAGGAAGAGGGTATTGATTTTTACGATTTTAAAGATCAGGTGATTTTTGAAACAGATGAAATCACTACGGACAAAGGTGATTTCTACAAGGTCTTTACTCCCTACAGCAAACGCTGGTTGCAAAAATTTGAAGCGGCCCGAATTACTCCTGTCAATCTGGATGGAAGGAAAAAATCTTTTTACCAAACCAAACCAATGCCCTTGCCCAGTTTGAGCACTATCGGCTTTGAGGCTTCGGAAACCACCATTCCATCGCCAGAAGTAGACAAAAATCTGATTCGCAAATACGACCAAACCCGGAATTTCCCAGCGAGAGCCGGTACGAGCCGGTTGGGCATCCACCTTCGGTTTGGCACCATCAGCATTCGTAAACTGGCACTGGAAGCAGCAGCGTTGAACGAAACCTATCTTAACGAATTGATTTGGAGGGAATTTTACATGATGATTCTTTACCATAACCCTGAAGTGGTGGACAAGGCTTTTAAACCTGCCTATGACCGCATTCCCTGGAGAAATGATGAAAAAGAATTTTCCAGCTGGTGCGAAGGAAAAACGGGTTACCCCATGGTGGATGCGGGCATGCGGGAGTTGAATACTACCGGCTACATGCACAACCGGGTACGCATGGTCACGGCCAGTTTCCTGACCAAACACCTGCTTATAGATTGGCGTTGGGGAGAGGCCTACTTCGCTAAAAAGCTACTGGATTATGAATTGTCCTCCAATAACGGTGGCTGGCAATGGTCAGCAGGCACCGGAACCGATGCTCAACCCTATTTCCGGATTTTCAACCCCGCCTCGCAATTGGAGAAATTTGATAAGGACAGAAAATATGTCAAACACTGGCTGCCCGAATTTGGAACGGATAAGTACCCGGAGCCCATCGTGGACCACAAAGCAGCCCGGGAACGCGCATTGGCAGTGTTTAAGGAAGCGCTGAATAAATAGTTTAGGGAAATCAATTTAAAGATTTAAAATCCCCTAATTGGCTGGTATTTTTTGATTTGGGACACCTAAAAGTCAAGGCGTTTGGGTTTCCCCCGGGGTCTCAGGAGATCAGGTGTTGGTCAAAGCCCAGTGCTACCAAACGCTCAAATGCTGTCCACACTTCTTCCGGAATGTCCTGATGAATTTGAAAGCCTTTTTTAGGGTATTCCCTAATACGCTGCAAATCTCCGACCATGGATTGAATAATTATTTCCAGGGAAATGGAATCGGAGGGATAATCTTCAAAGGAAATGCGTGGACTGGTCACGAGCACGGATTTATCAGGCCAGTTTTTTTTGAAGGTGGCATAGGCACGCCGCTCCATATATGGTTTCTGAACGATAATAAAGGAGCGGGGATCCAATCCCTTGCTTTTCAGTAGTTCCTGGGTAAACCGGATGTTTTCCCCGGAATTGGTAGAACGGCTCTCCAGCAGCATGGCTTCATCCGGCACGCCCATCCGCCGGGCAATCCGACCGAAAATAACTGCTTCCGGATCTTCCCAGATACCTGCCGTAAAATTTCCCAATCCTCCAGAAAAAATCAGCAAGGGAGCCATTTCTTCCAGCCAAAGTGCTGCACCTCGTTCGGCCACCCGCGGATCGTGACTACCCAACACCAGGATCGCATCGCTCTTCTGAATGGTATGGCGAAGCTGGTGGTAATCCCATAATCGCCTGGCTAATTCCTTTACTTCCTGGGTGACGGGTGGTTGCTTATCTGTTAACATTCTTCCTCTCGGCTATCGTAAACCTTATCAGGCATATCCTTTCATCTTAAAAATTCAATATACCGTTGGGAATGGTTAAATTCAAAATTCCAGTAGAAAAACATGCCTTCCAGGCTCAAAGAAGTTCAAACAAGCCAATGAACCAAGCCCGACACCAGTCTCTATTTAATCTTTTTGACCGCTATGTTCCGGTCCTAAGTATTGCCGAGCCGACCATTCCTTTTCTGCCCAATACCTATCGGGAAGCAATGGTGAAAAATAATTTCCAAACCGTACTGGTGCAATCCGATGATGGCCTTCAGAAATTTGACAACGGAGATTCGGACCTATCTCCCATCAGCAAAGCTGATCTGCTGAACGGCAACACCCCTCTGGTCCGGGCCTTCGAAAAACTGCTCTACAAAAGGCGATTCTTTATCGAGACGGAGGGGACGATTTCCCATATCGTCACCCAAAGCGATCTGGACAAAATTCCCATGAGGCTGGTGGTATTTGGTTATATAAGTGCCTGGGAAACCTTTCTCAGGGAGCTTACCAAACATACAATCCCGGAATGGCAAGCCAGCCTGTCAGAAGAGCGGTTGGCCTCTGCCCAGGAGTTATATCAACTCAAATTGCGAAGAAACGAAGAAATTGACCTGATTCAATGCCTGCAATTGGCGGACCTGGGAAGTATTTTTTCCAAGCAAAAACGATTCAAAAGCCTGATGCCTGGTGCCAGCAGAGATCAATACGATGTCATGGTCCGGAACATCGGCAAACTGCGGGACGCGCTGGCCCACTCTCAACCCAGCCTTCCCTTTTCCTGGAAGGAAATCCACGCGCAGCTTGCCTTTATGCGGCAGGCCATACAACTGAACTCCTGATGCTTCAAAAGCAGACTACCGGCCCCAAGCTATTCCACAGGTATCCCAAAATGGGCCATCATCAATAGGGCACCCGCGGTACCGTCCATGGTGGGTTCGTTGGTACTGTAATCCCCCACGTCATCCTGATAGACGACGTGCTGGTTTTGCAAATGCGCAAATTCGTCTGGATCATTTAACGTAAGGCCCAACAGGCTATCGTGAATGCTCCGGTAAATGGGGCCATCCACCAGTCCTCCCGGGATGCTCAGTCCCAGCATCACGTAAACGCTGGTATGCACATCTTCCGGATATTCACCTCCGGCTGGTATGCCTGTAAACATGGAGGTACCCCAGGGGTTTCTCCCAAAAAGCCAGTCCCGCTGGGCGGCCAGAAAGGGTTGGAACTGCCTGTCACCACTCATTTTTTCATACAAAATAACTTGCGCCACCAGGCTGGTCAGCAGGTTATTGGAACACCAGATAAAGGGTACGCCGATATGAAAGGGGTTTTGTTGCGCCCTATTCAGGGTATGGACAATGCCCTGCCGGTAGAAATCTTCCAACTGCTTTTTAAAATCCTCGTCCACATGCCGGTGCAGGGCATAATGTCCCATGTTGACAAAAGGGTACAATTGATAATGCGCGGCAGTATCGCGAACCGTCCAGGCATCCTGATTGCTGCTTTGTAGGGCATATTCTTTGGCCTGATCTAGATAGACGGGCTCTTTGGTGAGCGCATACAGTTCGGCGGCACCCCATTCCATATCGTCCGCCCAGGTTTCCTCGTTGTAGCGGTAGGGAGCGCCATAGGAATTACCCTGCTGGTAACCTTCCTGCTTCCTGCCCAGTGCGTAAAGGGAAAGGGCTGCTTTCCTGCATTTAGCGGCATAGACGGTATCTTGTAAATGCTCCTCCCAGATTCTCGCTGCCAGTGCCATGGCTGCGGCACTTCTTCCGGCAAGGTTGGCCAATCCGGTGGCTTCACTTTTGTATTTACCCAACCCCTGCGGATTGCCGGTGGCGACGTAAGCGGCCCGATAACTATTAGCTCCCCAGCCATAGTCGGAATTGTCCTCATCAGGTATTTTGAAACCTCGGTGGTCCCGGTCGTCCGCTATTTGGTGAAACAAAACATCGGGTGAGGGGTGCATTTTATGGATCCAATCCAGGCCCCATTTGGCCTCGTCCAAAACATCCGGTATTCCATTGCTGCCCGGTTGCCCCAGGGCATTGTATCGATCGGCAAACCGGTCTGGATAAAGATCAAATGTCAGCAACAGGTGGGCGGTAGCATAGCTGCCGGTGATCAGGTATTTGAGCTGATCACCCGCATCGTGCCAACCGCCGCTGAGGTCCAGGTAGGTGCTATCCGGCATGGGCCCATAAAAACTCCGACCGTCTTTTTCATGGCAGACCATGTCCAGGCTGGGATTGTATCCACAGCGCTGCTGCCGCATAAATTCCAGCAGCGTTTCCTGATGCCCGGCGTAGGCCCGCGGGCCAATGTGAAACGCATTGGTACGAATTCCGGATTTTTTGGATTGCAGGTAATAGTTCCCGGCTTGCGTTACGGAAGAAAAATCAAACCGGTAATAATAATCGAAACTGCCCCAGTTAGCCGTTTTTATCGGGACGGGTCTGCCTTTCTTAATCAGTTCATCGTTTTCCGCCAGCCGCAACTCCAACTTTTCCCGAAAGGGGGATTTGCTAAAAACCAGGGCTTCCTTACTATCCGATGCCAAATACCCCAATTGATTGATTCGGAGATGGACCTGATTTTGACCATTGGCGGTGATACCAAAAAAAATGAGAAAGCTAAAAGTAAACCAGACCCGGATCCCAGGCAAGATATGGAAGCGTTGTTTATTCATGATCCGAATTTATTAATTTTGATCTGAAATCCAGCTTCCAGACTGTTTACGCATCCTAAATTTATATTGGCGGCTTCCGTTTCGGTTTTAATCCTTGCCTTCCGCCAACCTTTTATTGCCGGGACCAATGAATTTTGACATTCTATTTATATTATTGTATGTTTTTCTATGGTAAAACTACCCAACATACAGCGGGGCAAAATTTATATCATGCTGGCTATCCTGACATGGTTCGCCCTGCTATTTGTGGACCTGGTGCGATTGTTTGGCGAGATCAATCAAATGGAAGGAGATATTTCGCGCGAAATAACCTGGATTCTGGAAATTATCTTTTTTATCGTCCTGTACCTCTACTTTAGCCATTCTATAAGTAAAAATGAAAACAGCAATTTCCTGAACCTGATCTGGAGGGCGGCTTCCACCGGTTTGTTAGCTACCATTACTTCTTTTTTAATTATTTATTTTTACTACCTGCTGGATGGCAGTCGCTTATCAGAAGACCCGCTACTCAGAAATTTTTTCTACCATGTCAATTTTGCCCTGACCTCTTTGTTTTTAATCTCCTCTGCACTGCTTTGGAAGCACCTGATCCTATACCAAAAAAGCAAGGCCGTGGTGCAAAAATGGCAGGCATACGAAGTCATTCTGCTTATTAGCATGTTTTTCGTACTCATCAATCAGGAAAGCTATGATTATGGCTTTATGTTTGGCCTGATATTCCTGATCATTTACGGCATCATATTATCGGTCAACTTAAAATGGATTCCCTACCTGACGTTTAGGGAAAAATGGAAGTCCATCTTATTTCTTGCCATTATCATTGCCAGTACCGCCTACCTGCTGGTACAACTGGTGTCGTATAATCAAAAAAACATCGACTTTGTCAACCTCAGCGAAAACCTCTTTCTGCTCGGCCTCTTTGCTTTTGTGTTGATTTATGCGGTGTTCAGTTTTCTGGTCACCTTATTCAACCTGCCCACCTCCTCCGTTTTTGAACAGAAACTAACAGAGGCTATTAGTTTTCAGAAATTGAGCCAATCGATCCAGCCCGGAGAAAATGAGGAACAGGTGTTGGATATATTGATGGACAGTAGCATGAGTGCCGCCTACGTAGATGCCGCCTGGCTGGAGCTCCATGCCCAGGTGGAGGAAGATCAGCCTGGCAAAATCCTTCATCAAAAGTTCATTAGCAATGGTGAAAGGCAAGATCTCATGGCACTATTGAAAAAAACAGAACCTTTTGCCAGTTATCTAAACGAGCAGGAAGGAGGCAAGTTGGAGTATATTTACGGTAAGATACCTCACGAAATCTTTCAATCTGTATTGATTATTCCCATCCGGGCAAACAAAAGGATTTTGGGAGACCTGTTTTTGCTCAAAGAGGTAAAAGACGGGTTCAACAAAGAAATGATCAATATCATTTCCACTTTCGTGGGCCAAACATCGATTTCCATAGAAAATTACCGTCTCCTGAACGAGGCCATCAAAAATGAACGTTACCGTGAAGAACTGGAAATCGCCCAACGGGTTCAGCGAAGTCTTTTACCTTCGGAACTGCACCACAATGAATGCTTTGAAATAGATGGGTTTTCGGCTGCCGCAGACGAGGTGGGCGGCGATTATTATGAAACCTATCGCTTTGACCTGGATCATTTTGCACTTATTATTGGAGACGTATCCGGAAAAGGAACTTCTGCCGCCTTCAACATGTCCCAAATGAAGGGCGTGTTTCACAGCCTGGTACAACTAAACCTGAGCCCAAAAGATTTCCTGACAAAAGCCAACAGTGCCCTGAGCCGTTGCCTGGAAAAAAACAATTTCATCACCACTACGTACTACACGGTCAACACCCGCGAAAAGGAGATCCATTTTGCACGAGCGGGGCACTGTCCCACGCTGTATTATTCCAAGGAGCGAGGAGCCTCCCGGTTTCTAGATATCAAGGGAATGGGCTTGGGCATCGTACGGAACCTCAGTTTTGAACAATATATGGAAGAAGGCAAAATGCACTACTTGCCCGGGGATGTCATGGTAATGTACACGGACGGAATCGTGGAGGCCAAAAATGAGAACGGGCAGGAGTTCGGATACGATAATTTGCGAAATATATTGGACAGGAATTACCATTTGAGTGCCCGGGAAATCAGAACGAAAATAATTGAGTCTGTCTTCGCATTTGTGGGGAAGGAAATCCTTCCGGATGACGATTATTCCCTATTGGCGATCAAATTTAAAGCATAAACTTAATCATTTGTAAAGCGTATAATCGATTATGTTATCAATCAATATGACGGCTGCCCGGGAACACCTGGTCATTGCCTTGAATGGGGAGGTCGATGCGAGTAATTCGGTCGAACTGGATGAGGTGATACAGGAGGCACTTTCCGGAAGCGTCCAGAAAATTCTGGTCGATGGCAGAAATCTGGAATACATCTCCTCTGCAGGGCTAGGGGTTTTTATGTCCTACCTGGAAGACTTTCGGGAGAAGAACGTAGCCTTCGTCATTTTTGGTTTGAACGAGAAAGTGATGAACGTATTTCATATCCTTGGACTGGACCAACTCATCCACATTAAAAATACACAGGAGGAAGCCGAAGAATCGCTTTATGACGCATGAACTAAAGCTATATTGCGAAAAGAGTCGGTTGGCCGAGCTCCGCTCTTTCATTGCGGAAGTCTTGTCGGCTACCCAACTCAGTGCCATCAGTCAAAATCAATTGATTTTAGCAGTAGAAGAGGTCTGTGCCAACCTTATTATCCATTCTCACGATTGCAATCCCCTAAGTCATATTTGGCTAACGATTCATTTAAATCCTGAGCGCATCGTTTTTGAAATCAAAGATTCGGGAAAAGCATTTAATATCATTGAATATAAGTCACCTGAAATCAATGCGGTAGTCCGGGAGAAAAGAAAAGGGGGGCTCGGACTGCTTTTGGTCCGCAAAATCATGGATAAAATCGAATTTGAAACCGACCACGCGTTCAATACCTGCCGGTTGATCAAAAAATTGAAATCCAAATAAATGTTAAATCCGCTCACATATCCCTGCCATCCTCCCGTATTGTGGGGTAAAATTCGTAACATTGCGGATTAGAAAGCATCATTTGTCCTATGAATTTAACGCATGTATGTTTCCTTTTTTGGGGAATTTTATCTGCCAGTGCGGTCCAGGTTCCTGATAAATTCAGGGATGATCCGGGCTCATCGGACTATCTGATCAAAATTGCCGATACTCCCTCCGACCAGGAGGAGTTTGTATACATCCTACACAAAAACCGGCAAAATCAGCAGGGAGCCCTCAGTCGAGCGGAATTTGAAGAAAACTTCGACCTGTTTATTGACTATAAACTGAAAGTAAAACATGCCATTGATCTGGGACTGGACCAATCGGAGGAGTTCCTAACCGAATTTGAATCCTTTCAGAAACAACTCATCAAACCCTACCTGCTGGAAAACGACTTGCAGGAAGGTGAACTAAGACGGGTTTACCAACGGATGCAGAAAATGGTGAAGGCAAGTCATATTCTACTTCAGTTTCCTCCCAATGCCAGCAGCGAAGATTCCATCGCTGTTTTCAGAATGGCGGAGAAACTCAAGGCAGCGGCGGAGAACGGGGAAGACTTTGCCGAACTGGCAGTACTTCATTCAGAAGATCCTTCCGCCCAAACCAATAAGGGTAACCTGGGGTACTTTACCGCCCTTCAAATGGTACTGCCATTTGAAGAAGCCGCGTATTCGCTGTCCGTTGGAGCAATTTCAGAACCGGTCCTTTCCGATTTCGGCTACCATATTATCCGGCTGGAAGACCGCCGGCCAAATCCCGGGCAGGTGCGGGTATCCCACCTCTTGCTCCGTATTGATCCAGAGCAGCCCGAAAGCGAGGCACTCGCCCAACGGAAAATCGCAGAACTTTTCGAAAAAGTACAAAGCAACCCTGAAATCTGGCCCGAACTGGTGAGTACCTACTCGGAAGATACAGGAAGTAAATCCAACAAGGGACTGGTACCCTGGTTTGGGGTAGGTTCCCTGGTTCCTGAATTTGAACAGGCCGCCTTTTCCCTGGACGAGCCCGGAACTATTTCCAAGCCAGTCAAAACCCAATATGGCTATCACCTGCTGAGATTGGAAGACCAACGGCCGGCACCTCCTTTCGAGGAGCTCATGCCCACAATAAAATCCAGAATCCTGCGTGACAGCCGCTCGGAGATGCTCCGCAGCCAGGTGATGGCACAGCAAAAATCAAAATTGGGGGTACGTGAAAATTCCAGCCTTTGGAAAAAAATCGAGGAAACAGTAAAGAGCAGCCAGGGAAAAACTGTTACCGAATTGTCGGGCAAGCTCGAAACAGCCGAATGGAAGCAAGACAGTCTTGTTTGGTCGCAAGGGAAACAGGCGAGCTCTCAGGACTTTGCCCGGTTCCTAGAATCCCAAATTGGATCTACTGATTCACTGGTGCAGCAGCCCTTTGAGTCTTGGTACGAACGATTTATGACCACACTGCTTAGCGAATGGGAAGCCGCGCAGCTATATGCCTCCAATCAGGAATACCGGCAACTGGTAAATGAATACCGGAATGGCATGTTGCTGTTTGAGCTGATGAACAATGAGGTGTGGCAAAAAGCAGTCGACGACAGTCTGGGACAACGAGATTATTTTCGGGAACACCGGGAGAAATACCGCTGGGGAGAACGCCTGCCTGCCTTTATTTTGAAAGCGGATGCAGGTAAGGACCTCTCGGAGGTCAAAAGCTGGCTTTCTACCCAGCCCTATAAGGAGGACCTGGAAGAAAAGGTAAAAAAGCAATTTCTTACCGATGACCCCTTAAAATTTACGCACGAACAAGGGGTTTTTGAAATTTCTCGGAAAGAAATTCTTTCTGAGCTGAACCCGGCGCGGTCCTTCCATACGATTTCGAAAGATGGCGAAACGATACTGGTAGTGACCGGAGAAAAAATCCCGGCACAGGGGAAAGCCTTCGAAGAAACCAGGGGCAAATTGATTCAGGATTACCAGCAATTTCTGGAAAAAAAGCTAATGGCTACATTAAAAGATACATACACCATCCAAATCAACGAGGATGAAAAAGAAACTACCTATCGGGAACTTGCGAAGTAAAGCGGCTTTAGCCCTAAGTAGTTTACTGCTGCTTAGCTCCTCCTGTGACTTTTTTCGGATCAAAACCGAAGAAGAAGACCCGGATAACCCCGTTGTGGCAACGGTAGGAACCGCTAATCTATACCTGACCGATGTTGATCATCTCAGCAAAGAAATGGCCTCCGGTCTGGACTCCGCAGACCTGGTAAACCGGTATGTACAGAGTTGGATAAAAAAACAATTGATGATACGGGAGGCAAGAGAAAACATCACCTTGGACGAAGCCGAAATAAATCGCAAACTCCTGGACTATCGTTACGCACTGATTGCGTATGAATACGAGAAAAATTTCGTAGAAGAAAGTCTGGACAGAGAAGTCACTCCTGATGAAATTGCAACCTACTACGAAGCCAACAAGCAGAATTTTGCCTTAAAAGAAATAATTGTCCGTACCAATTATATCAAATTGGAAAAATCCCTTCCCCAAAAACGGCAACTGGAGCGATTACTGGGTAGTGACCGGGACGAGCAAAAAGATGAACTAAAGGACTTTGCCATTCGTTATGCCAACAATTATTTCATTGAAGATTCAACCTGGGTTAAGTTCGATGACATCATCATCAATACGCCCCTTACCCAGAACAATAATCAGGTACAACTCCTTCAAAACGAACGTTTGATCAATGTAGATGACGAAACCTACTCCTACTATTTTAAGATTTTGGAGTACCGCCTGCAGGATCAGGTTCCGCCGCTTGAATTTGTCAGAGACGAAATTTCGAAGATTATCGTTAATAAGAGGAGGGTGGAGTTAGCCGACAAATTAAAAAGAGATATTTACAACCATGCACTTGAAAATAATGAGTTTACCATTTATGAATAACTGGTCCAGAAAATTAACCGTACTATTGCTTGCAGGACTTGTATTCAATCAATTCACCTGGGCACAAGATACCGACAGCACCCTGGCGAGCAGCGAAAAACCACCTGCCGAAAAAAAGCCCAGCGGGCAGGTATTAGATAAAATTATTGCCAAAGTGGACAATTACATCATTCTGGAATCTGATTTGCAAAAAGCGTATCTGGAAGCCGTCTCTCAGGCACAGCAGGGCATGGAGACGCCTACGCGATGCCAGATATTTGAATCCCTGCTTATCAATAAGCTGATGATGGCCAAATCGGAAATAGATTCGGTAATCGTGTCGGAAGCAGAAGTGATCATCCAAACCGATCAACGGTTCAATATGGTGCTTCAGCAATTCGGTGGAGACGAGGAAACCCTGATTGAAGCCTATGGCAAAACCGCAGATCAGCTAAAAAGTGAAATACAGGATGCGGTAAAAGAACAGATGGTGGTACAGAAAATGCAGGGAGTCATTACAGAGGGGCTGGAAGTTTCTCCCAATGATGTCAGGCAATTTTATGGGTCCATACCCAATGATTCACTTCCCTTTTTCTCTGCTGAGGTGACGGTGGGTCAAATAGTCAAAAAGCCAGAGGTAAGTCAGGCGGAGAAAGACAAGGTGGTGGAGGAGCTGCTTTCCATCAAGCAACGAATTTTGGACGGGGATACTGATTTTGCGAGCATGGCCACCCAATATTCTGAAGATCCGGGTTCTGCGGCTCAAGGTGGTGATTTGGGCTTTTTCAAAAGGGGGGAACTGGCTCCGGAATACGAAGCTACCGTTTATGAACTGAAACCTGGAGAAATCAGTGATCCCGTGGAAACCATGTTCGGCTTTCACATGATCCAACTTCTGGAAATAAGAGGAAATACCTTTAATTCGAGGCATATTTTACGCATCCCTACGCCATCTGAAAGCGACATCGAAAAGGCCGAAAGGTATCTTGACAGCCTGCGACAATTGATCGTGGATGAAGAAATCTCCTTTGCCAAAGCAGCTAAAGAATACTCTGACGACAGGGAAACTTCTGACAACGGCGGTTTCTTCACCGATCCCGGAAACGGCTCCAATAAATTGACTTTACGAACATTGGAAGATCCGGTGCTTTATTTTACACTGGACAGTATGGAGGTAGGAACGCTCACCAAGCCTATACGCTATGAGGACGAAGATCCCCGAACCGGCCGATCCGAAGCGGGTGTACGCCTGCTGTTTTACAAAGAGCGATTTCCCGCGCACAGGGCTAATCTTTCGGACGATTATGAAAAATTGAAAGCTGCTTCCCGTAGGAAAAAGGAAGAGGAGATATTATCCAATTGGTTTGTATTGGCCAAAGAGGAAGTATTTATAGACATTGACCCCCAATACGATCGCTGTGAAGTGCTGACAGATTAAATCAAGATTCCAACTGGATTGGACGGATCAGAGCTCCCTCTATTAGCTCTTTCCGGCGAGTTAGGTAAAATCGAGCGCCACTGGTATTGGCGAAAGGCCGGTTCCATTGTTGAGTTGAGCTTTCTTGCGGCTATAAAAATACCAACGCTACTTCACCCGGTACCGCAGTTTTTTCGCTTGCCTACCCGGTGCAGCCAACAGGGCGTTTGGTTTTATTGCGAATTGGGCACGAGAAAACTGTCGAGGTCTCAAAGACCTCAACGGTTATAGAAGAACCCTGACCTTTGGGGTTTCCCAAACCCCGAAGGTCTCTTCTGGAACGTACACGAAAAAAACCATCGAGGTCTCGAAGACCTCAACGGTTATAGAAGAACCCTGACCTTTGGGGTTTCCCAAACCCCGAAGGTCTCTTCTGGAACGTACACGAAAAAAACCATCGAGGTCTCGA
>JAWLFL010000014.1:14145-14232 GCA_041685605.1 Cyclobacterium sp. | reverse complement strand
AGACCTCAACGGTTATAGAAGAACCCTGACCTTTGGGGTTTCCCAAACCCCGAAGGTCTCTTCTGGAACGTACACGAAAAAAACCGT
>JAWLFL010000014.1:0-14045 GCA_041685605.1 Cyclobacterium sp. | reverse complement strand
TAGAAGAACCCTGACCTTTGGGGTTTCCCAAACCCCGAAGGTCTCTTCTGGAACGTACACGAAAAAAACCGTCGAGGTCTCGAAGACCTCAACGGTTATAGAAGAACCCTGACCTTTGGGGTTTCCCAAACCCCGAAGGTCTCTTCTGGAACGTACACGAAAAAAACCGTCGAGGTCTCAAAGACCTCAACGGTTATAGAAGAACCCTGACCTTTGGGGTTTCCCAAACCCCGAAGGTCTCTTCTGGAACGTACACGAAAAAAACCGTCGAGGTCTCGAAGACCTCAACGGTTATCAATATGGTTCTTTAGGGTTCTCAGTGAAAAAAATTACCTGGTGGCAAGTACCACTTTCTGCTTTAAAAACCGGCTAAAATCCCGGATCCTTTCCGAATCATGGTACTTCAACGCTGTGACGGAAAATTGATACGCAACCAGCGGATTGCCTTCGTTAAAATACCGGATCGCCTGGTTAAAATATTGAAGGCCCAGGAGGTTTTCAAGATTAATTTTCTGGTAAATTTCAGGGGAAGAAAAAGACGCTGCATTTTTAGATTCTTCCCACAACGTTTTATTCCCGGAATAACCGCTCAGGTATTCTTCTTTTTGGTCAGGATCCGCAATAAAACCACCCTGAGGGTCGGTCACTTCCAGAAGCACCTGCCTACCCTCCACGGCCACCTGTAAAAACACATGATAGGAAGTCTCGATTACTTCGTAAGAAAATTCGAAATGATCCAGCAGTGCTGCTAAAATGAGCGACCCGCTGACACAGTCGTAAAGTCCCTCGTTCAAAGCATCCTGATCCAGGGTAAATTGCCGGTATTTGTGAAATAAATGTTGATGCGATCGATAAAAAATGGATCGTATCATCCTCTTGGAATTGCCAAACCGATTAAAATCCCTTTCCAATTTCTGATACAGGGAGGCAAAGGGATCACTTTCGGCTACCCAAGCTTGTATCAGGGGTTGCTCGTTTTCTGGCGGATTGGAGGTCATTAATGCAGACTCCTTTCCGTTCCCGGCAAACAACAGCCCCGGTATGCAAAACAGCCCTATACAAAGAAGAAACCAACGCATTTCTATAGATTAATCCAATGTTAACATAAGTTAACAATTTCTTAATACAGAAACAAAAAAAATATCCCTTCTGTTTAGATAGGATATTTTTCTGGCGCGTTTTCGCTATCAGAGCGAATAGGAGAAATTAAATTTAATCAGTGTTCCCGGATTGAGACTAGAGAAAATCTGATCTTCTGCCTGGTAGGAACGGAATACCTCCTGACGGGATTGGTTCAGTAAATTTTGAACATTAAATCCGGCCTTTATCCTTTCTTCCAGTCCAAAGGTTTTATTGATACTCAGGTTGACGGCATGAAAAGGCACGGTGTAGGTATCGGTACGGTTGCCAAACCCTACGTAATTCAGCGTTGAACCCTGTACGTTATAAAACAATCCCGCTTCCAATCCATTCACAAAGTTGTTGTAGGCAATACCTGAATTTAGGATATATGGTGCCTGTCCTGCCATATCGCGTTTCGCAGATATTTCCTGTCCTTCCCTGGCAGTCAATTGCCGGGATCTCAACTCAGACTCCGACAACTGAATGCTGGATTCCGTGAGGGTCCCATTAAAGGTGAAAAACAGGTTTTCTAGTTTTGGGGCAAGAAAAGCCAACGATTTTCTCAACTCCAGTTCCAATCCTGCCACGGTACCATTTCCAACGTTCCGGGGCTGAAAGGCTCCGGGATCGGACAAGAACTGCACCATTTCAATGGGCTTATCAAAGGTTTTGTAGAAAGCACTTACCGAAAACAACTGTCCGGCGGGAAGGAATTTCTCCCATCTCAGATCAAAGTTATTAATCCGGGTGGCTTCCAACTGCCCGTCCCAAAGGACTTCGGTACCCCCATCCGTAACTTCTTCGAATAAGCCGCCAACAAACGTCCGGCCGGTAATGGGGTCAAGTATCTCGGCAAAGGACATTTCCTTAAAGGAAGGGCGGGCAATGGTACGAGAAAACGAAAAACGAATATTTTGGTCCTCTCTGATGCTATTAATCAGATTGATCGTTGGAAAAAAGTCCATATCATCCAGCACTTTCTCGTTATCGAAAACGATCGTTTGCGTCTGATTGGTTCCGGTGTAATGCTGGTCAAATTTTTCGGCACGTAGCCCAACGATCGCCTTTAGCTTTTCAACAGGCGAGAACTCGCTGTGTACGTACAATCCCAAATTGGTTAGGTTTGCCTGAAAACTGTTCGGGTTATTGGGGATAAATAGTGGATTATACCGCACTCCGTTGCGGTTCGTCTCGGAAAATAGATTTTCCTCCCGAAGGACCTCGTTCGGGTCCCCTGTAAAGGTGGCATTGCCAGTGGAAAACTGAAAATCCTCAATCAGGAAATCTCTTTCCTTATAAACGTAGGAAGAACCAAATTTCAGTTTAGCTATTTTTCCAAAAAGCTGGTGATTATTGGTTAAATCCAGTTTCCCTGCCAGATTTTGCTCTTCCAGCGAACGCCAGATTCGCTGCGGCAAACCAACTTCCGAAGAAATCGTCAGGTTGGGCCTTCGAAAACGAAGGACCCGAACATCAGGATCATCGATGGTGGAAAAGGTCGGCGAAACCTTCCAATTAACCTCCCAATCGCCATCTTTCAAGTAATGGGCACCGGAGAGCATCAGGTTGGTCAGCGAGCGTTGGCTGTATTCGATGTTGTACTGATCTGCTTCAAATACCGCTCCCAGGTTTGTGTTTTCAAAGTCAAAAACGCCAACTTTGGACTCGCCGTTTTGCAATCGAATAAGGTTTAATCTGTATTTGGACAGATCGGTTTTATATGCCAGACCAAATAAACCTCCAAGCATCACGTTATTGACTCCAAAGCTACCCATGGACCTCTCGAGTGGTTGCAATTCGAATTCACTGTTATCTCTGGGCTTAGCATACAAATTATATTCCGCATCTTGAAAGTACTCCGAAGAGTTTTTGTAGGTAAGGGCAAAATTATAGCCAAGGGTGTTATCTCCAAGCGCGAACTGATTTCCAAGTGAAAAAGCAACCCCAAAATTCATTGCGTTCTGATCTCGCATCCCTCCAAATTGAGGATTAAAATCTCGTAAAATTCGCTGGTACAACTGCCCTCTCTCTCCGGAAGGATTTCCAATTACATCCACAAATTGGGGTATATCGTTCACTCCTTTTGTAGGAATGTCCCTGTATCCATTATCAAAACCTAGAAAATCGGTGCTGCTGGTTCCGGCACGTAAAAAATCAGGGTTAAAATGCATGGAAGGATTATAACCTCCACTGAGGGAAATCCGCATGGTTTTTTCTTCCGGAAAATCTTTGGTTTCTATGTCCACCACTCCTCCGGTAAAATCTGCGGAAAGATTACTGGTAAAGGATTTGGAAACGATGATGTTATCTATAATATTGGTGGGAAAAATATCCATTTGGATACTGTTTCTATCCGGATCCAGCCCGGGAATATCCACTCCATTGAGTACCGTCTTGGTATACCGGTCTCCCAATCCGCGAATGTACACGTATTTTCCGCCTTCGATAGAGACACCGGTTACCCGCTTGATGGCGGCTGCCGCATCTCCGTCTCCGATTTGTCGAAAGGCAGCAGAGGAAATGCCATCTATGAGTTGGGCGGCATTTCTCTTTACCGTCATTAGGGCCGCCTCGGTCGTTCGAATGGCTTCCGCAGAAATGGTCACGGTTTCCAGATCGGAGGTATACTCCGTCAATTTCAGATTATCCAAAACGGTCACTTCCCCCGAGGCAACGGTAATCCCCTCCAGGTTTACGGTATTATAGGATATGAAGGAAGCCGAGAGGGTATAGGTACCCGGGGATAGTTGGATTTCAAAATCCCCATCAAAGTCGGTTACGGCTCCTGTTTGGGTGCCTACTACAGACACCGCTACTCCAAATAAGGGCTCTCCGGATGCCTCGTCATAAATAGTACCCCTGATGGTACCTGTTTGCGCCACCGCTGCGCTTGACAAAACCGCCATTCCAAAGAATAGCCAGCTTATGATTAATGTTTTCATTGAATTACTAATTTTAGATATACAGCGACATATAGATAGATAGATAAAAAAGTAAGGAAAGGGATGGGGTATCCCCATCCCTTTTAAAAAATGATTTAGTAGTTGTGATTATAAATCATCCAGTTCTCCAGCCACAGCGGCCCAAGACCAACCTGCGAAAACAGACTTATCTGCACCAACGGTGGATTCACCAAGTGCTACTTCACTTGCGTGTGCGTCCGTTCCATTTCGGAAAACAGTAGATAAAGAAACTCCATCTGGCAGGGTAACCTCCAGGTTATTGAAGTTTAGGATGCCATTTTCGAAGTTGGCAAGGCTTGCATCCCCGCTTAGAGACAAATCTCCTCTTCCTTCAGTTTCGGGATCGGCAAATCCAAAGAAGTAGATATTTTCAAAAGTACCCCTGGCTCCGTCTCTGAAATCTCCTAACTCAGACGCAGCATTTCCTCTTACGGTTCCATTGATCAAAGTGTGTGCATCATTATAGGAGCCTTCCGGACCGTCTATTTCCAATGCATGATCCGTATTGGAACCACAAAGCAGGATGAAATTATCCATGGTACCTGCCCAGGATTGATCGGTATCCAGTGCATCATCAGCTGAATTCCAGACGATTGCATTCGTTACATTAACGGTACCTCCAAACCATTCGATGCCATCATCCTGATTTGCAACAACCTCAACGTTTTCAATTACTGTGGTAGAACCTACGCCTCCCAGTGTAAGTCCATTAATCTCATTACCTTCCCCAATATTGGACCCGCCATGTCGGATGGAGACATACCTCAAAATACCAGAATCATCGGCAGGATCATCTCCTCCATAAAGTCCATTGCTATCAGAAGGAGGAATGCCTTCAATTTGTTTTTCTGACACATCACCTTCAAAAGAACTTGGTGCTCTTCCTAATATGATCAGTCCTCCCCAAAAGCCATTCAGGTCGGCATCCAGGTTAGGACTTGCAATCATACCCGGCTCAATCTCATCGGCCACGGAAGTGAAAATAATGGGTTGGGTTTCCGTTCCCTGAGCATCAATTTTTCCACCTCTGGCAATAATCAGAACAGTAGCATTGGGTCCTGAACCTGCTTCACCTTTTACAATCACACCTGGTTCTATTTTCAGGGTAGCACCATCGGTAACCACTATTCGATCTCCCAAAATGTAGGTCTTACCTGATTCCCATATTTGATCGGAGGAGATATTCTCCGAAATACGGATTACAGTAGCGATCTCGCCCACTGTGAGTACGTGGGTAACCGTCTGGCTGTCCCCGTTGCTATCGGTAGCGACAAATTCGAATACCACATTTTTGTTGGCATCCTCATCAACAGAGGTGTACGAAAACTCGTGTGTGGCGGAAGTCTCTCCGTTGAAATTTATGGTTTCTATTGTAGAACCATCCTTGCGAATAACCAGCGTGGCCAGCCCGTCAGCAGCACTGATATTTGCTGTTACCGGTCCTACTGTTTCACCGGCTTCAACTACCGCCGTGGGGGGTATTCCGGAAATGGAAACGAAATTATTGGGTTCTTCCTCTTCGCCACAAGCAGACAGCAAAACTGCTGCTAGCACGAAAAACATCATTCCTTTGAACATTCTTTTCATAATTTAGGTATTAGATTTAGTAAGTCAGATTATTTTACTTCCGCAAAATTGACTTATTTAATCGTAGTCCCTTAGGAAAAGAAATTATCAAATTTTAAAATTATATTTCGAAAATTAATTTTGTGTTAACATTAATTTTAAAAAGAGGCACCTAGACCTCTAAATCCACTTTTCGTGTTAACTCTTCCTTCAAAAATTGGGCGGTGTAACTTCCGGAATGGTCCAGCATCTTCTCCGGCGTACCGCTATAAAGAATTTCTCCCCCCTTTTCACCTCCTTCCGGTCCCAGGTCTATGATATGGTCCGCCACTTTGATCACATCCAGGTTATGTTCAATGATTAATACCGTATTTCCTTTATCCACCAGCTTCTGTAACACTTCCAGCAAATGGCCGATATCCTGAAAATGCAATCCTGTGGTCGGTTCATCCAAAATGTAGAACGTTTTGCCGGTATCCTTTTTTGAAAGTTCCGTCGCAAGCTTTACCCGTTGTGCCTCGCCACCGGATAGGGTGGTGGCATGTTGCCCAAGGGTAATGTAGTCCAGGCCTACTTCATGTAAGGTCTTGATCTTGCGAAGGATTTTCGGCTGATTTTCAAAAAATTCCACTGCCTGCTCCACCGTCATGTCCAATACATCCGCGATCGATTTACCTTTAAACCTTACCTCCAGGGTTTCCCGGTTGTAGCGCTTTCCTTTGCAGGTTTCGCAGGGAATGTGCACATCCGGAAGAAAATCCATTTCTATCAATTTCATGCCTCCCCCTTCGCAATCCTCACAGCGACCGCCTTTGACATTGAAAGAAAACCGGCCGGGTTTGTATCCCCGAATCTTGGACTCTGGCAATTCGGTAAAAAGTGCCCGGATATCCGTGAAAACACCCGTATAAGTAGCCGGGTTGGACCGGGGAGTCCTTCCGATCGGCGATTGGTCTACTTCTATCACCTTGTCCAGATGCTCCAGCCCTTTGATCTCCTTGTAGGCCAGAGGCTCTTTTCTGGAATTATAAAACTGCCGGTTGAGCAAGGGATACAGGGTTTCGTGGATAAGCGAACTCTTGCCGGAACCGGAAACTCCCGTTACACATACCATAGTACCGAGCGGTAGCTCCAGGTTTACTTGCTTCAGGTTATGTCCGCTAGCTCCTTTTAATTTTAATTTCTTTCCAGATCCCGTTCTTCTTTTCTCAGGTACGGCAATGCGCAACGCTCCCTTCAGGTATTGGGCGGTCAGGCTACCAGCCTGTAGTAATTGCTCCGGTGTCCCGCTGGCCACAATATGCCCCCCATGCCTGCCTGCTCCCGGTCCAATGTCCACCACATGATCCGCCTCCATCATCATGTCCCGGTCGTGTTCCACCACGATTACAGAATTTCCCAGATCACGAAGGTCCTTCAATGCCTGGGTTAACTTCACATTGTCCCGTTGATGCAATCCAATACTGGGTTCATCCAGTATATAAAGCACGCCAACCAACTGGGTTCCGATCTGGGTGGCCAGGCGTATTCGCTGGGCTTCCCCGCCAGACAAGGTCCGCAGGGGCCGGTTCAGCGAGAGGTAATCCAATCCTATATCCAATAAAAACCCGATGCGCTTCCGGATTTCCTTTAGCACCTCCGCTCCGATCAGTTTTTGCCGATCCGTCATCCGTTCTTCAATGGTCGCAAACCAATCTCCAAGGCTGCGGATATCCATCTGCGCCAATTCACCTATATGCCTTTCCGCTATTTTAAAGTGCAGGGCCTCTTTCTTTAGCCGGAATCCTTCGCAATCTGGACAAGTTCGGGTGGTCGTGAAATCGCTGATCCATTTCCGCAATTTGTCTGAGCCCCCCTCTTGCTGTTTTTGCAGAAAATTAAGAATGCCCTCAAAGGTCGTGTTCCATTTGGTCCCCGGATACTTAACGGAATCCACCGCTACCTCCATTTTATCCCCGTACAATAAGATCTCAATCACCTTTTCATCCAGCTTGGCAATGGGGGTGGCCAGACTTCCCCTGTACCGCTTAAGAATGGCTTCAATTTTTTTGAAAATCCAAATGTCCCGGTACTCGCCCAGCGGAGCTATTCCTCCCCGACTGATGCTCAAGAAAGGGTCTGGGATGATGTTTTCCCTGGTAATTTCTTCAATTACACCCAGGCCATTGCAGGTGGGACAAGCCCCGTAGGGACTGTTAAATGAAAAAGAATTAGGTGCCGGTTCATCATAGCTGAGGCCCGTCTGGGGATCCATTAGGAACTTGGAGAAATGATGTATCTGCCCGCCTTCCTCCAGCAGCATCACGATCCCCTTTCCATGTTGCAGGGCGGTTTTCAGGGATTGTGTAATCCTGTACCGGTCCGCTTCATCTGCGAGGACCCGGTCTACCACCAATTCTATATCGTGAATTTTGTATCGGTCCACCTGCATTTTTGGTAGCAAATCCTGTACTTCCCCGTCTATTCTGATTTTCGAATAGCCCATTTTTCGTACCTGCTCAAAAAGCTCCCTGTAATGCCCTTTTCTTCCTTTAACCACCGGCGCAAGAATGGAGAGTTTTTTCCCGGAAAACGCCTGAAAAATCTGGGCAATGATCTGATCCTCCGTCTGTCGCACCATTTTCTCTCCTGACTTATACGAATACGCCTCCGCAGAGCGGGCGTATAACAGGCGCATGAAATCGTAAATCTCCGTGACCGTGCCCACGGTAGACCTGGGATTTTTGGAAGTGGTTTTCTGCTCGATTGAGATTACAGGAGACAATCCATTGATTTTATCCACATCCGGCCGCTCCATTCCTCCCAAAAAGGACCGGGCATAGGCCGAAAAACTTTCCATATAGCGCCGCTGCCCTTCGGCATAAATGGTATCAAACGCCAGCGAACTTTTTCCACTTCCGCTCAAGCCGGTAATCACCACCAATTTATTTCTGGGTATGGTTAGGTCCAGGTTTTGCAGGTTGTGTTCCCGGGCACCAAAAATCTCAATGTAATCCTGCGAAGGTGTTTTATCTGCTGACATACGAACGGCTTGCGCAATAATTGGTTTAATTAGACAAAATTAAGGAATCGGTTGATAAAGCCTTAACCCAATTCAAATAAACTGAAAAATGGCAGGAAGGTTCATTCAGCAGTCGCTTCTTATTGCTCCCTCATATCCTTCTCCGTTTGGCCTGTAATGGTAGACTTCAGACCGCTCAGGACCAGGTTCCACCAGTAATGAAAAATAAACTTATGCTGCTCCCTTTCAAAATAAACTGCACCTGTACTAAGGTTTCCGGAATTATTGGGATTATTAGTAGGAATCACCACCTTGTTGGCCAGAAAGGCCCCAATTTTCCGCAACACATTCTGGTTTCGTTGATAATTTTTATCCAGTATCTCTATTTCCAGGTCTTCGTATTTGGCAATCACTTCTCCAGTACCCTCTATATCATCGGCTGTTATGGTAAAATACAAATCATTGAGCCTACCGCTTTTTAGCGCCACCCGTGTTGCCGGCATGATCATATCATTTAGCGTTGGAAGGCTCATATGTCCAATCTTGCCTCTTAGAAAAAACGTGCCCTTATCGCTGCTGATCAAATGATTTGCCTGCAGGTCAATGAGCCCTTGCCCCATCAGCCGCCCTTTGGCACTCACCTGGAGCGTGTCATTTTTGGATAATGCTTCCGCCATATTCGTAAATCCGTTAATCTCACCACTCACCTGATCAAAATATATTTTGCCCGCAGCAAGTGCTTTGGTATCCGGTCTTTCCTCATAAGTTATGGTTATGTCTGCCAGGGAAATGGTCTGTAAATGTACTTGTCGGGGCAGCTCCTCCAATATTTCATGAATCATTTTGGGCCGTCTGCTGGTATCTTCCACCTTCCTTTTATCCCTAAAAACTTCCAGCTCCATGCCATTCAGCCGCATGGTGTCCACCAAAATCAAGCCCTCTCTGAAATAGGACTGAAAATCCATCCCATCCAGTTGCAAGCGCGCATTACTGAGTTCCATCCAGTTGGTTTCCTTCTCGTACCGGTTGACGAACTCATATTTGTCCAGTTTGTTTTTATAGGAAACCTGCTCTACGATCATCCTCCGGTCGGTGGTGTTAAAGGATATATCCCTGGCCTGAATGACATTGATGGCATCATTTACGTGCAGTTGCGTTTGGGCTAAATAGCCCTCGATACTTTCTACTGAAAAAAGGGCATCGGGGTTTTCTTTGTCCTTTTTGGTTAGACTGAAGCCATCCGCAAAAACAAACAAATCGGTCATGGATAAGCGTATCGAATCGGTTTGACTATCCCGGTTTTCAAAAGACGCACCATTTACCCGCAGGTGATTTAAACCAATAAGCCGATAGTCCTTTCCTTCTTCAGACCTGACGGTTTCCTGCCCGGCCTTCATTTCCTCTAAATCAGGAGTTACCGTTTCCAATACCACCTTTTCGATATCAGCCGAGTCCAACTGGACGCTGTTAAAAAACAAAAAATCAATCCATTGAAATCCGGTCAGGCTGGCCTCCTCAAAGCTGAGATGGAACCGGATCTGATTATCGGCATCGAGATCCTGTCCCGGTGAAATGTCCACTGATTCCATTTTCAGGAACGTACCGCGGTAATCATAATCCAGATGGATATTCCCAAACTGCACTTCATGACCGGCAAAATCGTTGGTCCTGGTAATCATGTTGCTGACAATTCTCTCGGCATTTTGATTCAGGTAACCGTTAACAAAAAGGGGCAGTAACTTAAACAGGGCAAAAATTCCGCCTGCAATCACTAAAGAAATTATCAGGGTCTTCTTCATGAGGGATTATTTGCCCCTTAATATAATCATAAAAATGCGTCCAATAATTAAACAGGAAGTTTTATTACATAAGTCCTGCCCCTTCTCACATTCAATTGCCTGTTGATGAGCCAGGGGTTGTAGGTTTTGACTTCCTTATAAGTGCTTTTCTGCGCTTTGGCCCATTCGGCCAGGTTGGAAATGCTTTCGGTCACCTCTATTTCCCGGAGGGGAGGTAATTGGTAAAGATCGTCCTGTTGCAATTCAAAGCCATACTTTCCGGGATTTTCGAAGATCTCTTTGAGTGCCAGGGCACGGAAGAGGTACCTGCTGGTCTCTTCATTCAGGTACAAGTCGTAATAATCCGGACTCAATTGCTGGTTTTTTCTGCGGGTTATCCCGGCTATTCCCATGTTATAACTGGCGGCTACACTGGTCCAGTTGCCAAATTTCCCATACGAGTCCCGGAGGTATTTGCAGGCGGCCAGCGTGGCTTTCTCGAAGTGATACCTTTCGTCCACATCCCGGCTAACTTCCAACCCAAAATCGCCAGCGGTTCCTCTCATAAACTGCCAAAAACCTTTGGCCCCTGCTGGCGATGTCACGTTCATCAAACCCGACTCTATCAGTGCCACGTATTTAAAGTCTTCCGGAATGCCGTTTTCTTCCAGCGTCTGCTCAATGAAGGGGAAAAACTTCCCCGCCCGCTTCATCATCAGGACCGTATTGGATTCCCAGTAGGAATTGACGTATAATTCCCTTTCATAGCGTTCGTATACTTCCGGGTCTTCCATAGGTACTTTTTCCCCGGCAAATTCCGGGGAGGAGGGCAATTCGAAAATCCGCACCCTTGGCGAAGGGCCAGGCTTGGCTTCCTGAATTTTTGCCTGAGAATCCAGAGCAGGTCCTACGGGCGTTGTGTCCGTAACCCGATACCACAAATAACCGATCAAAAAAAACTGCAGGACCAGTAATAAATACACATACGGAAGGTGTTTGGTAGTCACGGCTTAATAATTTGGAGATAATAAATAGTTGCTGTAAAACTGGTCAATGACTCCGCGACTCCTTCGGTCGTACTTACCATTACATTAGGGATGGGGTCTTCTTCATCGTATGCCTTGCGAGTCTTGTCTTCCTTCATCAAATCCACCTCAAAATAAATGTAAAAAAATCGGTTATCAGATTCATTGCTAGTTTGGCTGAAAGTAGTGGTTTCAGCGAAACCAAGCAAATAACTTCCCAATTATTTAATCCACTAGAAGAATACAGCCCTTTCTTGACGGAAAAGTAGGCGTTTTTCGTTTTTTTTCTCTTAATTATAAAATGGTTTCCCTGGTCCAATCTTTTTACTGGCCCTTTCTGGTGCTTATGCTCAGCGTGGCATTGGTAGCCCTTTTGATTTCCAGATGGCGGTTTCATCCCTTTATCGCCCTGGTTTTAGCAGCGGTATTTGTTGGCTTGCTTAGCCCTGGAGTGGTGGGTGAGCAGGGCATGATGGCGGCTCTCGAACTGCCCATGACCGAATTGGGAATCATGGCCGGGAAAATTGCCTGGGTAATTGCACTTGCGGCCATTATCGGTACGGCCATGATGGAAAGCGGTGCTGCCGCTCAAATCGTCACCTATTTATTAAAAACACTGGGCGAAAAACAAGCTGCCCTTGCCCTCCTGGTCGCAGCGTTTATTCTCTCCATCCCCGTATTTCTGGATACTGTTTTTTTCCTGCTAATCCCCTTGGGCATCACGCTGGCGGCAAAAACCGGCAAAGATTATGTCCTTTACGTGATTGCCATTGGAGGTGGTGCCGCCATCACCCATAGCATTGTCCCTCCTACTCCCGGCCCCTTGATTATGGCCGAAACATTGGGGATAGACCTGGGGTTGGTCATCAGTGCAGGCTTGCTGCTGGGTATCCTACCGGCTATCTTAGTCCTCCTGATCGGCAAAAAACTGAATCAAAAACTCGCTATTCCCCTGCGGATTGCTCCCGAAAATACCGCTAAGGTTAGTAAAAAACTTTCCTTATCCTTGTCCCTACTGCCCATCATTTTGCCGATACTTCTGATCGGATCCGCCTCCCTGGTTGAAGCCATTGCCGGAAAGGTACCCGAATGGCTGGGATTTCTTGGAAATAAAAACCTGGCCATGGGGGTTGGAACAGGGGTGGCTATCTACCTCTGGGCCAGTGCGCGTGAATTGAAATCCAACGAACTTTGGCAGAAAATCGGAAAGCCGCTGGAAATTGGCGGTCTGATTATTTTGATTACCAGTGCCGGCGGTGCCTACGGTGCCATGATCGGGCGTAGCGGCATTGGGGAATCCATTCGCCTGGCGACCGAAAACTTCCACCTTCACTACGTACCCCTGGCCTGGCTGATTGCAGCGGTCCTCAAAACCGCCCAGGGCTCGGGCACCGTGGCCATGATTTCCAGTGCCGCCATCATTTCCGCACTTATTGGTAACGGTGCCACACTACCCTATCACCCGGTTTACCTGCTGATGGCTATGGGATTTGGTTCGCTTTTTGTATCTTGGATGAACGACAGTGCCTTTTGGGTGGTGGCTCGCATGAGTGGGCTGACTGAAAAAGAAGCCCTTAAAACCTGGACCTTTTTGTTGGCCATTATTTCGTTGACAGGAATGGTACAGGTTTGGCTATTATCCTGGTTAATTCCATTAATTTAACTAATAAACCCATCAATCTATGCATGTACTGATTATCGGTGGAGGAGGCTTTATAGGTAGCCGCCTGGCGGTTGAATACCGCCAACAACATTCATCTTCCGCTCCTACCCTAACCTTATTTGACCGTCACTTTCCGGAAGTATTGAAAAACGACCCGGACTTCGAATGTGTAAATGGAGATTTTGGCGACCCCTCCCAAATAGATCCCTTACTCGAAAAGAAGCCGGGCCTGATCTTTCACCTCGCGGCGATTGTGAGTGGGGAAGCTGAAAAAAATTTCGACCTGGGCATGCAGGTCAATCTGAAGGGATCTTTGCACCTAATGGAAAAATGCAGGGAACTGGGACATCAGCCGCGAATGGTGTTTGCCAGTTCTTGTGGCATTTTTGGCGGGGAGGTGGATCAGGTTATCACAGAAAACACGGCTCCCAAACCGAGGAGCTCCTATGGAACTCAAAAGGCCATAGTAGATCTTCTGATGAATGATTATAGCCGACGGGGCTTTGTGGACGCACGATGCCTCCGACTACCCACCATCACGGTGCGTCCCGGCAAACCCAATGCCGCCACCTCCTCTTTTTTAAGTAGTATTATTCGTGAGCCGCTAAATGGTAAAAAAGCCAGCTATCCCGTCAATCCATCTTCGGAATTCTGGATCCTTTCTCCCAAACAGGTGGTGAAAAACTTTATCCATGCGGCCGCTCTGGATGCAACCGCCATTGGGGACGATCGTACCATTAATTTGCCGGGGCTTACGGTCACCGTGCAGCACATGATCGATTGCCTGGAAAAAGTGGCTGGTTCGGAAATAGCCCAACTCATTACCCACCAACCAGATGCTTTTCTGCAAAGCATTGTTTTGACCTGGCCTCCGCATTTTAACACCCAAAAAGCGGATACACTAGGCTTTACTGCAGACAAGGATGT
>JAWLFL010000398.1:0-2500 GCA_041685605.1 Cyclobacterium sp. | reverse complement strand
GAACATTCGGAGGAATACGATACCACCTGTCTGGGGGTGTTTCCGATCCGCGTCAAAAAATTTCCACCCAATGAAAAAGTCCCGCACATTGGATGGAATAACCTTGAGCAGCTAAAGTCCCCCCTATTGGAGGGGTTAACTGATTCTGCCTATGTGTATTATGTACATAGTTACTATGCAGAAGTCGATCCCAGGTATACCATTGCCACCTCTCATTACATGCATGATTTTTCCGCCTTACTTCACAAGGATAATTATTATGCCATGCAGGCGCATCCTGAGAAAAGTAGCGAGGTAGGGGAAACTATTCTAACCAATTTTCTGAATTTATAATGGAAATTATTCCAGCAATTGATATCATAGACGGGAAGTGTGTTCGCCTCACGCAGGGGGATTATGCCCGGAAAAAAGAATACGCCTCGGATCCGGTTGAAGTGGCCAGAAAGTTTGAGGACGCAGGAATTCGCCGGTTACACCTGGTGGATCTGGACGGGGCGAAGCAAAAGAAAATAGTCAATAAGGAGGTATTGGAGGGCATCTGTAACGCCACTTCACTGCAGGTGGATTTCGGTGGTGGCATTCAGTCGGATGAAGATTTGGAAATGGCCTTTCGCTTGGGAGCCAAACAGGTAACCGGAGGAAGCATTGCAGTGAAAAATCCAACTTTGTTTGCGGATTGGTTACAAACCCATGGAGGCGAACGATTGATTTTGGGGGCAGATGCCAAAAATAGAAAAATAGCCATTTCCGGATGGCAGGAGACTACCACTATGGATTTAATTGGTTTCATCCGGGAATACGCCAAAAAAGGTGTAAAATACGTCATTTGTACAGATGTGGCGAAAGATGGCCTGCTACAGGGACCATCTATTGAGTTATACCAAGAAATCATGGCGGAAATTCCGGAAATAGAACTTATTGCCAGCGGGGGAGTGGCCTCGGTAAAGGACTTAGAGGGTTTAGAGGCGGCCGGAGTCTACGGTGTCATTGTGGGTAAGGCTTTTTACGAAGGTAAAATTAGTTTATCCGAACTCAGGACATTTATAAGAAATTAATATGTTGACCAAAAGAATCATACCCTGCCTGGATGTTATGAATGGCCGAACAGTTAAAGGGGTCAATTTCGTTCAACTCAGGGATGCGGGAGATCCTGTGGAGCTGGGCAGTATCTATGCACAAGAAGGAGCCGATGAGTTGGTATATCTGGATATAACGGCCACTGTAGAGAAGAGAAAAACCCTGGTGGACCTTGTGACCAGGGTGGCGAAAACGGTCAATATACCGTTTACCGTAGGGGGAGGAATTTCCAACGTGGATGATGTCAAAGCCCTACTTAACGCAGGAGCTGATAAGATCAGTATCAATTCTGCCGCGGTGAAAAACCCCAAAGCGGTGGACGAGATGGCCAGGGAATTTGGCAGTCAGTGTATCGTAGTAGCAATAGATACGAAAAATATTGACGGAATTGATTTTGTGCATACGCATGGCGGAAGAAAGCCCACCGTTTTGCAGACCCGGGAATGGGCCAAAGAAGTTACCGACAGGGGTGCGGGGGAAATTTTACTGACTTCTATGGATCATGATGGCGTCAAAAATGGTTTTGCCAATGAGATTACAGCCGACTTATCTTCCTTACTTGCGATTCCCATCATTGCTTCCGGAGGAGCGGGAAAAATGGAACATTTTAAAGAAGTATTTACGGCAGGAAAAGCAGATGCAGCTCTGGCGGCCAGTATTTTTCATTTTAAGGAAATCCCCATTCCTGAATTAAAGAAGTACCTGGAAATCGAGGGGCTGAGTATAAGAAAGTAGTCTATGTATATTCAGAATAATCTAATTAAAAGGGAGTTGGGATAAAAAATAAGCCAATGGATACGTTAGCAGTAGATTTTGATAAAGTGAATGGGTTGGTACCTGCCATCGTGCAGGATGAAAACTCGAAAGAGGTGCTCATGCTGGGATACATGAATCAAGAGGCGCTGGCCCATTCCCTGGAAAGCGGAAAGGTGACTTTCTTCAGCCGGACCAAACAAAGGCTTTGGACCAAAGGAGAAACCTCCGGAAACTTTTTATTGATTCGTAAAATGGAACTCGACTGTGATAAGGACACCCTTTTGATACAGGCAAATCCTCAGGGTCCGGTATGCCACAAGGGGGATGATACCTGTTTTGCCCATCAAAACCAAAGCAAATCCTTTTTTATCGACGAGTTGCGGAAAGTAATAAAGGACCGGAAAAACAATCCGTCCAACAAATCCTACACGGCTTCCTTATTTGCATCTGGGATCAATAAAGTAGCACAAAAAGTTGGAGAGGAAGCAGTAGAGATTGTTATTGAAGCCAAAGATGATAACAAAGAGCTGTTTATAGGAGAAGCTGCCGACCTATTGTTTCATTACCTGGTATTGCTGGAAGCGAAGGGTTATGAACTGGACGAAGTAATGGAAGTACTGATCAGCAGGCACCAAAAATAACTAGCATGGCTGCTCCCGCAACCTTG
>JAWLFL010000397.1:0-2513 GCA_041685605.1 Cyclobacterium sp. | reverse complement strand
GAGCACCTCTTCCCGCAACAGCGGCTCGTTCTCCAAGGAATCCCAGACCATCAATTCAATGGTATTGCCCCTTTGGGCCAGATTGGTGAAATTAATGCTGATGCCGCTCAGGTAGCCCGGGTTCAAAGCCCTGTATTCCAATGCCAACATACCTCCTCTTTGATTGATCCCGGCTGCATAGTCTGCGTGGCCGTTATCATAGGCATAATAATCCTGGAAGGGAATAATGGTGCTGCTGGTATCGTTTACCCTGAAATCCACTGCTTCACTAAAAACCGTATCCTGTCCCTCAATAGAGGCCACCAAAAAATCATCTCCCGCCAGCAACTGCACGGCAATCTCAAGATCAAAGGCATTGTCTGCCATTAGCTCCAGGTCTTCCGGCAAGGTGCTGAAAAAATCTCTTCGCTCTCCCGCCTGAGCTACCGGGTTGACCGGGGTATTTTGGTCCGGCCTTGCGATTAAATCTCCGGTAACCAGATCCCGCAGCTCCACCGTATACTCCATGGCCCGAAAGCGGTTGGCCAGGTTGTTAAATTGATTTTGGATGGTGCCCGAAACCATTTCCGGATCAAACTCAAAATAGGGAATGGCATAATAGGGTGCAAAGGGACTGCCGGGAAGTCGGGTAAGACTGCGGTCATTGGTAAACAAATCCTGTTCATCCCGCCCGGTATTCAACAGGATGTAATCCAGGATCCAGGTGTCAAATGGCCCCGATAACCTGCCCGACTGCGTAAACTTAAATTGGAAATTCGCATGCTGAAATGCCGCTGGTACCGGCAAAATAGCCTGCTGAAAACCGTCTGTGGAAAGCTCCTCTCCTCCTTCCTGTGTCCAGGCAGGAATCCAATTGCCCTCGGCATCTAAAAAGGAAAGCACCAGGGCATCCTGAGCATCGGGCATCTCCCCTTTTCCCCCGGCCTGCCAGAAAAAACTAATGAATAGGCTACTTTGATCCTCTGCATCCAGTCCCGAAAGGTCTATGGGCAAGGATTGCAATTCGTCTCCTTCTCCGTTTTCCAAGCGGCTTCGGGAATAAGGATTACCGCCAGCATCCATGCCGTCGAGAAAAACCATTCCCAGGGAAGGCGGATTATTCCCAATGGTGTAGGAATGAAGGGTGCCTTTAGACAGCCACTTGTCTGCTGAGATTTCACCGTTGGAGAAATCATCCCAAAAGGGCAGGCTTGCCATCTCCTGCTGCACCCTTAGCTGGGAAGAAGCCGATTTCGTTTCAGGTTGGCTGCGGGAAAGGGGTAACTGGTGGAATTGAGCCTGCGTTTCATGCTGAAAGGCAAAGCAAATCAGCAGGCAACAAAAAAAACCAACTATTCCTCTTTGGGCCATTAAAAATTGATTTCATCGGATAGTTTGGATACCCACACGTCAACCCGCTCGCCGGTTTTCATATCCAGACCGGGAGGTGGCAATTGTTTTATGACCGTTCCTTTCGGCACGGTGTCTGTTTCCACAAAATTAATGTTGCCCATACTCAGACCGGATCCGAGAATCAGAAATTCGGCCTCTACGTCATCCATTCCAATAATATTGGGCATTTCCAGAATTTGGTTGCCCAATCCATCTCCTACGACCAAATCTATCTGCGACCCCTTGGGAATCTCAAAACCTTCCTTAATTTCCCTTCCCCGGTATTTTTGCTCCAATACCGCATTCAGACCGATATCCGGAACATACACGATATCCCCTCTTACCAATCCAAAATTAGCCAGGATTTCCTGTGCATTTTTGAGTGGTGTGTTTACCAGGTTGGGCATCCGTACCATGGGAGCATTTTTGGCATTCAGCGTTACGTAAATCTTCCGATTCTGCTTGACCTTCGAACCGGGTTTGGGGTTTTGTTTCAAAACCTCCAACGGATCGGCCTCCGCTACAAAACCACTATCGGGTGTGATTTCCAGTGACAAGCCCCTGGTCTCCAGGTAAGACTGAACCTCTTCAAAATCAAATCCCTCCAGATCGGGCACCGTCACCGACTCCCCATGATGGGTGTACCCTGGTAAATAAATTTTAAAAAAGACAAACAAAAGCGCAAAGGCAATCCCCGTGATTGCCAGCAGGTGTATGCCTACTTTTTTTAATCCTGTTTTTAATTCACTCATAGTTGGTTGAACCTAATGCCGCTGTACTTCAGGAATAGCCTCTTGGAGCTTCCCTACCTACCGGCAAATTACGGTTATATTTTTAGAAGATGCCGAATGAAACCGGTTATTTTTCTGATAAAACGCCGTCGTAGCCCCTTTTGGTATTAGCGAAGGATCAATCTTTTGGTCTCTGACCACTGCTCTCCCGTAATTTTCACCACAAAGACCCCCGAACTCAGCAGTGCTTTGCTAAAGGAATATGTCTGGTTGAGGGTATTTGGAAAATCCTTCTCATAAGCCACCTGTCCAGTCGTACTGTATATTTCTATCCGGATATCTTCGTATGCTTCCAGATTAAATACCAGGTTAAACCAATCATCGGCTGGATTGGGATAAAGAAGCACCTCA
>JAWLFL010000138.1:0-10377 GCA_041685605.1 Cyclobacterium sp. | reverse complement strand
CAGGGGTGGAAGTGGCTGCAGTGAGCATTCGGTATGGTAATTTCATTCAATTTGTAGTGGATTTTACGCTGGTAGCCCTTGCGGTTTTCATGATGGTGCAGTTGATCAATAAGCTGAAGCGAAAAGAAGAAGCTGCACCCACTCCTCCGCCACCTACTGTAAGCAAAACCGAGGTATTGCTGGAGGAAATCAGAGATCTATTAAAGAAGCAAAACGGATGAATTTAACCGGTAAAGGAAGATTACACATTCTTTACCGGTTAAACTGGTACCTCAGCTGAAAAGTGGTTTCCGTTACCTCGTTTCCAGGTATTTCCTGCAGTCCTGAACCAATTCCTTCTCTATTGGTGTAGGACGTTTTTGCCCACCTGCCCCAACAGGTCAACTGATTGTTGATTTTGTATTGTGCCAGCAAATAGCACCTCATCCCCTGTCCATAAAAATTGGGTACCGAAAAGGCCCAAAGTACATTCTTTTCGAAAAGATATTGCCGGTTTTCAAAATCGTCGGTATCAAACAACGAAACCCTCCCACTGAATTTCCAATCGCCCACGCTGCCCGTTAAATCCTGAAAAATGGCAAACCCCTTGGTCTTGGTTCCATTTATTTGATAAGAGCTGTGTTGGATTCTGGTTTTTGCCTGCCACCATTGATTAGGCTGGTAGCTCATGTTCCAGACGAAGTTTTTTCGCTTACCTTCGGCTAGTAAATAGTGGTTATCCCACTGCTCATCCGACAATAGGTTTCTGTTTTTTCTTTCTTCCCGCCATTGGAAGAAAAACAGTAATTGCTTATTCGGTGTGTAGGTTAAACGGCTAAGCCACTCGCTGCCGGAAGAGGGAGCATACATGCGGAACCGCATCCAGGGAAAGGAAAAGTGATCGTAATAGGCAGACCATTTGATTTTTCTGGAGGGTTTATAGCTCAGCCCCAGGTAGAAGCCCTCTTCGTTAATGGGCCGGGAGCCTTCGGAAAATGCATTGCCATAGAACGAATGGAAATTTCGATCAAATTTTCGCCATACCAGGGAAAAATCTACCTGCCGGCTCAAGCTGCTCATGATGCCTACTACCTGGCCCTTTCCCATGCTTTGGGAAAGGGCGGACTCGGCAAAAAAGTAGTGATTGGCAACATTATAGGATAGGTAAAGGCTGCCGTTGGAATTGGATCTTCCTCGAAATTCGAACTGATTGTATATCCGGGCTCTGGGCAACAGTGGGCGGCTGTATCGGGTGTGAAGAAAATTGGCACCTGCCTGCAGGTTATTCGTTGGATGCTGGTAGTGGATGTTGGTCCCTATATTTTGTTCCCTGGCCCGGGCTTTTTTTTGGATTTCACTTGCTGTTCGGTGATATCCTGAAAGGACAAGCGAAGATAAATGGCCGTCGGAAGCGTCCAGGCTGTCCTGAAGAACCTGGATACTTGCGTTTCTGGGAGCGAGGGAATACATACCCGTCCATTGAACGTTTCCTGTTTGGTAGGTAACCGCCGCTCCCCGAAAAAAACCGGTTTCTAAAACCGAGGTATAGGGTCGGAGACCCAGAGAACTTCTTCGAACGGTAGACACGGTTTCCGATCCTTTTCCTACTGAAAACCCTGCCCCAAATACCAGTCCCTGGCCGAATTGAAGCTGATAATCGCCCAAGGTGAGCATCTTTATAGCACCTTTATTGTAGAGGGAATAATGAAAAGACAAAAAATCCATTCCATACCTTCGGGTATTTCCATCCCAGACAAAGGGTTCACCGGCATCTTTATCAGCGGTCAGGCCCAGGCTGAAATCACCCGGTTGCTGCAATCGCAGCCTGGCGTACACGTCATTGGGATCCCCGAGATAGCGGCTGCTCAGTGCGCCACCAGGCAGGGTATCCGGGGGGCTAAATCCCTTTCTGGTTTGCCAGACCCTTCGTTGCCTAAGAATAAAATAGGCATTTTCCGCTGTTCGGATCCGTTTGAAACCGGGAACGCCCGGAAGCGTTTGGCTGGAATTCAATTGTACAAAGGGCAGGATACTTTCGATCGTTTTCAAATCCCACTCGGGAATGGCTTGCAATTCGTATGTAGAGAGCAAAGGGCCAAATCCAGTTCTATAGGCCATAAACGTTTCCACCTGCAAGGGGGAAAGGATATGCAGCGACCTCAGCTCTTCGGCGGAGACTACCTGTAGGTCCAGGGGGTTTAGGTGAACCTGCAGAAGACTTTCGTAGAGGTCTTCATAAGGAATGTCCTCGTCCTGAAAGGCAAAGCGTTCTTCAATGAACTGTTCGATGTCCAGAGCGTTCGTAGGTAAGGATTGGGCAGAAAGGATTTGGAAACAGCCCGGCACCAAAAATACAAGAAGGAAACGAGCTATCACGGTTCGGAAAGGTTGTAATTGAGGGAAAAATGGTGGGTATAGCCCAAAAGAAAATGCCGGCTCATGGCATAATCTACTTGAAACCTCCTGGGCATGAAACCAATACCGAAAAACAGGTGATTGGGATTGGTATTGATACCTGCTCTGGCCCATAGTTTTTGCTCAAAACCATAGGCCAATCCCGCTTTGAACCTGGCAGGAGTGAGCAATTCTTTTTCAGATTCGAAATTCAATAGGAGATTTTCCGAGGGTCGGTAGGAAATCCCTGCTTTTACGGTGGTGGGCAGGTAGTCCTTACTGGATTTGCTGATAGCCGCCCGGGTGATATTGTAGGCATGGGCACCAAAAAATAAGCCCGGAAGCAGTTCAGCCAGACCTCCAAATTCGATGACCGGCTGGGCACTGCGCCCAAATCCTTCAATATTGGTTTGAAAATAGCTGATTTTGACTCCGAGGCTTGCCAGACCGAGCTGCCTGGCGATACCCAGACCGACTTGCTGTTGGTTAAATAGCTTTCCGCCATAGCTGGAAATGCCGATACCCAGATTCCCCAGGTTACTGGTAGGAATGAGAAGGCCGGCGGAGAGGGTGGTGAGTTCTGATAAGCCCAACCGGTGGTCATAGCCAGCTATGGCTCGCAGCTCCCGCTTGGCTTTGCCCAGTGCGCCGATGTTGTTAAAGACGGCCCAGGGATCATCGAGGGTGACGCTGGCGTTTCCCAGGCCCATGCTAAGCGCACCTTTCGGGAAATGATCCATGCTGTTTTGCGAATGCCCGGTAAGGACACTCAAAAAGGAAAAAAGCAGAAGGGTCGAAATCCATTTCTCCATGATTCGAAAAGTTGGGAAAACACCTAGCGACAAATGAATTTAATACAAAAAAATGTATTTTAAAAACAAAAAAGTAATTTATAAAGGGGCCTTCACGTTGATGAAAAAATTACCAGTTCCGGTATTGTTTACGGAATATTCGAAACGGAAAACGGCATCATAGATACCAATAAGATCCAAGCCCAAGCCGTATCCCGCCAGGTATTGGTTGGTCAGACGCGCATTTTCAGGTATGCGATTGGCATCTCTGACGTACCCCTGGTCAAAATTGGCGCTTAAGTATAATTTGAAGGGGATGACGGAAAACTCTTCGATGGGCATGAAATCTGAAATATCGAAGGCAATATTTAATAATTCATAGCGAAGGCTGTTTTTATGCACAATGGTCTGCTGTCCTTCGATCACATTGATTTCATAGCCACGAATAAAATCGGGTTTGTATCCGATCCCTCTTACCAGCGTATAGGGTTGCCTTGGACTAAAAAAAGCGGATCCTGAAATACCGGTTGCGAAGTGAAATTTATCACCCAGGCGTGTATACTTGCTGGCTACAATGGAAAATTCCGTTTCACTAATGTCATCTCCTGAAAAAAGCCCATATTGGCTCAAGCTTAAGTCCAGTAAGGTGCCCTGAGTGGCATAAGCTACATTGTCTCGATTGTCGTGGCGGTATCGGTAAGTCGCTTGAAAATATTTCAGTCGTTCGCCGTCATGGGTAAAGTAGTTTGGGTTTTCGGCCAATACATCCTCATGGATCCGGGTATTGTGGATGCCCAGGGTAAGGTAATGGAAATTGTAAAAGCTGCCCCGGAAACTATACGTTAGAAAAGCATTGAACGTCTTACGTAGCACGTCTTCCGCCTGGTTTCGGTAAAAAAACTGTTTGTTTTCCACCGATTTTATGGGGATGTTTTTATTGGTATAATAATTAAATTTTGCGGCCAGCCCATGAAGCTGATTTTTGTCCAGGTAAGGAATGCTGTAATTGAGGTCAACAGCCTGGGTAAAACCCAGTTGTCCGATTACACGAAGTTTTTCATTTCTGCCTCCGACATTATTATGATCAAGCTTGATACCGTAATTGACCCTGGAAAAATCCCTGCCCTGGTTGATCCACCATTCTGAAAAGTTTCTATCTGCCAGATTAAAGATGAGGCTGGGTAGTAGGTACCAGCGTTCTTTGAGCGACACCAGTAGCTCTACCTGCTCGTCGCCTACAAATAAGGGGGTGAGTGTGACCGTCGTAAACAGTTGCAGGTTGTATATTTTTTTCTGGTCAGCCAGCAGCAGTTCGACAAATTCCTCCCAGTCATAGGTGATTTCTGTTCTGATATCCATTTCCCTCAGAATGATATTCCTTCGGGTTTTTTCATTCCCTACGACAAAGATATTGTTGACGGTTACCTTATTAGGGGGATCGGCCGGGCCCCCAGCACTCCCTGCGGATTCCTCCTGCGCCCATAGCGACTGGCTATTCATGCTAAAGCAGCAGCAAAGCAGGATTTGAAAGAAAAACGTGGGAATATATTTCAAAATTACCGGTTTTTTTGTCTAGGGTCGCAGAACTTAAATGGCGATATTTACCTTTCTAGAAGTAAATACGATATAAGTGAAGCAACTAGTTAAAAATATCGCCATTTTTCCCATTTTGATCTATCAATATTTACTATCCCCCTTATTCCCAAGGTCTTGCCGGTATTACCCCACCTGTAGCCAATATATGAAAGAGGCCATTCAGAAACATGGTGTCTGGAAAGGGGGCTGGTTGGGCTTGAAAAGGATTGGCAGGTGCCATCCCTGGGGAGGGCAAGGACACGATCCGGTTCCTTAACCCCTCCTTTATCACCGATTTATTTTCTTGGTTTTAAGGGCGTAAATGACCAATCCAATACCCGCCAACACCAGCGGGATACTCAATGCCTGTCCCATATTGTAAGTCAGGTTGTCTTCAAAATCCACCTGGTTTTCTTTGAAAAATTCCCACACGAAGCGCATTCCAAACACAGAAATCAGGAATAAACCCAGGTATAAGCCTTCAGGGATGGCGGACTTGTACCGTTTCCAACCCAGGAAGAGGAAGATAAAGATCAAGAAATAGGTGACTGCTTCGTAAATCTGAGTGGGATGTTTGGCGATACCAAAGGTTTTGACCACAGCCAGGTAATGATCGCCTCCATCCGTAATATCCATATTTAGGGGTGTTTCAGGGTTTTCAGCCATGTATTTTTTGGAGCTGCTGAATCTTGTCAAGGCGTATTTGATATCCCTTTCCAAAACCGAGGCTAAGTTACTTTCATCAAACCCCCCCTTACTGATGCGTATATCAAAATTTACCGGAACCCTGCCGGTTCCCTGCAATTCATCCTCCCGGTCCTCCGGTTTGTAGGCTTCTATGGATTCTATCGGCAGGTTCATGGTGCCTAATATGTCCTCGGTATCGCGCGCAAAAACAATACCCTGGTCGGTTCCAGTGGCTTTGCCGCCGATTTCTGAGTTCATCAGGTTACCTACACGTATCAGTGCCCCGGTGAGTGCTACGACGATCACAATCCGGTCAACTACCCATAGGTAAGACTGTCCGGGTGTTTTTTTGGCATAAAGCCACAGCGCAAATAGAATACCGATAGCGGCTCCATGGCTGGCAAGCCCTCCTTCCCAAACTTTGAGAATGTCGATGGGATTGCTGAGGTAGCGTGCTGGCTCGTAAAACAACACATGTCCAAGACGCGCCCCTAAAATGGTGGCCAATACCATATAGATGGTGAGCCGGTCTACCAGTTGTTCATCATGACCTTCTTTTTTAAAAAAATGAATCATGATTTGTTGAGAAACGATAAAGCCAAGTGCAAAAAGCAGGCTGTACCAACGCAACCTGTCGAATCCAGAAAAAACCGCCGGGTTTGGACTCCAAACCACGTAATACAACACATTATTGATCATTTTCTTATTTTTTTTACGCTGTTGCCTTACTTTATTCTTCTAAACTATCCATTTCATCTAATTCCTTCCGATACCCCCCGGATAAAATGGGAAAACGGTACCAGGTTTTCGGGTCGACATTGAATTCATCCAGGTGAAAAGAGGGTGCCAGCCGCTCCCTTTTCCATTGGTTTCTGGACCACAGTCCAAAGAATTTTCTAATGTAAGTTTTTAATAGGGCCGATTCAAGAGAAAGTTCTTCTTTCAAAATCAGGTAGATGTCTGCCGGAGATCGTTTGTCCCGAATGGCCAGTTTCTCTATGGCTGTGATGACAGGATAGGGCATCAGGTCTTCCTCATCCGTCTGCCTGGACTCCAACGGGCGTAGTTCTGCAGTTGGTTGAAGTGCATTCACATCTTTTAGCCCTTTATATCCCAGTTCTTTTTCGGCCCAGCGCAGCCATTGTAATATAAAATCTTTCGATACAGCCGCGATGGGAGAAAGCCCTCCGCTTGTATCTCCGTCCATGGTGGCATAGCCTAGATCTCCCTCGCTTCTATTGGAAGTGCTGAGCAGTAGTGCCTGGTGAATATTTGCCAGCATCCAGATAATGGGAGATCTTGCGCGTGCCTGTATGTTTTGCAAGGCAATATCATCGCCAGACCAGTCCAGATTTCTGCCCAGCGCGGTTTCGATTTTCCGGGTATAGCCAGCAACCTCCTCATCGATAGACCAATGGTGAAAAGTGGCACCAAGGCTCCCAGCCAGCGTCTTCGCACTTTCCAAGGTGCCCGTGGACGAGTTGCGGGTGCTTTGGTAAGCTGTAATGAAAATCTTTCCGATTATATCTTTGATACTACTCTTGGGGTCAATGTCATCGCTGCGGTGAATTTTTTCGAGAAATAGGGGAATCCCCAGATCCCTGATTCCCCTTTTTACCATTTCCGCTACCAGCACGGCAATGGTAGAGGAATCTGCTCCGCCGCTCAGGGAAAGCACAAATCCTTTGCTTCGGCTTTTTCGCAGGTAATCATATAACGCGAGGGTGGCAGCTGCTGTAAATTCTTCGTTTTTGTCGTGCTCAATGGGCTTGCCTACCGGGCTCAAGGGTTTTTCAAGAGGGAAATCGAAGTGTACCAACTGGTAGTTTTGAAAAGACAAAAGCTTATTTTTGACGAGGATTTCTCCCCTGTTTGCGAAAAGTATTTCCCCGTCGAAAATCATTCTACCACTTTCATTGCCAAGCAAATTAATGTAAAAATAAGCTGCTTTCAGCACTTCAGAACTTTCCCTTACCAGTATTTCCCGTTGTTCACTTTTGCCCATCGCAAAGTGGCTGGCGCTGGGATTAAAAATCAAAGCTATATTTCGGTCTTTTAGCCTGAATCCGGGACGTAAGTCTCTTCTCCAGGCATCTTCACATATTTCAAACCCGTAACTGACCCCCTTTTTTTCAAAGGTCATATCGCCAAAAGGAACCGCTGAATCGTAGAAATCGAAGCTGATCTGCTCGCCCGCTTTCCAGGGCGTAAACCACCGGCACTCGTAATGCACCCCATCAGTAGCCAAAAATTGTTTGGGTACAATCCCCAGGACCTTCTGGTCTTCTACCACGGCCATGCAATTGTATAATTTCCCTTTTACCCGGCAGGGTAAACCCAAACAAATCGTAATATCTTTGGTGAAGGGAAGGATCTTTTGTAGGTAGTACAGGGCTTTTTTGGGGTACCAATAACTTAAAAAAAGGTCTTCGCTTCCATATCCGGTGATGCTGAGTTCTGGAAAGCATAACAAAGCTACCTGTTGTTCTTTTGCCTTTTGGACGGCCTGCAAAATATTGTCAAAATTCCCTTCCCAGTCCAATGGCGTCTGATTCAGGGTGGCACCGGCTATATGTAATTGAGACATAGGGTTGATTTTTCTCCCCTTTTAGAGGGGTTGCATGATTAAAGGACGATCTGAAGTTTTTCGCAGGCAATTTTTGCGGCTTCCTGCTCGGCTTTTTTCTTGGTAGCTCCTTTACCCTCCGAAAAAGAAGATCCGTCAATATTAAGTGCTACGGTAAACTCCTTGAACCGCTGGCTGCCTTCTACTGATTTTAACTCAAAATCGATCTCCTTGTTATCTTTCTGAGACCATTCGATAATTTTACTTTTGAAATTGATGGTGGTGGTGATGATATTATCCAAATCAAAGAACGGTGCGATCAACCGTTTGTAGATAAATTTTCTACAAAAATAATATCCCCTGTCCAGGTAGATCGCCCCGATTAAGGCTTCCAGGGTATCCCCATAGAGGGACTTGAAGGAATAGGGGACTTTGCCGTCCATTTCCGTTTCTACGATTTTGGGCAGGCCTATTTTTTGGCCAACCTGGTTTAAGGATTCGCGGTTAACGATACGAGATCTGGTTTCAGTAAGAAATCCTTCGTCTCTGTAGGGGAATTTTTGAAAAAGATACTCGGCAACTACGGTTCCCAAAACGGCATCTCCAAGGTATTCCAGGCGTTCATTGCTTATTTTTACTCCTGACTTGATTTCCTTAGAGGCCGAAACATGCCGGAAGGCCAACCTGTAGAGCGATAAATTTAAAGGCTTGCTACCCACTATATTTTTGATAGCGGAAGCAAGCCTTTTCTCTTTCTTATCGTAAGTTAGCTCTTGTACTCTGAGCAACCGTAGTAATTTCAAATTTATTCCTTAATTTTTTTGAATATGATCGAACAGTTATGCCCGCCAAATCCGAAAGTGTTGCTCAGAGCGATGGTCACTTCTTTCTCCTGAGCTTGATTGAAAGTGAGGTTCAATTTTCCATCTACCTCTTCATCATCGGTAAAATGATTGATGGTGGGGGGTATCAGGTTATCTCTCATGGCCAAAATAGAGGCGATGGCTTCTACCGCACCGGCTGCTCCCAGCAAGTGTCCTGTCATGGACTTGGTACTGCTGATGTTCAGTCTGTAGGCATGGTCGCCAAATACCTTTTGAATGGCTTTGACTTCGCTTAAGTCTCCGAGAGGAGTAGAAGTACCGTGTACATTGATGTAATCTACTGCATCCGCATTAATCCCTGCATCCTCCAGGGCAAATTTCATCACATTAGCTGCTCCACGTCCTTCCGGATGTGGGGCTGTAATGTGATAGGCATCACCGGTCATGCCACCACCGATGAGTTCTGCGTATATCTTTGCCCCACGGGCTTTTGCATGTTCGTATTCTTCCAGTATAAGTGCTCCGGCACCTTCTCCCAGCACAAACCCATCCCTGTCCTTGTCAAAGGGTCGGGAGGCTGTGGCCGGATCATCATTGCGTTGAGATAATGCCTTTAGGGCATTGAATCCACCGACGCCAGCTTCTGTAACCGCTGATTCGGAGCCACCAGAAATAAAAACATCTGCCTTGCCCAGTCGAATATAATTAAAAGCATCAATTAACGCATTGGTAGCAGAAGCGCAAGCCGAAACCGTGGCAAAATTGGGGCCCTGAAATCCATATTTTATGGATATAAATCCGGCCGCAATATCGGCAATCATTTTAGGTATGAAGAAAGGATTGAACCGGGGAGTTCCATCTCCATTGACAAAATCCGTGACTTCATCCTGAAACGTTTTCAGGCCTCCGATACCGGACCCCCATATCACGCCTGATCGGGTGAGGTCGATGCTGTTCAGGTCTATTCCCGAATCGTTCATGGCCTCTTCCACAGCTATCATGGCGTATTGCGTGTAAGGGTCTATTTTTCTGGCTTCTTTTCTGTCTATAAATTGCGCGATGTCAAGATTCTTTATTTCGCAGGCAAATTGGGTTTTGAATTTGGAGGCATCAAAACGGGTAATAGGCGCAGCACCACTTACACCAGTTGTCAATCCGTTCCAGAAATCGTCGACGGTATTGCCAATGGGTGTAAGGGCACCTAGACCTGTTACTACAACTCTTCTTAAATTCATAAATGATTTTAAGTATGGGTTATTTTACGTTAGCTTCCAAGTAGCTAACCGCCTGGCCAACCGTACCGATCTGCTCAGCCTGGTCATCCGGAATGGAAATGTTGAATTCTTTTTCGAATTCCATGATAAGCTCTACAGTATCTAAAGAATCGGCTCCAAGGTCATTGGTAAAGCTCGCTTCCGGAGTAACTTCAGATTCTTCGACGCCTAACTTATCAACGATAATAGCTTTTACTTTTTGTGCAATTTCAGACATTTTGTGATCAGTTTAGTTTAAACACTCCGCAAAGAAAATTATTTAATACCTTAATGTCAAAAAAAAAGAC
>JAWLFL010000396.1:0-2524 GCA_041685605.1 Cyclobacterium sp. | reverse complement strand
GTTTGGGGCTACCTTACGTTTTTGGCCATCATGTTGGTTATATTTCAGGCTATTTTTGCCTGGGCAGAAACGCCCATGGACCTGATAGATGGTGCTTTTGCCGCAGCAAGTGGATGGGTTTCGGAGGTATTCCCTCCAGGGGTGCTGACAGACCTGCTTTCAGAAGGCATCATTACGGGTATTGGTGGCGTGGTCATATTCATTCCTCAAATAGCTTTGCTTTTCGGTTTTTTGGCTTTTTTGGAGGATACGGGTTATTTTTCCCGCGTGGTGTATTTAATGGACCGCATGATGCGGCCTTTTGGCTTGCATGGAAAGAGTGTGGTTCCCCTGATCTCGGGCATGGCTTGTGCCATTCCGGGGATTATGGCTACCCGAAACATCAGCAACACGAAAGAACGGTTGATTACCATTCTGGTGACCCCCTGGATGAGTTGTTCGGCCCGACTTCCGGTATATATTATCTTGATTGGGTTGACCGTTCCGGACCAATCCTGGATGGGGATCAACCTGCAGGCATTGGCTTTGCTTTTCATGTACCTATTAGGTACGGCGTTTACCTTATTGGGAGCCTTGGCATTGAAATACGTGTTGCGGACAAAGGAGAAGAGTTTTCTCATGACGGATCTGCCCATCTACCGCCTGCCGCGTTGGCAGACCGTGTTGCTAACCATGTACAACAAATCCAAAATTTTCGTTCTGGAGGCTGGAAAAGTAATTCTGGCCATCTCGATCGTTTTATGGGTACTGGCTAGTTATGGTCCCTCTGGCCAGATGGAAGCATTGGAAGTGGAAAAGGAACGCGCACTTGCAGCAGCTACCGAAGATCAGAAACACGAACTGGCCTCCGAATTTGCGTCCAAACAGTTGGAAGCTTCTTATATTGGGATTTTAGGAAAGGCGATCGAACCGGCCATTCGGCCCTTAGGCTATGATTGGAAGATAGGGATCGCCTTATTGACTTCTTTCGCAGCAAGGGAGGTCTTCGTGGCCACCGTGGCTACCATTTACAGTGTAGGGGAGGATGTGGAAGACGAACTGACGATAAGGGAGAAGCTGGATAAACAGGTGCATGCGGACACAGGGGAGAAGGTCTTTAACCGGGCTACCGGATTTTCATTGATGGTTTTTTATGCCTTGGCCATGCAATGCATGAGCACGGTAGCGGTGGTCTACCGGGAAACCAAAAGCTGGAAATGGCCGGTGATTCAAACGATTGGAATGACTATTGTGGCCTATTTGGGCGCATTGGTGACCTATCAAATATTTATTTAATCATGTTACAGGAAGTCATTGTTGCCATTTTATTTGCAGGGGTATTGGTTTATTGGGGGATCCGCATTGGGAGAAAAAAATCCACTAAAAATCGAAACGGCTGTGGCTGTGAAAAATGCGGTTAACTTTTTGTTATTTTTCTATCGTTGTTATCGTTTTTCCCATTAGATTTGACGTTGAAATTTTGTCACACACCGTAGCTGGTAAGAAAAGAGGAGTACGATGCAATGAGATGGACGTACAGCATAAAACATAAGATTACAGCGGCTTCGCTGCTTTTGGGGGTAATTGTCCTGGTGATGATTACTAATATCAATCAACGGAATCAAATAGAAGAGTTGGAATCCGCATTTGAAGCGATTTATCGGGATCGGTTGGTAGCGGAGAGCTACATTCTGGATTTTTCGGAGAAACTCCACAACCTTCAAGTGGCAATTAACGACCCGGTTAGTTCTTTATCTCAAAAGCAACGGATTGCCAAGCAGCTTTTGACAGAAATAGATACCTTGAATCAGCTTTACCAGGCAACCCGCCTCACGGAAGAGGAGGCCAGGTATTTTTTGCATTTTACCGGACTGACGGAGGAAATTGACTTAAAGCTCAAACAGGGTGATCTGGAAAGTGAGGAAGTGATGATTAAATCAGCGTTGATGGACTTGCATTTCCTTTCCCAAATCCAGTTAACAGAGGCGGATAAATTAAAATCAAAAACAGATCGGATTTTTCACATGGGCAACATTATTTCCCAATTCGAACTCGTTATCCTGATTGTCATTGGCCTGATAATACAAGTACTTTTATTTGCTTCCCGAACGACCATGCCGACGAAGTGGTCAAAGAATGCAGGGTTGAACTGATTTTTTGCGGATAATCTCAGCCGACAGGGTTTTTTTGAGAAATGGATCGAATGGCCTTTGCGGTGAGCTCAAAAGAGGCCAGCCTTTTTTCATGATCGTAAATATTGGTGGTGATCATCAGTTCGTCCAGCTTATTTTCGGCCAGGAAATTTTCTAATCCCTGCCTTACGGTTTCATAACTCCCCACGAAGGTATAGGCCATCATGTTCTGCAAGGCCGCAGCCTCATGCGGTGCCCAAATGGCATTCATATCCGATACAGGAGCTGGTAACGGGTAGGAGCGGCCTCGAATTATCCCCAGGGCCATCTGGTAAAAAGAAGTGGCAAGAAACTGGGCTTCTTCATCGGTTTCGGCCACCACCACATTGATGCAGGCAATCAGGTAGGGCTTT
>JAWLFL010000395.1:0-2537 GCA_041685605.1 Cyclobacterium sp. | reverse complement strand
GCGAGAACGAGAAATGGATTTCAGGTGGTTACGACACAAAAATTTCAAAAGAAGGTTTGGCGAAAAATGTACGCCATCGTTTTGCTGTGGATGGTATTTCAAGCCTCGTCCGCTCCTGCTCAGGTGCTACAACCTTTTTTGCCCCGCTCCTCTCCCAATGGTCCCAGTACCAATATTTATAACATCAACGGAGATTTTACCATTATCGGAAACACAAACCTGACCCTGGAGAATTACAGTCTGGATTTACAGAATAATTATCCCATGGTGTATGTGGATGAGGACAACGATCCGGAAACCTTTAATTCCTCCGCTGCAACCCTTGTTTTCTCTAATGAGAACGGGGCGGATCCCGCCTGTACCGAGGTACTGTTTGCGGGTCTTTACTGGACAGGACGTTCTTCGGAAGACATGAAATTTGACGTTACCAAGGCAGGTATTACCAAAAACTTAGATAAAAAAAAGGTTAGCATAAAAGTTCCGGGACAAACGGAGTATACTACGGTGCAGGCTCAAAATGACGAAATCTGGTTTCCGGAATCGTATCTGGAACAGGACGGTTTGTTTGTCGGATACGCGGATGTAACCGATATGGTAAAATCCGCTGGCTCGGGAGAGTATTGGATAGCAGATTTGGCATTACTGGAGGGAACGGGTGGATCAATCGGCTTTTACGGCGGCTGGGGAATGGTAGTTGTCTACGAAAATGCCCTGATGGAAGCCAGGGATGTGGTCGTGTTTGATGGTTTTGCTTATGTAGAATCTTATCTGAACCAAAATAATATTCTTGATCTACAGGGATTTTCCGCAGTGGAATCCGGACCAGTGAATGTGAAATTGGGGGTAATGGCCGCTGAGGGCGAAAGAGGCGGTACAGGAGATTATTTTGAAATCGAAGAAGGAGTAAACTCCGGAGAATTTGTACGCCTTCAACACGATCGTAACGACACCTTTAATTTTTTCAATAGCAGTATCTCTACTGGGGGAAATCCCCGGAAACCGGAATTGATCAATAATACGGGTATGGACCTGGCCGTTTTTCAGGTTCCAAATGAGGACAATCGCATCATTGCCAATGGACAAACCCAAACCCGTTTTAATTATGCCTCTGTCATTGATACTTACGCCATTTTTAATATTACCTTTTCGATTAATGCCCGGCAGACAAAGTTAGAGGCCATCCAGCAGTTTACGGGAGAAAACCCGCAGGTGGATGAAGTTTATCAGGTGACAGGAAAGGAGCCGCTAACATTTCGGGTTGAGATCCGAAATAAGGGGCAGGAGGCGATCAAAGATGCCAGAGTGGAGATTCCCCTGCCGCCATCCGTTGATTTTGAACAAGTAAACGAAATTTGGTGGGATGGCAACCCGATGCCGGGTGGAATAAATTATGAACCTTCCCTAGGTCCGGGGGGAACCCTGGTGTGGGAGATCGGGGATGTGCCCGTTTCGGCGGACCCGGATGATTTAATAGGTTTTGTGGAGTATACGATAATAGCCCCTGATAACTGCGCCGGTCCCGACGGATTTCAATGCACAAGCAATTTTGACCTCTCCGGAGAAGTAACCGGGAAAAATGCCAGTACCGATATCGCTTTTTCCAGCCCCGTTATTCAGGGCTTTGCCAGCGACGGGACATGTACCCTCAACCCCCTGTCTGATCCGATTTATTTTGACGTCATGGTGGACGAAGGTTCCTGTCCGGATGTCGGAGAACCGCTTGCCATTCAACTCTGTAATGTGGGGGAAGATGCGATTGATGTATCCGAGCTAGTGGGATATTTCCCGGATGGTGCCCGATTTTACGATAACTTTCCTGTAGAGGATAACGCTGCCGAATACACGACAGCCAACCCGTTCCCTAAATCTGAGGAGCTCCGCTCATTTGTCGCAGTATTGGGTGATGAGGCAGCTTGTTTTCGACCCTTTACATTGGTACACCAAACCATGGAAGCCACTGTGTCGGTGACTTCTGATTACGGAGGATTTCCTATTTCCTGTTTTGGGGCATCCGATGGTGCGGTTTCAGTACAAGTAGAAGGCGGAATGGCACCCTATACCTATCAATGGGATGATACCGCCGATAGTACTACACCCAGTCTGGAAAACCTTCCTCCGGGAACTTATACCGTCACGATTACTGACAGCCAGAATTGTACCACAAGTGGTTCCGTCACGCTGGAGCAACCGGAACAGGTAGAAATCCTTCTGGATACGGAGGCTTCCAATCTGGATTTGGGATGTGATCCGGCAAACGAGGCATGGATAGAGGTTGAAATTCAGGGTGGAACGGTTCCCGTTAGTGCGGGCCTGTATCTTATAAGTGGCGATGGTTCGGAAGAAAGGGTCGGTAACCGGGATTTTGAGATGGACAGAAATATTCGCTTTGGGGATTTGGAAGCAGGGAATTACCTGATTCGGGCTATGGATACCAATGGTTGCTTACAAGAACGTTCTTTTGAGGTAGCAGGGGTGGAAACGCTTTCCTATGCCTCGGAGGTTACGCCTGTGCAAAGCTGCCAAAATCCGGAAACGGC
>JAWLFL010000394.1:0-2539 GCA_041685605.1 Cyclobacterium sp. | reverse complement strand
TCAAACTGGGTGCTATGTACGCCTACCGCCATGCCACCAGCACCAGAGGCCAGGTAATAACGCGTCAATGCCCGTTGGTACCTTTCGTCCAGCTGGCGGTGCTCATTCAATGCCAACGGATGAGCAGGGATAACGGTGCCTTCCTGCAGTTGCATTTCTATTCGGGGGTCTATCTGATGCATAAGAATCTAAAATTTTCCTTCTCTTTCCTGAAAATGGGTTGGTTTGTTTAAGGTAGCACCATCCTCCCGTATCCAGGCTGCTGTCATTTCGATCATCTCCAGCAGGGAGACGGAAGGATAGCCAAACAAGCGGTGGCAAAGGGAGGCATTACTTAATAAAGCCAGGGGATCGGGTTCATTGATAAACACGGGTGTTTTGTTTAGGAGTTCACCGAATTTTACTGCGACCTGGCGTATACTCACGGTTTCCGGACCGGTCACATTTAGTAGCTTGGGAGGGCTGCTGACATGTAGCAGGGATCGAATAGCTATTTCATTGGCATCTCCCTGCCAAATCACATTCATGTGCCCACTTCTCAAATCAATGGGCTGCCCCTTTTCCACCATTTTACCAATTTCCAGGAGGTTTCCATACCGCATATCGATGGCATAATTCAGGCGGTATATCAGCATGGGAATCCCGTATTGATGACTGAAGTATTCAAAAATCCGTTCCCGGCCCAAACAGGATTGTGCATATTCTCCCAAAGGTTCAGGCGGCGTGCTTTCGGATGCGCCCCCGGAAGCATAATGCACAAAGGGATATACATTTCCGCTTGAAAAGACCACTATCCGCGAATCCTTGAATTTTTCTGATACCCTACCCGGCAAATAGGCATTCATGGCCCAGGTAGTGTGGGCATCACCCGTGGTTCCAAATTTTTTACCCGCCATGTAGATTACATTTTTTGCAGGAGGTAATGCCTGCAGGTCCTCGTCATGGAGGAGGTCTGCACGAATGCATCGAACACCCTCCTTTTCCAGTTCCTGTTTTATACTTTCGTCTGAAAACCGGGATACCCCGATCACCTCTTTCGTAATGCCGGCCTCCTGAATCGCCCGTACCAGCAACCTGGCAAGACTGGGTCCCATTTTACCGGCCACCCCCAACAGAAGAATATCACCATCGATTTGTTGGATATCCTTTACCAATGCGGGAGAAGGCTTGCTTAATTTTTCTTCGAGTGCTGCTATGGTTTTCATGGGTTACGCTATTTGGGGTTTACTAGCTTCCTGGCTGCAATTTTTAAACATTTTATTTCAAATAAAACTTTTTTACTGAAAAAACAGGACGTAGGCATTGCTGATTGCCAAGGTCAGTAAAACCAACAATCCAATGGCTCCCAGCAAGCGGGTCCCTATCCCATTTTTCATATTTCCCATTATTTTTTCATCATTTCCGATCAGGAAAATGCCAAGGCCAATAAAAGGAACGGCAAAAATGGTAATGCCCTGGGCAAAAACAATCAACTCCAACGGCAGGCGCCCAAAAATCAGTGCCACAGCAGCCCCAATAACGATGACCAGGGTGATCAAAACCTTCACCCGGACACTATTCAGGTCCCTGCCCATCGATAGGGCATCTGCCAACAAGGTACCACCAATGGTGGCATTGCCAAGAAGTGAGGAAAAAGAAGCACCAAACAACCCCACCATAAATACCAGGAAGGAAAATTTACCATACACCGGCTCCAGGGCCATGCCCATATCCGCAGCGGAATTAACCCCGATGCCCTTGGGATACAGAATCGTCGCCGCACTTAACATGATCATCGATGAAATCAAACCTAATAAGACTATTCCCGTGAAGCTCTCCCGAAGAGCATCCCCTTTCTGTTCTTTTTCCCATCCTTTTTCCTGTACCAGATAAGCCTGGTAAAAAGCTCCGGCAATGGAAAAACTGGAGGCTACCAACGCAATTACCAAAATAAAAGCCCCCGGAGGGATAGCAGGTATAAAACCAGATACAATATTATCAAAGGAAGGTGGGGCCAACACAAGGGTGAAAAAAAATGAAACTACCATGATGGTCACCATGACGATCATCACTTTCTCCAAAATGCGGTAAAACGATTTGAAGAAAAGCAGGGAAATGGCTAACAAAGAGATGATCAAAATCCAAACAGCGTTTGAACTGCCAAGGGATTCGGATAATGCCATTCCAGCACCCACCGTATTTCCGGCCTGAAAAGAGGCCGTCACAAAGAAAATCCCCAATCCGGCCACCCAGGCTGCCAGGTTTCCCCATTTTTGCCGGAAGATACTTATCAGGGAAATCTCAGAGGCCATGCCTATCCGGGCACCCATCCCGGTAAACGTAATCATTAACACAACAGCTATTGCGATGACCCAGAGCAATTGGAAACCATAGATAGCCCCCAATTTGGAAGTGATGGTCAGGCTACCAGGGCCAAATACCAGGGCTGCGGTGATCAGTCCCGGTCCCAGGGATTTCAACCATCGCATCAACATGGTAGGAAAGAAAAACGTAGCTGATAAGATGGAAAAGTCATGTGTTGGTTAAAAATGTCTTCGGT
>JAWLFL010000393.1:0-2544 GCA_041685605.1 Cyclobacterium sp. | reverse complement strand
GAAACGCCTATTCTTCAGCAAGTTCATGGCGGAGCAGCCGCAAAACCCTTTGATACCCACCATAATGCTTTGGATATCCCCTTGTTTTTACGAATCGCAAACGAGCTTTACCTTAAGCGATTGATCGTTGGGGGGTTTGAAGGGGTATACGAAATAGGGAAAATGTTTCGGAACGAGGGCATGGACCGCACCCACAACCCGGAGTTTACGTCCATGGAAATTTACGTTGCCTACAAGGATTATGTATGGATGATGGAAATGGTGGAAGAACTCCTCGGGCAGATTGCTACAAGTGTATTGGGTACCACACAGGCAAAAGTCGGAGATCATGTCATTGAATTTGCGGGTCCCTACAGACGGCTTTCCATGTTCGAAGCCATCCAGGAATACACGGGCATAGATGTCAGTAGCATGGATGAGACCGGTTTACGAAAAGTCTGCGCTGACCTGGACGTTGAAGTGGATGACAGCATGGGGAAAGGAAAACTCATCGATGAGATTTTTGGTGAAAAAGTGGAAGACCACCTGATCCAGCCCACCTACATCACAGACTATCCGATAGAAATGACCCCATTGGCTAAAAAGCACCGGGATAAACCAGGGTTGGTGGAGCGTTTTGAGCTTTTTGTCAACGGAAAGGAAATCGCTAATGCCTATACTGAACTGAATGACCCGATCGATCAGCGGGAGCGATTCGAAGAACAACTCAAACTGGCCGAAAGAGGTGATGACGAAGCCATGGCCATGGATGATGATTTTCTCCGGGCATTGGAGTACGGCATGCCGCCAACTTCGGGGCTGGGCATCGGCATTGATCGGCTTTGCATGCTCCTGACAAATAAAAGCACCATACAAGAGGTTTTGTTTTTCCCTCAAATGAAGCCTGAAAAGAAAGTGAAGGTCGCTACCGATGAGGACTTCATGAGAGTAGGAATTCCTGCGGAGCTGATTCCGGTCATACGCGAATTGAATATTCACACCATGGAGCAGCTCAGGGCACAAAACCCAAACAAGTTTTTTAACGACGTATGCGGCAAACGAAAAAAACTAAAACTAAACGTATCAAACCCCACGAGAGAAGAAGTGGAAAACTGGGTTAATGCTGAATAAAAAAAGCCCGAAGTTTTCACAACTTCGGGCTTGTTTTTTAATCTAAAAATCGACTTGCTGATTAACGGAATCCCCAATTACCGTTCCCAAAAATTGGGAGGAACGATACCCAGCGCTCGCAGGTACACATAAGCCTGGCCCCGGTGATGAATTTCATTATCGATAAAATAAAACAAGGTGCAGTAAGCTTTGTCCTCATACTGATCAAAAGCAATTACTTTTTCTTGAAATTTCTCTGGATCGATTTGGGGAAACCACCGCTCAATTTCCTCCGTAGTCTGATCCCAAACCTCCAGTAGCTTTTCTTTATCCTCTCCCATATTGAGGTTTTCATCCAGTTTGTTCCATTCTCCCGTTGCCAGGCCTTTTACTCCCGGTCCGGCGATGGCGATTAATTCATCGACCATCTGGCCAAAGGGGCGCATTTCTCCAAGGGTGAAATGAAATAGTTGCTTCTCAGGAAAAGCGTCGATTACCCTGCGGGTTAGTTTACGGTGACCTTGCCAATGTTCCTTCAATTGGACCGGATTGATAACAAGGGCTTCAGTTTTGGTGTTCATGTTGCTTTTTTTTTAGAGGTTATACATGCTTGTCTGGTTCAAAGGTAAAAGCAGGCAGTGACAACCCTATGTCAGTAGCTAGTGGAGAATTTAGCCTAAATCAATAAAAAATTTTATCTTTAATTTGCCTATTTTTACTACTTCCCTAAAGCAAATGAACCGACTAGACAGACTTACGGCTATTCTCACTCAGTTGCAAAGTAAGCGGCAGGTACGGGCGCAGGAGATTGCCGATCGGTTTTGCATTAGTCTACGAACGGTATACCGAGACATCAAATCGCTGGAGGTAGCCGGAATCCCCATTTCGGGTGAGGCGGGCCGGGGTTATACGCTGGTGGAGGGATACCGGTTACCCCCCGTAAGTTTTTCCAGGGAAGAAGCGCTTTCTCTGCTGGTTGCAGAGAAAATTCTCGCCAAGCATACAGACAAAGAAAGTGGCAATCATTTCCAATCGGCGCTTGTCAAAATCAAGGCGGTCTTAAAGGAAAATGAAAAGACTTTGATGGAAAACCTCGATGAACAAATCGCCGTGTTTCGAAATAACAACTTACATGCCGACGGAAAAGAAGGGGTCATGCAGTCCATTTTAGACGGACTTTCTACGCAACAGGCCCTGCAACTTGACTACACCACTTTTATAAAGGAGGAAACCAGTTCCCGGGAAGTGGAACCTATCGGTTTGTATAACTCCTTCGAACAATGGTATCTCATTGCCTTTTGCAAATGGAGGCAGGATTACCGAACATTCAGGCTCGACCGAATCAATTCCATCCGGATAACGGATCAAACGTTTACGATGCACCATCCTTCCCTGAAGAGCTTTTTAGAAAAAATGGCACAAGAGAAAGACTTATTACGGGTGGTAATCCGAGTA
>JAWLFL010000137.1:0-10570 GCA_041685605.1 Cyclobacterium sp. | reverse complement strand
TCCACATCAAAAGCCTCCAAAAGACCAGATTTGGGACCAAGGTATCCAATCGCCAACAAAGCCAAATCACATGGCAAGGTTTTTTCGGTGCCCTCAATCTCGAAAAACTGCATCCTCCCGTTTTCCTCCTTCCACTCTATTTCTACAATCGACAGCCCTGTGACAATGCCCTTAGAATCCTTGGTAAATTCTTTGGTAAGAACCGACCAAACCCGCTCCGCACCTTCTTCGTGGGAGCTAGATGTTCTCATCGTCATGGGCCATTCCGGCCAGGGATTGAGCGTAGTCCTTGCCTGAGGCGGTTTGGGAAGTAATTCCAACTGGGTAACAGAAGCTGCTCCATGCCGGTTAGAGGTCCCGATACAATCGCTTCCGGTATCCCCTCCACCGATCACGATGACATGCTTATCCTTCGCACTAATCGGATTCTCATCCAATTCCCCTGCAATTACCTGATTTTGTCGCCCCAGGAATTCCATGGCAAAGTGAACCCCTTTGGCATCCCTGTTATTAATTTTCAGATCCCTGGGGTGTTGGGCTCCTGTGGACAGGACCACTGCATCGTAATTTTGAAGAATATTGTCGGCTTTGATGTTAAATCCTACCTCTGTATCCTTGCTAAATATGACTCCCTCCTCGTTCATCACATTTATCCTTCGGTCAATCACCCATTTCTCTAACTTAAAATCGGGGATGCCGTACCGTAGTAAGCCCCCTACTTCCTTGTCTTTTTCAAAAAGGGTCACCTCGTGACCTGCCTGGTTCAACTGGTCTGCCGCTGCAAGTCCTGCCGGACCGGAACCAATAACGGCTACTTTTTTACCTGTTCGGTGAGTCGGAATCTTTGGCTTGACCAAATCAAGTTCAAAGGCTTTTTCGGCAATACTCTTTTCGATCAATTCGATCGCTACCGGGTCTTTGTTGATGCCTAACACACAGCTCGCTTCGCAGGGAGCAGGACAAATCCTTCCGGTAAACTCGGGGAAATTATTGGTACCCCGCAAAATGTTGTAAGCCAATTCCCATTCTTTTTGGTAAACGGCTTCGTTGAAGTCGGGAATGACATTTCCCAGGGGACAGCCGTTGTGACAAAAGGGTATCCCGCAATCCATGCAACGGGCTGCCTGCTGGTTGAGCACTTTGGAGTCCAACGGCTTGAATATTTCCTTGTAATCGTTTTTCCTATCTTCAGGCGACCGTGAGCTCTGTAGCTCTCTTTTATATTTTAAGAATCCTTCCTTATCCGCCATATTATACTAAAGTTTTTGATTTTTCCAACGCTCTTTTTCTCAATACTTCTTTGTAGTCTCTTGGAATAACTTTTATAAAACGCTCTTTGTTTTCTTCCCAGTTTTCCAGAATAGCACTTCCAATATTGCTGGACGTATACTCCAGGTGATCCTGTATGGAATTTTTAATAGTAGCAAAATCGTCTTCGTTCAATGGATCAATATCCACCATTTCCTTGTTGATGTTGCTTACATTTTCTTTGAAAATGTAAGCAATTCCACCACTCATACCGGCGGCAAAATTTCTACCGATTTCCCCCAGGATAACAGCCAAACCACCCGTCATGTATTCGCATCCATGATCTCCAATACCTTCAACCACAGCTTCTACACCGGAGTTCCTGACACAGAAGCGTTCTCCGGCTTTACCTTTGATAAAGGACTTGCCGGAAGTGGCTCCGTAGAAGGCCACGTTGCCGATGATAATGTTGTCCTCGGCCACAAAATTGGCATTTCGGTTCGGGTACACAATCAGTTTTCCACCCGAAAGCCCTTTTCCAAAATAATCATTGCCTTCACCTTCCAGTTCGAAGGTAATGCCTTTTGCCAGAAAGCCTCCGAAGGTTTGACCGGCAGAGCCTTTGAATTTAAAATGAATGGTATTATCCGGCAATCCGGGACTTCCGAAAAACTTGGATACCTCATTTGAAAGCATGGCCCCAACGGTTCTATCCACGTTTTTGATTTCGAAACTTCCTCTTACAGGGTTTGCCTGCTCTAACGCCGGGGTGGCTACTTCTATTAGCCTCCTATCCAGTACTTTTTTCAACCTGAAGTCTTGATCGATTTGCTTGTAAACGCCCACATGATCCGGGACTTCCACTTTATGGAATATCGGACTCAGGTCCAGTTTATCCCACTTCCAATGGTTCATTTGCCCATTGGCAGCTTTCAACACATCACTCTGTCCCACCATTTCATTTACGGTACGGAAACCAAGCGAAGCCATGATTTCCCGTAAATCTTCGGCAAGGAACCGGAAGAAGTTAACCACATGATCCGGATCTCCCGTAAATAGCTTTCTGAGTTCGGGATTTTGGGTGGCAATACCTACCGGGCAGGTGTTGAGGTGGCATTTTCTCATCATAATGCATCCCTCCACTACCAGGGCACCCGTAGAAATCCCCCATTCTTCCGCTCCAAGCAGCGCGGCAATGGCCAGATCCCGTCCAGTACGTAACTGTCCATCCGTTTGAAGGGTCACCCTACTGCGGAGATTGTTTTTTACCAGCGTTTGATGCGCTTCCGAAAGGCCCAACTCCCAGGGCAATCCTGCATGCCGGATCGAACTCAGGGGAGATGCGCCTGTACCACCATCAGCACCGGAAATCAGAATTACATCCGACTGTGCTTTGGCAACTCCTGCCGCTACCGTACCAACGCCAGCCTGTGAAACAAGCTTCACGTTGATCCTTGCTCTTCGGTTGGCGTTTTTAAGATCGTATATGAGTTGTGCCAAATCCTCAATGGAGTAAATATCGTGATGAGGAGGAGGTGATATCAAGCCCACACCAGGGGTGGAATGCCGAACCTTACCAATCCAGTCATCTACTTTATGGCCTGGTAGCTGTCCTCCTTCGCCGGGCTTGGCGCCCTGGGCCATTTTGATCTGCAGCTCATCCGCATTGGAAAGGTAATTACTCGTGACACCGAATCGGCCGGAGGCTACCTGCTTGATCGCAGACCGCTCCCAATCGCCATTGGGCTTCTTCTCAAATCGGATTTCGTCTTCTCCCCCTTCTCCACTATTGCTTTTGGCACCCATACGGTTCATGGCAACGGCCAGGGTAGAGTGGGCCTCATGTGAAATGGACCCGAAGGACATGGCCCCCGTGGCAAAGCGCTTCAGGATGTTTTCCACCGGCTCCACTTCCTCAAGGGGAATGGATATTCTCTTCTTGAATTCAAGGAGACCACGCAACGTCAGGGCATCCTTGGTTTGATCATTTATTTTCTGTGCAAATTTTTTGTACAACTGATAATCTCCCAGACGAGTAGATTTTTGTAGCAGGTGGATCGTTTCGGGATTGAACAAATGCTTTTCTCCCCTTCGTTTCCATTGGTAAATACCTCCTGCTTCCAACAAGGGGCTTTCCGTTTCATAGGCAGCGTGATGCCGTACCAGGACCTCGTCTGCCAACTCATCGAAAGAAACGCCACTGATCCTGCTGACCGTACCTTTGAAACACCTTTCAATAACCTCAGGTCCCAGCCCTATGGCTTCAAAAATCTGAGCGCTCTGGTAGGATTGCAGGGTACTGATACCCATTTTGGACAACACCTTCAGCAATCCTTTTCCAATGGCTTCCTTGTAATTTTCAAACAGTTTTTTCTGCGGAATCTTTTTGGAAAGCATCTCATTTTCGTTGAGGTAGAGCAGCGTTTCCAAGGCCAGATAGGGGTTTATGGCACTGGCACCATATCCTATCACGGTGGCAAAGTGATGGGTTTCACGGATATCTCCTGCCTCCACGACAATACCGGCTTTGGTCCGTATTTTTTGGTTGACCAAATGGTGATGAACCGCTCCTACCGCCAGAAGGGACGGGATGGGTGCGGTTTCCTGCTTACAATCCCTGTCAGAAATAATTAATATATTTTTACCCGCCGCAATGGCATCTTCTGCTTGCTGACACAGGCGATTCAATGCTTCCAACAATCGCCCTGGCTTGTGATCGGCCGTGAAGTGTGCCTGTAAGGTAGCGGAGCGATAGCCCCTTTCCTCCAGACTTCTGAGTTTCTCAAGATCTTCGTTAAGCAATACAGGCTGGGAAATATGAATCTGCCGGGTATGCTGCGGACTCTCTTCCAGTATATTATGGCTTTCCCCGATCCTGGTGAAAAGGGACATCACCAATCGTTCCCGGATAGGATCGATGGGCGGATTACTTACCTGTGCAAATAATTGCTTGAAATAATTGGCTATATGCTGGCTTTGCTTCGAAAGTACGGCCAATGGTGTATCAGCACCCATAGAGCCGATAGGTTCATAGGCCGTGTCTGCCATAGGGGCTAACAAGACTTTCAAATCCTCCTGGCTATATCCGAAGATGGTTTGTCTTTTTCGGATATTTTCGGTGGTATAGGGCAGGGAAAGTGTTTTCGGGGAAGGGATTAAGCGGAGCTTTAGCCGTTCCTTACGTATCCAGGCATCGTAGGGCTTCTTGTTGCAGACTTCAGCTTTAACCTCCTCATCGAAGGCCACTTTGCCTTTGGCAAGGTCCGCCAATAGCATCCTGCCCGGGCTGATCCGCCCTTTTTCCACAATCGTAGCATCGCGAATCGGTAAGGCTCCCGCTTCAGAGGAAAGAATCAGGCGATCGTCGGAGGTAACAAAGTACCTCAATGGACGCAACCCATTCCTGTCCAGGGTGGCTCCCAGAGATTTACCGTCGGTAAAGAGCAGGGCTGCCGGACCATCCCAGGGCTCTACCAGGGAAGCATGGAATTTGTAGAAGGCTTTCTTCTTTTTGTCCATGGTCTTATTGTCCTGCCAGGCTTCTGGCACCAACATCATCATGACGTGCGGAAGACTTCTTCCACTGAGTGCCAGTAGTTCCACCATGGCATCCAGATTGGCAGAATCGGAATGCTTGGCATTGGTGATGGGCATCAGCATCTGAAGTTCTTCTTCCGTGAACAGCGTAGTTTTCATCAGCGTCTCCTTGGACCTCATTTTGTTCAGGTTTCCGCGAATGGTATTGATTTCTCCGTTATGAGAAAGAAAACGAAACGGTTGTGCCAATCTCCAGTTAGGAAAGGTATTGGTAGAAAATCTGGAATGTACCAGGGCTATGGCAGAGGTAAGCCGGTTGTTTTGCAGGTCTTTGTAAAACGTAAGCACCTGGTCAGTCCTCAATTGTCCCTTATAGATTACCGTCTGCCCACTAAAGCTGGCAAAGTAGAAAGCATCATTGACACCGGGAATGCTAGCATTAATGTCACGGGTGGCGAAATTTCGTAGCACGTACAATTTCCTTTCCAGATCAATACCGGAAAGGCTGTCCTTATGCCGAACGAATACCTGCTCAATATTCGGCATCACTTCCAATGCTCCGGATCCGGGAACCGTTTCATCCGTGGGTACCGAGCGGTAGCCCAACAGCTCAAAGCCCAATTCCTGAATGATTTTATTAAGTTGTGCTTTACTTTTCTTATATAACTGTTTATTTCTGGGGAAAAAAACCATGCCTACGCCATAGCTCCCCTCTTCCGGCAATTCAAATCCAAGCCGTCGGGTAACCTCCTTTAGAAACGTATGGGGCAATTGGATCAGGATTCCGGCACCATCTCCGGTTTTGGGATCGCTCCCCCTTCCTCCCCTATGCTCCATATTGCTAAGCATCAGCAACGCATCACTTATCGTTTCATGGCTTTTTTGGCCCTTCACATTTACAACAGCCCCTATTCCGCAGGCATCATGCTCAAATTGTGAACGATATAATCCTTGATTCATTCTGTTATATTTATTAGTAATTGGTATTGAATTCAGTTTGAAAAATTCACAATAAATTTTTCAATTTTTAAATTCTAGACAATAAAGGTAAAACAAAAATGAAAGAATTGTTTGTAACGAAATGAAAAATTATGATTACTAGAATAAGAGATTACCTTTAAAAACGAACTTATGTAAGGTTTTTTTACGTTTATTTTGAATTTTATGGTTTAAATTTTAGCCCGTCTGTACAAAGGCTAATGCCATATCGGCTATTTAAGTTCGTTTTTCGTAATTTTAAAACTACAAAAAAAAATTAGAAAATTAAACTCGTACCTATAAAAATTAAAATCTATCTTCCAATAGTCTGATTCGCCTGGAAATGAATCAGTCCGATTGATCTGGAATGTTTTTATCCTGGGGTTCGTCCAATACCACCTTTACCTTTTTGATCTTTCTGGTATCAACGGCCATGATCGTAAATTCAAAATTTTCAAACCTGATTTTTGTTCCATTTTTAGGCAGATTGGAATTCAATTCCAGCAGCAATCCCCCAAGCGATTCGCTTTCCCCTTTTACCTCATCAAAAAGCTGAATGTCTAGCTCTAATTTTTTGCAGAAATCATTCAATGATATTTTGCCTTCAAAAAGGTAAGTCCGCTCGTCCAATTTTCGAAACAGGTGTTCTTCCACATCGTCAAATTCATCGTTGATGTCTCCAATGATTTCCTCGATCAGGTCTTCCAGCGTCACCAGTCCGGAAGTCCCCCCATATTCATCCACCACAATGGCCATGTGGACCCGCTTGTTTTTAAAGTTTTTGAGTAGGTCGGCCAGTTTTTTGTTCTCAGGAATGAAATAACCCTTGCGAATCAGGTCCTGCCATTGAAAATGTTCGTCTTTCTCTATGTGATCCAGCAGGTCCTTGATGTAGAGAATCCCCTTGATTTGATCAATGGTATCTTCGTATACCGGAATCCGGGAATAGCCACTTTTATTAATCTTGTCCATTAATTCATGGAAATCCGTTTCCACATCCACCGCCGTAAGGTCCATTCGTGAACGCATTACCTGCTTTACGGACAAGGTGCCAAAATTAACGATGCCTTTCAGAATATCTCTTTCGTTATTGCTGGTGTCCACGGAGGTAATTTCCAGCGCCTGATGCAATTCATCTACCGAAATGGAATAGCCTTTACGCTCGATGCGTTTTTCAATCACATTGCTCATAGCCATCAAGGCATAGGAAAGTGGGCTCAGCAATAAGGAAAAATAGTAAAGAAAGGTGGAGGTCAACCTGGAAAAGGTAACCCTGGCCGAATTGGCGTATACTTTAGGAACAATTTCTCCAATAAATACGATAGCGAAGGTAACGCCAACGGTTTGAAACAAAATGATAATAATGCCGGAGGTATCCGTACCAAAGACCGTCCAGGTAAAAAAAGTGGTCAGGGTAACGATGCTGATATTGATCAGGTTATTGAGAATCAGAATGGTACTCAACAGCTTCTGAGGATTTTCAATAAGCGCAATCACCTTCTCTGAACGGGAATCGGCTGTTTGCTGTATTGATTCGATATCCTCGTGGTTCAGCGAAAAAAATGCTACTTCCGAACCGGATACCAAAGCGGATGATACCAAAAGTGCGAGGAATAGGATCGCGTTGGTCACCACATAAACCGGAGAAACAGCCAGGATATCTGCCAGCAACAGCAAACTCGGGTAGGGGTCGTCCATTAATGTAAGAAAATTATTTTTTGCAAAACTACGGAATTTTAACGGAACCCTTTCTCTTAAAATGGTAAATCGTCAGATCCATCGTCCTCATTTTCAAAGGATGGCTCCTGCGCCATCTGGTTCCCTCTCGTATTTTCGGTATTTCCGGAAGGTTGTGCCTGCCCGGACCCCGGACTATCCTGTCCCATATTTCTGGAACCCAGCATGGTAAAACTCAACACCCGAATCCTTATTTTCTTCCGGTTATTCCCCTGATCATCCTGCCAGGTATCCGATTTTATCTTACCTTCCACGTAAATCTGGCTTCCCTTTTTTAAATATTGCTCCGCTACTTTTGCTTGCCCGTCCCACAGTTCCAGGTCGTGCCATTCGGTGTTTTCGACCCGGTTTCCGGATCGGTCCTTGTACGTTTCAGTGGTAGCCAACCGCATATTGGCTACTACCTTATCTCCCTCCAGGTGCTTGACTTCCGGGTCAGCACCCAGATTTCCCAATAGAATTACTTTATTTACTCCTGCCATGATTTGCTAGTTTTATATATTCGAGGCACTTAGTGTTACCTAATTTAAATGTAATGATTTATTTTTTTTGATTCAAGTACCTGACAATCAATTTGGGTTTTCCCATCTCTTCCAAAGCCTGTTCGTCTGCCAGTGTGTAACCGTTCTCGATAGCCCACTTTTCCAACTGCGGCTTTTGTGCTGCTTTTAATTTGATCTCTACGAAGGAAGCAAAAATTCGCTGATGGCTGAGAATGTGCTTCCATGGTTTTTCTGCGTGGGGCTCAAAAACCGGTCCAAGGGATGCCAGTTCCTGAAAAGCTGACAGGTTTTCAGGCTTCGGAGGAAAAATAGCTTCCTTGCTGCTGAATTCTTCAAGTGGAAAGTCTACCAATCCTTGCCATATATCCTTTGCCGTTCTTTTACGCACGACAATGTGACCGTCGGCATGGATGTACTGATAGACGAAGTACCGTGGTCTGACCTTGGTTTTTTTCGCTTTTACAGGTAAGCTGTGTACCAGTTCACGTTTTGATGCAAAACAGTCAGGCTGGAGTGGGCAGTTCGGGCAATCCGGATTTGTTGGGACGCACTGAAGCGCCCCAAATTCCATGATGGCCTGATTGTATTCATCCGGATTGCTTTTTGGAATCAGCCGGTTTGCCAGCAATTCGAACGCTTTCTTACCGGCAGGGGAGCCTATATCCGTGCTAATCCCAAAAAACCGGGAAAGAACCCGGTAAACATTACCATCTACCACGGCCACGGGCTCACGGAAGGCAAAGGAGGCGATAGCAGCAGCGGTGTAGGGACCCACTCCCTTAAGCCGCAGGAGCTCCTTGTAATTATCAGGGAATTTTCCCTCACGCTCCTGTACGATTTCCCTGGCGCAAGCATGCAGGTTACGGGCCCTGCTGTAATAGCCCAATCCTTGCCAAGTACGCAGGATATCGGACTCTGGGGCAGCGGCCAATTGTGCCAAAGTGGGGAATTTATTTACAAAATCGTAAAAATATGGTAATCCCTGAGCTACCCGTGTCTGCTGAAGAATGATTTCGGACAACCAAATGATATATGGATCCCTTGTGCTTCTCCAAGGCAAATCGCGGCGATTATGGGGATACCAACGGAGCAGTTTTTCAGTAAAATAGCTACTATTCAAAATTTATATAGGTTAATTTTCGACGACTAATTTGACAAAACAAGCTAATTTTGTTCATTTTATTTTTTAATTGGAATGGTTATTGTAAATTTGCACTCCCAAAATTACTTGGTTAATAGGAGGTTAAGCCTCTAATGAATTACACAATAAAATTTTAAGACAGTGACTAAAGCAGAGGTAATCACAAAGATTTCGGAGAAGACAGGAATTCAGAAAGACGATGTTACACAGACCGTTGAGGCGTTCTTTAAGGTTGTAAAGGATTCAATGGCAGAGGGAGATAACATCTATGTCAGAGGGTTTGGCAGTTTTATTAACAAAAAAAGGGCTAAAAAAATTGCGAGAAATATTTCCAAGAACACAGCAATTGTGATTGACGAACATTATGTTCCCGCTTTTAAACCTTCAAAATCTTTTATCGAAAAAATCAAAAACAGCCAAAATGTAAAAGAGTTGGCTCCCCAGGACTAAGTTCGGGTAAATGTTAATGATGAAGCGATCCCAAATTATTTTCGTTGTAGTAGGTTTATTACTGACTTATTTTCTTTACTCCTTACCCTTGGTGGTGGTGGAAAATGAGCAGGGAGATCTCGCTACAAGTGAAAGTGATTTGGGATCTGATGTTAATCCGGAGGCAAATTCGCATGGAAGTTCCCTGAATGCCACCGACCTGGAAATGATTGAAAATCTAATGGGTCAAATGGAAGGGGAACCTGATGACGAAAATTTTGTTATATTTGCTGATTCCATTGCCAGTGTTTATGAAAAGGGTGGAAAACTGGACAGTGCGGCTTATTACTATAGCTTAATAGCCGAAAAGGTTCCGGAACGAGATAATTGGGAAAAAGCAGGCAACTTGTACTACGAAGCCTTTGGTTTTGCCATGGAAGATGACAAAACCAGGCTTATGGCAGAAAAAGCCCGTTTGTATCTCGGAAAGGTATTGGAACAAAACCCGGACAGGCTGGACCTGAAGACCAAAGTGGCCATGACCTACGTGTCTTCGTCCAATCCCATGCAGGGAATTACCATGCTGAGGGACATACTGGAACAGGATCCGGACAATGAAGAAGCCCTTTTTAACATGGGGATTTTATCCATGCAAAGTGGTCAGTACAAGCGTGCAGTGGAGCGATTTGAAAGGTTAGTGGCCAATCACCCTGAAAATATTCAGGGACAGTTTTATCTGGGAGTAAGTTTATTTGAGTCTAATCAAAAGAACCAGGCCAGAAAGCAGTTGGAAGCCTTACAGCAAAAAACGGATGATCCACAGATTCTATCAGGGATCGCCAATTATTTGGATAGATTATAATTTAAAATAAGTGTTAAACTTTAAACCATAAAATTATGCCTTGCGGTAAGGCTTCCAACTGCTTTCTGGCCTGGTTCTTTTGATTAGACTCAAATAAACTTACTCCCAGATAAAACTGTCCCTGAATATTTTCAG